>NZ_ATVA01000011.1:300000-599854 GCF_000420485.1 Paucidesulfovibrio longus DSM 6739 | reverse complement strand
GTTTGCTCCGAGACTCCGAAAACCCTTTCGCGTGCAGCGGAGGAGCTTTCTAGGCTTTCGCCTTTTCGGAGTCAAGCGCTTTCTGCACTTTTTTTTCGAAGCATCCGCTCCGAAGACTCCCAAACTCCCCCACTTTTGCGGCGGACGAGCTGTTTAGGCTTCCGTCCGTCCGGAGTCAAGCGCTTTCTGCATCTTTTTTCTCGGAGCTTTCGCTCCAAGGACTCCGTTTCGCTCCGCATCAGCGGCGAGGGGTGTGTCTATGCAATCCGCTCCCGCCGGTCAAGCGGTTTTTTACTGCTCAAACACAATTTTTGCACAACACACTGAAATCGCAGGATAATACTGAAAACTTTTTTTTCATCCCTCGGCGTCACTCTCCGCCCCTGCGAGCTGCAAATCCATTCCGTACCGCTCCGCTCGCCCGCCTATCTCCGAATCGCCTGCCTATCTACACCTCTTGCATTCGAGCCGGACGGCTTCTACCGTATCCAGGCTCACACCCAAGGAGTAGCGCATGAACGAACCCATGATCCGACCGCTCCCCCCGGAAGACCTGCCCCAGGCCATGCGTCTCGTCCGGGAGGTCTTTCAGCGGCATGTGGCCCCGGAATTCTCCCCTGCCGGAATACAGGAATTCAGCTCCTTTACCACCGATGAAAGCGCGCAGGAACGCCGCAACCAGGGCCACGTCTTTCTGGCGGCCCGGATTGGCGACGACTTGGCCGGGGTCGCCGAAGTCCGCGACCACAACCATATCTGCATGCTCTTCGTACGCGACGATCGCCGCTGCTCCGGCATCGGCAGGCTGCTGGTCCGGACCTGCGCCGACCTCTGCCGGCAGGTGAATCCCAGCCTGGCCCAGATCACGGTGAACGCTTCGCCCAATGCCGTGGGCGCCTATCTCCGCTTCGGATTTCTGCCCACGGATCAGGAGCAGCTCCATAACGGCATCCGCTTCACGCCCATGGCCCTGAAGCTGCCTTGAGCGCAGAGCACGGGGCGGCACGCCGCCTAGCCCGTGACGATGCGCGTTCCGGCTCGCCCGGAAACCGCCTCCTCGATGTTCTCTATGGAACAGATCACCGCGGTCTTGCCCGTGGCCAAGGCGAAACGCCGCCCGGCGCGAACCTTGGGCAGCATGCTTCCCGCAGGGAAATGCCCCTCCTCCATGCGCTTCGACAGCTCGTGGATCGTGATTTCGCCAAGCACTTGCTGTTCCGGCTTGCCGTAATGGATCATGGCTCCTTCTACGTCCGTGGCCATGACCAGCAGGTCCGCGCCCACCTCGCGGGCGAGCAGCGAGCTGGCCAGATCCTTGTCGATGACCGCGTCCACGCCGTTGAACCCGCGTCCCTCGCGGATCACGGGTATTCCCCCGCCTCCGCAACAGATCACGATGAAATCCAGGTCCACGAGCTGGCCGATCTCACGCCGCTCCACAATGGTCACGGGTTCCGGAGAGCCCACCACGCGCCGCCAGCCTTTGGCCGTGTTCCGCACGGGATAGCCCGCCACAGGCTCGGCCGCCTCCGGAGGAGCCAGCACGGGGCCGATGGGCTTGGTCGGCTCCCGCAGGGCCGGATCATCGCGGTCAACCACAACATACGTGAGCATGCTCACCAAGGGGCGATACGCGACGTTCAATTCCGAGAGCGCCTGGTCCAGGGTGGATTCGATCATGTAGCCGATCTGCCCTTCGGTCTGCGCGACCAATATCTCCAGCGGCAGCTTGGGAACCTTGTCGCAGCACTCCTGCTGCAGCAGCAGATCGCCCACCTGCGGACCGTTGCCGTGGGTGATGATCACCCGCCAGTCCAGGGACAGACCGGCGATCTGCCGCATGGGCAGGCGAAGGTTCTCGAACTGCTGGCGAATGGAGCCTTCCTGGCCCTTTCTGATCAGCGCGTTGCCGCCCAGGGCGACGAGGAGAATGGGCTTGTTCCGGGGTGTCATGGGCCTGCTCAGCTTCCGAGCCGGCGCTTCAGCGCCTGGGCCAGAGTCGGTTCGCCGTGATCCTTATATTCGTAGGAAACGCGCGCCAGGGGCTTGTTGACGGTTAGCAGCTCCGTAATGTCGATGGGCGTGGCCGAAACCACGGCGTCGCATTCGCAAGCGTTGATGGTCGCCTCCAGGTCGCGAACCTGCGCCGGAGAATACCCCATGGCCGGGAGCACCTTGCCGATGTCCGGATACTTCTTGAAGGTTTCCGCGAGAGAGCCCTTGAGGAACGGGCGCGGGTCCACGATCTCCGCGGCATTGCCCCGCTGCGCGGCGATGACGCCCGCCCCGTACTTCATTTCGCCGTGGGTCAGGGTCGGTCCGTCTTCGACCACGAGCACGCGCTTGCCCTTGATCAGCGCGGCATCGTCCACAAGCACTTCGGACTCGGCCAGAATGATCTCGGCTTCGGGGTTGCATTCGGCGATGGTCCGGCGGACCTGCTCGACCTTGGCCGGGTCCGCGCTGTCCACCTTGTTGATCACGGCCACGTCGCACAGGCGCATGTTCGTCTCGCCCGGATGGTAGGTCAGCTCGTGCCCGGCCCGGTGGGGGTCGAAGACCACGATGTTCACGTCCGGCTTGTAGAACGGCGTGTCGTTGTTGCCGCCGTCCCAGACAACGACGTCCGCCTCGGCTTCGGCGCGGCGCAGGATCTTTTCGTAGTCCACTCCCGCATAGATCACGGCGCCCATGCGCACCACGGGTTCGTATTCTTCGCGCTCCTCGATGGTGCATTCGTGCAGGTCCATGTCCTTCAGCTCGGCGAAACGCTGGACCTCCTGCTTGACGAGATCGCCGTAGGGCATGGGATGGCGCACGGCCACAACGCGCTTGTCCATGCCCTGGAGCACGCGCATGACCTCGCGGCTGGTCTGGGACTTGCCGCAGCCGGTGCGCACCGCGCAGACGGAGACCACGGGCTTGCTGGACTCCAGCATGGTGTAGGGCGCGCCCGCGATCATGAAGTCCGCGCCGCAGGCCGTGGCGATGGACGCCTTGTGCATGACCTCCACGTGGGGGATGTCCGAATAGGAGAAAACCACCAGATCGACCTTGTGCTCCCGGATGAGATCCGCCAGACGGGCATCCGGATAAATGGGTATTCCGTCCGGATATTTCGGTCCGGCGAGTTGCGCGGGATATTTGCGCCCGTCGATGTTGGGTATCTGGGTGGCGGTGAAGCAAACCACGTTGTAGCGCTCGTTGCCACGGAAATAGACGTTGAAATTATGGAAATCGCGCCCGGCGGCGCCCATGACGATGACGTTCTCGACCATTGCCTTCTTCTCCCTTGCGTTCCGAAACGGGCGGCCTCGGATCCTTCCGGGCCGCCCCTGGTTTCTATTTGCTGAGAATGGGGACGATGCGCTCCAAGGCCCAGTCCACCTGTTCCGGCGTAATCACCAGCGGAGGGGCGAAGCGGATGATGTTGTCGTGCGTCTCCTTGCAGAGCAGGCCCGCGTCCTTGAGCTTCAGGCAATATTGACGCGCGCCGCCCGCCTCGGGCTTGAACTCCACGCCGATGAGCAGGCCGCGCCCGCGCACCTCGCGGATGAGCGGATTCTCCATGGACCGAAGCCCGGCCATGAAGCGTTCGCCCATCTTCTCGGCGTTCTCCACCAGCTTTTCCTCCACGAGCACCTTCAACGCCGTGCGGGCCACGGCGCAGGCCAGGGGATTGCCGCCGAAGGTGGAACCGTGCTCGCCCGGACGCAGCACGCCGAGCACCTCGGTATTGGAAAGCACTGCGGACACGGGATAGAAGCCGCCGGAAAGGGCCTTGCCGATGAGCGTGATGTCCGCCTCGATGCCCTCGTGCTCCTCGGCCAGGAGCTTGCCCGTGCGGCCCAGCCCGGTCTGGATCTCATCCAGGATCAGCTGGATGCCGCGCTCGTCGCAGATCTCGCGCACCCGGCGCAGGTATCCGCCCGGCGGGATGATGACCCCGGCTTCGCCCTGGATGGGTTCCACCAGGAGAGCCACGGTATTTTCGGTGATGGCCGCCTCGAAGGCATCGGCATCGCCGAAAGGCACGACCTTGAAGCCCGGCGTGAACGGCCCGAATCCCGACGTGGAGGTCGGGTCCGTGCTGAAGCTGATGATGGAGATGGTCCTGCCGTGGAAATTGTCGCGGCAGACGATGATCTCGGCCTTGTCTTCGGGCACGCCCTTCTCCAGGTAGCCCCATTTGCGCACGGCCTTGATGGCGGTCTCCACGGCCTCGGCCCCGGAGTTCATGGGCAGCACCTTGTGCGAATTGGTCAGGGCGCACAGCTCGTTGTAGAAGGGGCCGAGCTGGTCGTTGCGGAAGGCCCGCGAAGTCAGGGTCAACTTTCCGGCCTGCTCGCGCATGGCCTCCAGAATGCGCGGATGGCAGTGCCCCTGGTTCACCGCGGAATATGCGGAAAGGCAGTCCATGTAGCGATTGCCGTCCACGTCCCAGACCCAGACGCCCTCGCCCCGGTTCAGGACCACGTCCAGCGGCTTGTAGTTGTGCGCTCCGTACTCGTTTTCCAGAGCGATGTAATCCTGCGGCTTCATTTCTGATTCCTCCTTTCCTCGCGCTGCTCGTGCTGCGCCTTCATGGTCGTGTTGTATTTGCGGACGTGCTCGCGCGCCTTGCGGGCGGCGTCCTCCCCCCGGCCCTGGACAACGGCCTCCACGAGGCCCTCCAGGTCGCGACAGTTTTCTTCCAGAGTCTCGCTCCCGCTGAGGCTGAACTGCTCGAAAGCGCCGAGAATGTTTTCGTGGACCATGCGCAGCACGGCCAGAAAAAGCGGGTTTTCGGCCGTTTCGGCGATGGCCAGGTGAACGGCAACATCGCCGCGCAGAAATCCCTCGGCGTCGCCGCCGTCGAGAGCGGCGCGGGCCTCGGCAACCTTGGCGCGAAGCAAAGCGGCCTTGCCCGCGTCGACACGCTCGGCGGCCAGCGCCGCGACGATTCCTTCCACGGACTCGCGGAACTCGCCCATATGGTCGTAGCCGACCCGGCCGAGCCGCACGAGCAGGTCCAGGCGCTCGCCGATCTTGTCCATGTCCGGCTCGCGGACAACGGCTCCGCCGCCCACGCCCACGCGGATGTCCACCAGCCCCTTCTCCTCCAGAACGCGCAGCGCCTCACGCACCGTGCCCCGGCTCGTCTCGAACATCTCTGCCAGCTTCATTTCGGAAGGCAGCGCGTCGCCGGGACGCAGTTCGCCCCGGACCAAGGCCTCCTCGACCTGGGAGACCACATGCTGATACATGCGGTTGTTCTTCAATTTCACGACGTTCAGCGCCATGCGCTCTCCTTGCTGCCCGCACCGGCGCGGACCACATGTTTAATTGTCAGACAGTTTGATTGTTAGGCTCATCCCGCCGCAATTGTCAACCGACCCGCCACTGGCCGCGGCGGAGGCGAAAATGCTAAAAACGGTCAGGCGACCTCAGCGAAGATGTTCTAGAAGTTCGGCACGCAAGGAGGAAGACGCATGCGCGAAAGCACGGAAAGCAGCTACCAGGAACGGATTCTGAAAGTGCTCCGACACATCCAGGACAACCTGGACCGGGAGATCAATGTGGAAGAACTGGCCCGGCTGGCCTGTTTTTCATCGGCGCACTTTCACCGTTTCTTCAAGGGAATGCTCGGCGAATCCCTGGGCGAGCATGTCCGGCGGCTGCGGCTGGAACGCTCGGCCCTGATGCTGCTCGTTTCGGAACAAAGCGTGACGCGCATCGCCCTGGACGCGGGCTACGAAACGCCGGAAGCATATTCGCGCAGCTTCCGGCGCATGTTCGGCGCGCCTCCGTCCGAATATCGCCGGGACTCCCGCAAGCGGCTCTACCCGGAATCCCCTTCGGGCGTGCACTACCTGCCGGACGGCGATCGTCCCGGCCTGAACATCCGAACAAGGAGTTTGCCGATGAACGTGGAAATCGTGACCATGCCGCCCCGGCGCGTAGCCTATATGCGCCGCGTGGGGCCGTACTTCGGAGTGGAAAAAGTCTGGGAGGCGCTTTGCGGCTGGGCCGGAGCCAAAGGCCTCTTCGGGCCGGACACCCTCTTCCTGGGCGTCTGCCACGACGATCCGCAGATCACCGCCCCGGAAAAAATCCGCTACGACGCCTGCCTGACGGTGCCGGACCACGTGGAGGCCGAAGGTCCGGTGGGCATCCAGGAGGTCTTCGGCGGCGATTGGGCGGTCAGCCGCCTCGTCGGTCCCTATGAGGGGCTTCAGGATCTCTACAACCGCTTCGTGGGCGGCTGGCTGCCGCAGTCGGGCCGCGAGCTGCGCGAATCGGCATCCATCGAGGTCTATCGGAACACCCCCGGCGACACGCCGCCGGAAGAACTGATCACGGACGTGTTCATCGCCCTGAAATGAAAAAGGACCGCTCCGGCGGGCGGACATCCCGCTCCCCAACGCGGAAACCCCGCGCCCCCTCCCCGCGAAAGGCGCAGAACGCGGAAACGAAAAAGGCCCGGATGACCGGGCCTTGCGTTATTTCATCGGGAAAAGCGCCTAAAATTCGAGATGTCTCGGCGTGCGCGGGAAGGGAATCACGTCACGGATGTTGGTGATGCCGGTGATGAGCATGAGCAGCCGCTCGAAGCCCATGCCGAAGCCCGCGTGCGGCGCGGAGCCGAAACGGCGGGTATCCAGATACCACCAGTAGTCTTCCTTGTTCAGGTCCATCTCGTCCATGCGCGCCTCGAGCACGTCCAGGCGCTCCTCGCGCTGGGAGCCGCCGATCAGCTCGCCGATGCGCGGCACGAGCACGTCCATGGCGGCCACGGTTTCGTTGTCGTCGTTGCAGCGCATGTAGAACGGCTTGATGGAGCGCGGATAATTGTAGACGATGACGGGGCGCTTGAATTTCTCCTCGGAGAGGTAGCGCTCGTGCTCGGTCTGGAGGTCCGTGCCGAAGGTGACGGGATACTCGAAATCCTTGCCGCATTTCTGGAGAATCGCGACCGCTTCCTTATACGGCAGGCGCACGAAATCGTGGTCCAGAATGGTGGTCAGCGTGGACATGAGCTCCTTGTCCACCCACTTGGCGAAGAGGTCCACGTCGTCCGCGCATTTTTCCAGCACCTTGCGGATCACGCCCTTGGTCATGGCCTCGGCCAGTTCCATGTCGTCCTCAAGATCGGCAAAGGCCATTTCAGGCTCGATCATCCAGAACTCGGCCACGTGGCGCGGGGTGTTCGAATTCTCGGCGCGGAAGGTGGGGCCGAAGGTGTACACGTCGCCCAGGGCCAGGGCCATCAGCTCGGCCTCGAGCTGCCCGGAGACGGTCAGGGCGGCCTGCTTGCCGAAGAAATCCTCTTCGATGCTTTTCGCGCCCGGCTCCAGCGTGGTCACGCGGAACATCTCGCCCGCGCCCTCGCAGTCCGATCCGGTCAGGATCGGGGTGTGCACGTACCGGAAGCCCCGCTCGCGGTAGAACTCGTGGATCGCCTGCGCCGCCTCCGAACGAATGCGGAACATAGCGCCGAACTTGTTCGTGCGCGGCCGCAGGTGGGCGATGGAACGCAGGAACTCGTCGGAATGCCGTTTCTTCTGGAGCGGAAAGGCCTCGGCGTCGGCAAAGCCGACCATCCGGACGGTTTTGGCCCGGACTTCCCATTTCTGGCCCTTGCCGGGACTTTCAACCATTTCTCCAGAAACGGCGACCGCAGCCCCGGTATTGATTTTTTCCAGCTCCGCCACGATCTCGGGGGTATGGTCGATGACGGCCTGCACGTTGTTCAGGCAGGATCCGTCATTGATTTCGAGAAAGGAGAAGCCCTTGGAGTCGCGCTTCGTGCGGACCCAGCCTTTGACGACGATTTCGCCCAGGACCGCGTCCGCAGCCAGGACGTCAACAATTTTAACTCGCTTCATGCGCGGGGTTGTATCGCCGCTGAATCGAAATGGCAACAATCTTGCGCAGCGGACGCACCTGGGCTACAACCACCCCGACTCATTTACAGGACTTCGGTCCGACGCAAGGAGAGCGCATGGGCTTTTTTTCGAAACTGAAGCAAATCTGGCAGGGAGACGGCGCCCCGGCCGGACAACGGCAGCCGGCCGCCGAGCCCCCTCGCCCCGAGGACGACGGCAAATGGCGCGAAGAGCTGACCCTGGCCCTGCGCCAGGCAGAGCCCCGGCTCTCGCAATGGCTCGACGCCATTGTCCAGGGAGTGGAGGAAAGAGGTCCGGTTCTTGACGAACGCCTGCTCTTTCTCTTCGAGGCCCTGGACGCGCCGACGCAGGAAGCGGAGGAATTCGTCTCCCGCTTCAACGCCTGGCTTGAGGGCATGGGCTACGTCAAGCTCCGGGACTTCCGCTCCGAGCTGCAATACCGCCTGGCCCTGGCCCTGGATCTGGAAGACGAGGAAGACGAGCGCGACCGTCTCTTCCTGAAGCTCTCCGAAGGCATCTCCAAGACCAAGGAACAGATCACCAAGCGCATCGACTCCCTGATCGCCGGGCACGGCGAGATGGACGAAGCCTTCTGGGAAGAGCTTGAGGAAATCCTGATCATGGCGGACGTGGGCTTCGAGGCCGCCCAGATGCTCATGGAAAATCTCAAGAGCCGCGCCCGCAAGGAAGGCGTCAAGGAAACGGACAGGTTCCGCGACCTGCTCAAGGCCGAACTGGAGTCGATCTTCAAGGCTCCCAAGCGCATCCAGGCCGTGAACCCGCCCGAAGTGGTCATGATGATCGGCGTGAACGGCGTGGGCAAGACCACGACCATCGCCAAACTGGCCCACCGCGCCCAGATGCAGGGCAAGAAGGTGCTCATCGCCGCGGGAGACACCTTCCGGGCCGCGGCCATCGAGCAGCTGGAAGTCTGGGCGAATCGCGTGGGCGCCGGATTTTTCGCCAAGGCCGCCAATTCCGACCCGGCCGCCGTGGCCTTCGAGGCCATGGACATGGCCCTGGCCGGCGGGTATGATCTGCTCTTGCTGGACACTGCGGGCCGCCTGCATACCAAGGCGAACCTCATGGAAGAGCTGGAAAAGATCAAACGGGTGGTCGGCAAGAAGCACCCCGGCGCGCCGCACCGCAGCGTGCTCGTCATCGACGCGACCACGGGCCAGAACGCCCTCTCCCAGACCAAGCTCTTTCACGAGGCCGTGGGCGTGGACGAATTGATCCTGACGAAACTGGACGGCACGGCCAAGGGCGGCGTCGTCGTGGCTGTGGCGCTCCAGTTCAACGTTCCGATCACCTATGTGGGACTGGGCGAAAAGATGGAAGATCTTCGTCCCTTTGACGGACGCGACTTCGCAAAGGCCCTGCTCTCCTGACCCCATGAGGACCGACCAGATGGAAGCACTCGACAAGCTGACCTTGAAGGCGGTTCTGGACCGGAGTGAGCGCTTGTTCACCGACCGTCCCGCCTTGTCGTTCGTGGACGGCGAGCCCATGACCTACGGCGAGTTCGCCGAGCAGGTCCGGGCGCTTTCCGGACTGCTCCACCAGCGCGGCGTCCGCCCCGGCGACCGCGTGGCCATCCTGAGCACGAACATGCCCAACTGGGGCGTGGCCTATTTCGCGGTGACCACCATGGGCGCGGTGGTCGTGCCCATCCTGCCGGACTTCCACGACAGCGCCGTGCAGCACATTCTCCTGCACAGCGAGGCCAAGGCCATCTTCGTGTCCGAGAAGCTCATGGGCAAGCTCGAAGACGTGGAATTCCCGGATCTCGAATCGGTCATTCGGATGGAGGATCTGCATGTCTTTCAGGGCACGGACGTGCGCGAACGCATCCGCGAGAAGGTGCGCGCGGGCCGGGCCCAGCTCGACCGCCTGCGCCAGTACGCCATGGAACGGCTCGACCGCAGGCAGCCCGACATCGACGAGGACGACCTCGCTTCCATCATTTATACGTCGGGCACCACGGGCCACTCCAAGGGCGTGATGCTCTCGCACAAGAACATCGTCTACGACGCCCAGACCACGGCGGACCTCGTGGAGTTCACCCCGGAAGAGCGCATGGTTTCCGTGCTGCCCCTGGCCCACACCTACGAGTGCACCCTCGGACTGGTCATTCCCCTCTTCTACGGCGCGAGCGTGCACTACCTGCAAAAGCCGCCGACCCCGCGCACGCTCCTGCCCGCGCTGGAAAAGGTCAAGCCCACGTTCCTGCTCGTGGTGCCGCTGATCATCGAAAAGATCTTCAAGAACAAGATCCAGCCCAAACTGCGCTCCAGCAGCCTCATGCGCGGGCTGACCAAATTCAAAACCACGGAAAAGGCCCTGCACCGCATGGCCTGCAAAAAGCTGATCAACAGCTTCGGCGGAGCCATCCGGTGCATGTGCATCGGCGGCGCGCCTCTTTCGCCCGAAGTGGAGCGCTTTCTCTTCAACGGCGGCTTTCCCTATTCCGTGGGCTACGGCATGACCGAGACGGCCCCCATGGTCACAGGCGCGGACCCCAGGGAAGTGCGCTTCCGCGCCTGCGGCTATCCCATCCCCGGCGTGGAGATCAAAATCATCAACCCCCACCCGGAAACCGGGGAGGGAGAAATCCTGGTCCGCGGCCCCGTCGTCATGCAGGGCTACTTCAAGGCTCCGCACCTGACCAGGGAAGTCTTTCGGGACGGCTGGCTCAAGACCGGCGACCTCGGCATCCAGGACAAGGACGGCTTCCTCTACATCAAGGGCCGCTGCAAGAACGTGGTCATCGGCGCCAGCGGGGAAAACATCTACCCCGAGGAAATCGAGGCGCTGCTGAACGAGAAGGAATACGTCCTGGAATCACTCGTCTACAGCCACGAGGGCAAGCTCACGGCCCGCGTGCACCTCGACTACGAGCTGCTCGACAAGCTCCACGGCTTCCAGAAGATGA
Source organism: Paucidesulfovibrio longus DSM 6739 (assembly GCF_000420485.1). Classification (NCBI taxonomy): domain Bacteria; kingdom Pseudomonadati; phylum Thermodesulfobacteriota; class Desulfovibrionia; order Desulfovibrionales; family Desulfovibrionaceae; genus Paucidesulfovibrio; species Paucidesulfovibrio longus. Next base: position 589,030 of record NZ_ATVA01000011.1, on the reverse strand, counting down.
TCGAGTCCGAAGTCCGCGACAAGCTCCAGGAACGGCTGGAGGCCCTGCGTCAGGAGGTCAACGGCATGGTTTCCTCCTTCGCCAGGATCATCAAGATCATCGAGCATCCCGAACCGTTCGAGAAGACTCCGACCCAGAAGATCAAACGCTATCTGTATGTGGATCCCAAGGAAAACGGACTCGTGGACACCTGATCCGAAGCATTCGCGCTCTTTCGGCCCCTTGCGGGCAGGCAAATGAAAAAGCGGGCCTCGGCCCGCTTTTCGCTTTACCAGTCCGGCTCGAAAACCGCCTCGAACACGCCCTGCCCGTCCTCGAAGCGCATGCGCCGGTGGTGCAGATGCAGTCTGCCCGCCGCAGGACCGCCGTAGAGCGCGTCGCCCAGCAGAGGATGCCCGATCCCAGCGAGATGTGCGCGGATCTGGTGCCGCGCGCCCCTGCGGATCACGACCCGCAGCAGCGTGAGTTCCGCCCCCGCAGCCGCCTCCCCTGTTTTCGGCGCACGTCCGAAACCGCCCAGCGGCTCCACCCTGGTCCACCGGGCCGGGTCCGGGTCCGTTTCCCGCAGCACGCGAGTGCGCTTGCGGTCCGCCGTGTCCAGCCGGTTTTTCAGCACCGCGCCTTCGACCTCTCCCAGGGCCACGGCCCGGTATTCCTTTTCCACACGGCCTTCGGCCTCCAGCGCCCGAAAGCGCGCCTCGGCGTCCGGCGCGAGTCCCACCAGCAGCAGTCCCGACGTGCCCTGGTCCAGACGGTTCAGCAGCAGGGGCGCCTCTCCCGCAAAAATTCCCGGAAGCTGCTCCTCGGCGCTGGCTCCCCCTCCCCCTGCCAGGGCGGCGGAATGCAGCCCCGCGGGCTTGCGCACGGCGGCGAAATCTCCCTGCCGCGCCACCAGGACAATGCGTTTCTCTTGCGGCGCGTCGCCGCGATCCGGGCCGATCTCAAGCACTTCGAGGCGTTGCCCCAGCCGCACCTTGCAGGCCGGGCCGAACGCCGTTCCATCCAGCAAGACCCGGCCGGATTCGATCATCCGACGCCGCGCCCGCAATCCCGATTCTGGCAGCAGTTCCTCCAGGGCGCGATCCAGCCGTTGCCCGGCTCGTGCGCCGGATATCAGGGTGCTTTTCTTCATCCCGTTTTGGTAACGCCCCTGGCCCGCGCATGCAAGAAGGCTTTACGCGCTGCGGCAAAAGGCCTATTACTGAAACCCTTTAACGGACGTTTTCCGCATCGTGCCAAGGACGGGCCGCGCCTTGCCGGGGTTCCGACCGAAACGCCAAACGGAGGTGACGCATGAGCTTCGAGGTTCTCTGGCTTTCGATGAAAGAAATCGACTCGTTGGGCATCACCATGCCCGAAGTCATGGATGCGGTGGAAAACGGTTTCGCGGCTCTGGGCCGGGACGAGGTCGAGATGCCCGCCAAGATCGGCGTGCACCCGCGCGAAGACTGCTTCGTCCACGCCATGCCCTGCCACGTGGGCGGCGACATCGACGCCTGCGGCGTGAAATGCGTGTCCGGATACCCGCGCAACCAGAAAAAAGGCCTGCCCTACATCACGGGCATCTTCTGCCTGCTCGACCCCGAAACCGGCATCGTCAAGGCGCTCATGGACGCGGCCTGGATCACGGCCTGGCGCACCGGAGCGGCCTCCGGAGTCTATGCCCGCCACTTCGGCGATCCGGACTCGGAAACCGTATCCGTGGTCGGCCTCGGCGTGCAGGGCCGGGTCAACCTCCTGGCCATGGCCGAGGTCTTTCCCAAGCTGAACCGCGCCCAGGTCTTCGACGTTTTCCCGGCCCAGGCCGAGCGCTTCATCGCCGAGATGCAGGCCAAGCTGCCCGACGTGGAGTTCGTGCCCTGCAAGGACGTGCTGCCCTGCGTCACCGGAGCCGACGTGGTCGTGACCTGCACGCCCATCGTGGAAGCCCCGGAACGCTTCATTCCCCGCAACTGGCTCAAGGAGAGCGTCCTGGCCATTTCCGTTGACTACGACTCCGCGTTCCAGGCGGACGTCTTTGCCGAAAACTTCACCGTGGACAACCGCAACCAGTATCTCTGGACCCAGAACCAGGGCGGCTACTTCCAGAACGGCTACCCCGACGCCGGCGGCATCTACGCGGACATGGGCGAGATCTGCTCCGGCCTGCGCGAGGGCGTCCGCGAGGGGCTGCGCGGCGCGGTGCTCATGGGCATCGCCAGCCACGACATCATGACCGCCGCCCTGATCCACGAAAAGGCCGTACGACAGAACCTCGGCATCAAGCTGGAACTCTAGGGAGCATTCGTGAACCTGCGCGGTTGCCTGTACGTCCTCGCGGCGGCCTTCATGTGGGGGCTGATCGGACTCATCTCCACGTTCATCTTCGCCGAGGGCGTCGGCCCGCTGGAAACGGCGTTCTGGCGCGCCGTGTTCGGCTGGGTCTTCTTCCTGGCCCACGCCGCGCGCAAACGGCAGGTCCGGGTTTCGCCGCGCGACGCGATGCCTCTCCTGCTCTTCGGGCTGGTCTGCATCTCCGTGTTCTACGGCGCGTATCAGGTCGCCATCAGCGAGGCGGGCGTGGCCCTGGCCGCGGTGCTGCTCTACACGGCCCCGGCTTGGGTCGCGCTGCTCTCCTGGCTGGTGCTCCGCGAGCAGCTGACCCCGCTCAAGCTGGCCTGCGTGTTCATGACCATCGCGGGGGTGAGCCTGATCAGCCTCGGGCCGCAGCTTTTCGGCGACGGCGGCGGAATCCGGCTCGACGCCTTCGGACTGGCTGCCGGCCTCGTTTCCGGATTCACCTACGCCCTCTATTACATCTTCGGGAAGAAATACCTTTCGCGCTACGCCACGCCCACGATCTTCGTCTATGCCATGCCCGTGGGCGCGCTCACGCTGCTGCCCTTCGTGCAGTTCAGCCACAAGACGCCCACGGCCTGGCTGCTCCTGGTCGTCCTGGCCGCTGTGACGTCCTACGGCGCCTTCTCGGCCTACTATGCTGGGCTGAAGCGCCTGGAAGCCACGCGGGCGGCGGTGCTGGCAACCTTCGAGCCCCTGGTGGCGGCGGTGCTGGCCTATATTTTCTTTGCCGAACGTTTCGGCGTCTGGGGCTATGCGGGCAGCGCGCTGATCATCGGCGCCGTGTTCCTGGTGGTGGGCGGCGGCCTGCGCGGCGGCTCGACCCAGTCCCCGGACCGGACCGTGACCGATCAGATCGGGGGAGAAGAGACGTGAGCTCCGAACTGAAGCAGCTCAAGGCCTCGGCAGGCTCCGGCAAGACCTTCAGCCTGACCCGGCGTTTTCTCGACCTGCTGGGCGGAGCCAACGAGACAGAGCCGGGCTACGTCTGCCGCCGGGCGGCTCCCGCCGGGCATTCCTGGCCGGAAATCCTGGCCGTGACCTTCACGAACAAGGCCGCCGCAGAGATGAAGGAACGCGTCGTGGGCTCGCTCAAGCGCACGGCCCTGGACCTCCAGGACGGCCAGCGCGCGGACTGGTCCCCAAGGCGCGCCCAGGAAATGCTGGAGCGCATTCTGCGCCGCTACCAGCAACTGAACATCCGGACCATCGACAGCCTGCTCAACCTGCTGCTGCGCATGTTCGCCCTGGACGCGGGCGTGCCCCCGGACTTCGAACTGGTCTTCGAAGACGAGGAACTCTTCGACGCGGTGCTGGAGCGCTTCCAGGCGGCCTGCCTGGAAGAAGGCTCGCAGGAACGGGAACTGCTCGAAAAGGCCCTGGAAACCCTGCTCCGCCAGGAACAGTCCGAGGGATTCTGGGTGGCGGACAAGATCCGCGAACGACTGCGCAAGATCATGCGCCACCTGCGCGCTTCGGAAGGCGGATTCTGCACGGACCAGAACGAGCTGGCCGAGCTGCTGACCAAATCCCACGGCTCGTTCCAGCGCGCGGCCGAGGCCGTGGAGAGACGTGTCGAGTCCAAAAAGCTCCAATGCAGCAAGAACTTTCAGAATTTTCTGGGAAAATGCCGTTCGACGCAGCTTTTTCACGAGCCGCCCTCCAGCGCCTACGCAAGCAAGGAAAGCCTCGCGGACGGGATGCTCAAAGCCTCCAAGCCTCTGGTCGCCGAAGAGGACGACATTCTCTACTTCCGGCTCAAGGAAACCTTGGCCCGCTATCAGCGCGAAAACGCCATCATCGGCGGGGCATACAAACTCGCGCCCTGCGTGCTGCTGGCCGAGCGCCTCGCCGGAGAGCTGGAACGCATCGAACGCGACCGGGGCCAAATCCTCGGACTAGGCCTGCCGCGCATGGTCCGCAGGCAGCTTGAGGAAGGCGGCGGCGCTCCAGACGCTTTCTGCCGCCTGGGCGGGCGGCTGCACCACCTGCTCGTGGACGAATTTCAGGACACCAGCCGCGACCAGTGGGCCGCAGTCACTCCGCTGGCCGAGGAATGTCTGGCCAAGGGCGGCAGCCTTTTCTACGTGGGCGACATCAAGCAGGCCATCTACGGCTGGAGAGGCGGCGACGCGAGCCTCTTCGACGAAATCCGCGTCCAGCCGGGACTTGCCGAAGTGGCCGAGATCAACGAAGCGGACCTCCTGCCGCACAACTGGCGCAGCCTGGACCGCGTGGTGGCCTTCAACAATTTTTTCTTCACGCGGCTGGCGGATGAAGACCTCAACGCCATGCTGGCTGCGCGCTGCCTGGGCCGCGATGCCGAGGCCGAGAACGTGGCCGCGCTGGCCCGCGCCCTTTCCGGCGAATTCCGCGACGCGCACCAGTCCATGCCCGTAAACGCGGACACGGGCGAGATGGAAGCGAGGAAACGCGGCGGCTACGTGCGCGTGGAGCGCCTGCCCGGCGCGGACGACCGCGAGGAGCTGGAGCAGCAGGCTCTTGAAGCCATGACCCAGCGGCTGCTGAAAAACGTGCGCCCGCGCCGTCCCTGGGGGGACGTGGCCGTGCTGGTACGCTCCCATGCCCACGCCGCCCTGGTCTGCGATCGTCTCGTGGCCGCCGGAGTGCCCGTCATCACGGAGAACAGCCTGCAACTGGACCGCCATCCCGTGGTGCGCCAGCTCGTGGCCCTGCTCAATTTTCTGGAAAGGCCGGACGACGCGCTCTCCCTGGCCGAATTTCTGCTCGGCGCGGAGCTTCGCCCGGAAGGGATCGGTCCCAGCCCGGAAGCCATGCAGGAATGGCTGGCCGGGTTGAGCGGCGAGGCCGTGCGGCTCCCGCTCTGGAAGGCCCTGCGCAGGGCCTTCCCGGATTTTTGGCAGGATCAGATTCAACCCTTCGCCCGCAAATCCGGCCTGCTCACGCCTTATGACCTCGTAGCCGAAATGCTGTCTTTCTTCCGCGTCTTGGAGCGCGCGCCCGGAGCGGAGCTCTACGTGCGCCGCTTCCAGGAGGTGGTCCACAGGGCGGGCGAACGCGGCATGGGTTCTCTTTCCGCATTTCTCGATTTCTGGAAGCAGAGCAGCGGCGAGGAAAAAGTCCCCCTGCCCGAAAACGTGGACGCGGTGCGGATCATGACCATCCACAAATCCAAAGGCCTTGAATATCCGGTCGTCTTCGCCCCGTTCCTGTACTGGCCCTGGCCCGCGTCCCCGGACCTGGCCGAGGTGGACCTCTACGGCCGGCGGATGCTCACGCGCATGATCGCCGCCCTCGGTCCGGAATACCAGGCCGAACTCCGGCGGCGGACCCTGGAAGACCTGCACCTGCTCTACGTGACCTGGACCCGCGCGCGCGAAGAGCTCTACGCCTATTTTCCGCAGGAGCGCCCCCGCCAGAAGAGCCCGGCCACGGACGCCATCGAGCTGGCCGTGGCCCTCCCCGAAGACACGGACATCTTCGAGTACGGCACGGAACCGGACGCGGCTGCGGAGCGAGCCGAGCCCACGCAACGACCGCCCGACGCCGAAGGCCAAGACGTTGCGGAACCCGGCGGGAGCGCGTCGCCGGAGGCCGCGCCCGGCAAGGACATTCCTCCCGCCGACAATCCCGACAACGGCGCTGTCGGGGGCGATGCGGACGAGCGCCCGCCCTCCTGGCAGGCCCGGCTGCGCGTCTACCGCCACATGGAGCGCGAAGTGGCCGATCTTTCGGCCCGGCTGCGCGGCGACGTGGCCCACAAGACCATGGAGCTGCTGCGGCTTCACGACCGGGATGACGAAACGACCCTCGCCCTCGCCGCCCGGCATGCGGCGGAAGAGGCGCAGTTCCAGTTCCCCATCCTGGCGGCCGTCCCGCCGGAAGAGCGCGAAGCCCTGCTCAAGGACGTGCGCGAAATGGCGCTTTGGGCGCTCTCCAGGCCGGAGCTGCGCACGGCCCTGGCCGAGGGGCTGCGCGAACCGGACATGGTGGCCGCGGGAGACGGCGAGGACGCCACTCGGATCAAGCGGCCCGATCTCGTGCACTTCGGGGCCGCCGAAACAGTGGTTCTCGAATTCAAGACCGGACAGCGCGACCCGGCCCATGCGATCCAGCTCGCGGCCTATCTGGAAATGCTCGCGGCCTGGGAACCCCAGGTTCCGGTGCGCGGGCTGCTGGTCTACCTCGACCTGCGCGAGACCGAAGCGGTGACCCGATCCGCACCGCGAGGGGGGCACCAGCATGCAGAATAACCGCACCTTTCATCTCGTGGACTGGCGAGGAGACTTCATCCGCGAGATCGGGCTGTTCCTCGCGGACCGCGACCCCCGCAACGTCAGCGTGGTCTTCCCGCATCGACGGCCAGCTCTCTATCTCAAGCGCTTCTTCGCCACGGAGCCGGGCCTTGACCGCCCGCGCATGCTGCCGGAGATGCTTTCCTTCGAAGAACTCGTCGCCAAGCTGCGCCGGGGGCTGGAAGCCAAACCGCTCAAGCCCGCCCGCAAGCTGGACCAGGCCGCCCTGCTCTACGACATCGCCGTGCGTCTTCGCTCGGACCAAGGCGGCCTGCTGGCCGAGCTGCCCCTGGAGCGCGAACGGTTTCTGCCCTGGGGGCTGCGGCTGGCCTCCCTGCTCGAAGAACTCCTGCGCCAGGGCATCGAGCCCGGCGACCTGCGCCACCTCGAAGGCGAGGTCATCGACTGGGCCGCCGCCCTGCTCGAACATCTGGACGCCTTCCACCGCGAATATCTCCACGGCCTGGAGGAACGCGGCTGGTCCACTCCGGGACTGGATTGCCGCCGGGTCATGGAACGCCTGGCCGGGAATGCGGACGCGGCGCTGGAAGAAATCCTGACCGACCGCCGGGGGCGTGACCGGAGGGAAGTGGTCTGCGCGGGATTCTACGCTCTTTCCGGCGCAGAAGACGCCATTTTCCGCACCCTCTGGGAGCGCGACCGCCTGCATGTCTTCTGGCACTCCGATCCGGCGCTGGCCCTGGGCGGCCCGGCCCATCCCTGCACGGCGGAACACCGCGCCTGGCTGCGGGATTGGAGCGCCCGCGCCGAACTCCACGGCGAGCAGCCCCCCCGCGAGCGCGCGCCGGAAATATCCTTCGTGGAAGGCTTCGACCTCCATTCCCAGCTCTCGGCGCTGCGCGCCGAACTGCTCCGCGACCCGGACGCGGCGGACACCTCCATCGTCCTCCCGGACGAGGGCGCGCTTCTGCCCGTGCTGCACCACCTTCCGGAGCACAAGGAAGTCAACGTCTCCATGGGCTACCCCCTGGAACGAACCGCTCTCTACCAGCTCGTGGAAACCGTGCTGCGCTGCCGGGAAAACCGCGATGCCCAGGGACGCTACTACTGGCGAGATCTCGTGGAGCTGGTGCGGCATCCCTATCTGAAGATGCTCCGCGCGGAAGGCGGCGCAGGAGAGACAAAAGGCCCCGGCCTGCGGCAGGTGCTTTTCTGGCTGGAGAACGCCATCCGCTCGGACGAACCCATGCAGGATCCGACGCAATGGATTCCGCCGTACGGGGAAGCCCCCCTCGACCGCCTTCAGGGAGCGGAGGCCGCAGCGGTGGAAGCCCTGCGCCGCGAGCTTCTGGACGCCTGCCTCACCGGCTTCGGCCGGGTCGAAACGCTCGCCGACCTGGCCGAGGCCCTGCAACGGCTGGCAGGCCTGCTCCTGCGCGCCGGAAAACATCTCTGGAAATCCTACGTCACGGACGCGGAATACCTGGCCCGCCTGCTCACGAGCGTGATTCCGCAACTGCTGGACACGGCCCTGAGCCGCGAGCCCCTGGGCAGCGGAACGCTCTTCGCCCTCTTTCGCCAGATCTGCCGCGCGGAGCGCGTCTCCTTCGAGGCCGAACCCCTGACCGGGCTTCAGGTCATGGGCGTTTTGGAAACGCGGCTCCTGCGCTTCCGCCGCCTGTTCGTGCTCGACGCGGTGGAGGAACGTCTGCCCGGCTCCAGTCCGGTGGATCCGCTCCTGCCCGATCCGCTGCGCCACCTGCTCGGCCTGCCGGACGCTCGCGAGCGGGACAACGTCTCCGCGTACAACTTCCATCGGCTGATCATGGGATCGAGCCAGGCGGTCCTGCTCTATCAAAGCGGCGTGCAGCCCGGCGCGCTGGAAGGCAAGAGCGTCCGCTCCCGCTACGTGGAGCAGCTGCTTTGGGAAAAGGAAAAGGAGCTGGGCAAGCTCGTGGAGCCGGGAGACGGACCGCCCCTGACGGCGATCCGCTTCCGTTCCGATCCCGTGCGCCACGGGCTGGCGGAGATCCGCCGCACGCCCGCGCTCCAGGCCCTGCTGGAAACCCGGCTGGACGAGAAGGGTCTCAGTCCGTCGCAGCTGGAGCGGTATCTGCTCTGTCCCAAGCTCTTCTTCTATCAGTACATGACGCCGCTGCGGCCTCTGGAGGAAATGGACGAGGACGGCGACCGCGCCGAGTTCGGAACCGTGGTCCACGAGGCCCTGCGGGATTTCCTTCTGCCCCATCTGGACGCGCAGGTCGGCGAGGTGGACGTTTCGAGCCTGGACGCCGCCGAGCTGGCGCGTCTCTTTGAAACGGGCCTGTCGCAGAGCGCGTTTTTCCCGCGCATGCCCCTGGATTCGCGCCGAGCGCTGCTGGAAGCGGGCACCCTGCGCCTGCGCCAATTTCTCGCCAGCCAGGGCAAGACCAGGATTCTCGAACTGGAACGCCCGGCCCAGGGCCGCATCGACCTGGACGGAAGGACCATCCGCCTGAAAGGCCAGCTGGACCGCGTGGACCGCCGAGCCGAAGGGGTCGTCATTCTCGACTACAAGACCGGCGGGGTGAAACGCCCGCGCCGGGGGTTCTGGGACGACGACGAGCTCTGGCGGCGAATCGACCTGGCCGACCCGGCGGACCGCGCGCTGCTCCCGGACCTGCAACGCTCCGCGCGCGGCATTCAGCTCCCCGCCTACCTGCGGATGTACCTGGACGACCGGGGCGAGTCCCCGTATGATGCCGCCTGGGTGCAGCTCGCCAAGGACGGCAGGGAATGCTGTCTCTTCCCCGAGAAATGGACGCCGGAAGAACGTCTGGAAGCGGTGCGGGAACAGTGCTCCCTCCTGCTTCGGGCCGTGGCCGCCCATCTGGTCGGATGTCCGAGCTTCTTCCCGGTGGAAGGACGCCACTGTGATTTTTGCGATTATCGCGGGCCCTGCGGCAAATAGCCGCACAAGCCCCAACATCATGAAATCAGGCGACTTGTTAGGAGAAAGGATATGAAATACGCCGAGGGACGCACGGGCCGGGTCTTCGTGCTCCGTCTTGAAAGCGGGGACCGCATGCCGGACACCGTGGAAAAATTCGCCCAAGAGCACGACATCGCCAGCGCTGCCTGCTGGCTGCTCGGCGGCATCGGCTGCGGCAATCTCGTGGTGGGACCGGAAGACACCGCGGAGAGCGGCGACCAGCTGCCCCCGGTGCCCATGCTCCACGAAATCCAGGGCGTGCACGAAGCCGCCGCCGTGGGCACGCTCTTCCCCAACGCGGAAGGCTCCCCCCGCCTGCACATGCACACCTCCCTCGGTCGCGGCGGCGTGGCCCGCACCGGCTGCATCCGCCCCGGCATCGACGTCTGGGGCGTGGCCGAAGTGGTCATCCTGGAACTGCTCGACCTGAACATGCGCCGCAGGATCGACCCGGCTACCGGCCTGGAGATGCTCCATATTCCCTGAACAAGCGCGGAAAAAAAATAGAAGGAAGATGAAGAACAACATGACGGCGCACGACCACGCCGCTGAAATCGTCATTCTCGGAGCGGGCATCGTCGGGCTGACCCTGGCCCGCGAACTGGTGCGGCGCGGCGCGAAGGACATTCTCGTGGTGGACAAGGAGGGCGAGCAGGGCCTGCACGCCTCCGGGCGCAACTCCGGCGTGCTCCACGCGGGAATCTACTACGCGCCGGGCAGCACCCGCGCCCGCCTTTGCCTCAAGGGCAACCTGGCCATGCGCGACTACTGCGAGGAGCGGGGCCTGGCTATCCTCAAGCGGGGCAAGGTCATCGTGGCCCGCTCCGATTCGGAAATTCCCGCCCTGCTGGAACTGCACAAGCGCGCCCTGGCCAACGGAGCCGCGGTGGAACTCATCGACGCGAGGCAGCTCGCCGTCCTGGAACCCAACGCCCGCACGGCGGGACAGGCGCTCTATTCGCCCCAGACCGCCCAGGTGGACCCCAAGGAAGTCTTGCGCAGCCTGACCCGCGAACTCGGCCAAAGCGGCAAGGTGCGCTTCCTCTTCGGGGCGGCCTTTCTCTCCGCCCTTGGTCCGCGCGCCATGCGCACCACACGGGGCCGGGTGGCCTACGATACGCTCGTCAACGCGGCGGGCGCCCACAGCGACAAGGTCGCCCGGTACTACGGAGCCGGTCAAGGATATCAGCTCGTCCCGTTCAAAGGACTTTACAAAAAACTAAAAGCGGAACACGCTCATTTGGTGCAGGGTAACATTTATCCCGTGCCGGACATCCGCAACCCGTTCCTCGGCGTCCACTTCACCCGCTCGGTACACGGCGACGCCTACATCGGCCCCACGGCCATTCCGGCTTTCGGCAGGGAAAACTACGGTGTACTGAAAGGCATCGACGCCGAAGCCCTGCCCATAGCCTGGAGAGACGCGGTGCTCTTCTTCCGCAATCCGAAGTTCCGATCCGTAGCCTTGACCGAGCCGCGCAAATATTTCTTTCAGGCCTTTTTCAACGACGCCCGCAAGCTGGTGCGACAACTGGAGCCGGAATGGCTCGAGAATTCGCCCAAAGTGGGCATCCGGCCCCAGCTGGTGGACACCAGGACCAACGAGATGGTCATGGATTTCGTCGTGGAGAAGAAAGGTTCGGGCGTGCACGTTCTCAACGCCATCTCCCCGGCCTTCACCAGCTCGCTGGCCTTTGCCGAGATGGTCGCGGAAAAATTTCTTGCCTGAATCAGGACAAGCGGGTATTCACTCACCCGCAAACAGCCTGAAAGGCGTTTCGAGCAACCTTACACGGAGAATTGATTCATGAGCCTTCCCAGCCTGCACATCGGCGATCTCGTAGCCCGGCTGCCCATCATTCAGGGCGGCATGGGCGTCGGCATCTCCCTTTCCGGGTTGGCGTCCGCTGTCGCCAACCAGGGCGGAGTCGGCGTCATCGCCACCCCCATGATCGGCATGTACGAGCCCGACCGCGCCACCAACCCCGAAGAAGCCGACCTGCGCGCCCTGAAAAAGGAAATCCGCAAGGCGCGCGAAATGACCAACGGCGTCCTCGGCGTGAACATCATGTGCGCATTGACCAACTTCGCCGAGCTCGTGCGCACGTCCGTGCGCGAGGGCATCGACGTGATCATCGCCGGGGCCGGGCTGCCCCTGGACATGCCCGCGCACCTGCCCGAAGAACTCAAGGGCAAAATCCACACCAAACTCGTGCCCATCGTCTCCTCCGGCCGCGCCGCCACCTTGATCTGCAAGAAGTGGCTCAAGCGCTTCAACCGCCTGCCGGACGCCTTCGTCGTCGAAGGCCCCAAGGCCGGCGGCCACCTCGGCTTCAAGCGCGAGCAGCTGGACGATCCCGAATACGCCCTTGAAAAGATCGTGCCCCAGACCATCGAGGCGGTGCGCGAGTTCGAGACCATCGCCAAACGTCCCATCCCGGTCATCGCGGCCGGTGGCGTCTATTCCGGAGCGGACATCGTACGCTTCCTGGAGATGGGCGCCGCGGGCGTGCAGATGGGCACCCGCTTCGTGGCCACCGAGGAATGCGACGCGGACATCGAGTTCAAGATGGCCTTCGTCAACGCCAAGAAGGAAGACATCCGCGTCATCCAGAGCCCGGTTGGCCTGCCCGGACGCGCCGTGGGCAACGCATTCCTGGACAAGGTCCAAAGCGGCCAGCTCAAGCCGCACAAATGCCCCTACAAGTGCCTGGCCTCCTGCCCGCAGGAAGAAGGCCCCTACTGCATCGCCAAGGCGCTGATGAACGCCAAGCGCGGCATTCTCAAGCACGGCTTCGCCTTTGCCGGGGCCAACGCCTACCTCGTGGACAAGATCGTCACGGTCAAGGAACTCTTCGCCTCGCTTTCGGAAGAAGCCTGCCGCTACAGCGCCAGCCGGACCGCCCGCTATGTGGAAAACGCCAGGCACTGCCTGGAGCAGTTGCAGGGCAATGCGGCCCGCTGCAAGCTCAGCGCGCGCAAATATCTGGAGCAGGCCCAGGAAGAGGCGGCCCGCCGCACCCAGAGCGCCAGGCAGTACCTGGAGCAGATGCACGGCAACGCCGCCCGCTGCAAGGAAGGCGCGAAGCTGTACCTGACGCAGGTCCAGGAAGGGGCTGTCCGACGCAAGGAAAACGCCCGCCAGTACCTGACGCAGGTCCAGGAAAAGGTCAGCAACACCTTGCAGGACTGCATGCCGGACCGGCTCCAGTCCGACACCGAATAACACGGCGCTCCAAGCTCCCGTACGCAAAGCCCCCTGTCCGCAGGGGGCTTTTTTTGCGCGAAAGAAAAAGGCCCGCCGCCTGAGCGCCGGGCCTCTCCCTCGATCGGAAAGCGTTTTCCGAGGCTAGACCTCGAAGCGACGCGCCGAATTGATGGTCACCAGGTCCACGGGAACGTCGGCGTGGTAGCCCACGGTCTTGGTGCGGACCTTCTTGATCTTGTCCACGGTCTCCATGCCCTCGGCGACCTTGCCGAAGACGCAATATCCCCAGCCTTCGGGGGTCTCGCTCTTGAAGTCCAGGAAGGCGTTGTCCTTGACGTTGATGAAGAACTGGCTGGAGGCGGAGTGCGGAGCCTGGGTCCGGGCCATGGCCAGGGTGCCCAGCTCGTTCTTCAGGCCGTTATTGGCCTCGTTCTCGATGGGTTCATGGGTTTCCTTCTCCTTCATCATCACGTTCATGCCGCCGCCCTGGATCATGAATCCGTTGATGACGCGGTGAAAGATCAGGCCGTCGTAAAATTCCTCGTCCACATAGCGCAGAAAGTTGGCCACCGTCTTGGGGGCCTTGTCCTCAAAAAGCTCGATGAGGATATCGCCGTGGGACGTTTCCATCAAAACCATGGGGTTGGACATCTTATTCTCCTTTTTTCTCAGGGGTCTTGCCGCCCTTTCCGGGACGTTCGTCAACGGAGCCGCCGCCCTGACCGTCAGGGTCGCCGGGCCGGTCCGTTTCGCTCCCGGACAACGGGTGCGCCCGGTCGTATACCCTCATGACGTGCTGCAAGTCCAGACTCGTGTACCGCTGGGTCGTGGAGATGCGCTCATGGCCGAGCAGCTCCTGCACGTCCCGCAGGTCGGCTCCGGCCTGAAGCATATGGCTGGCGAAGCTGCCGCGCAGCATGTGCGGGTGCACGCTTTGGGGCAATCCCGCGGCCTTGGCCAGGGAGGCCACGATGCGCGCCGCCTGCCTGCGGTTCAGGCGCCCGCCGCGCGCGCCGAGAAAAAGAGCCCGTTCCGCCGGGTCGGCGACAAGCTCATGCCGACGGCGCAGCCAGGCGCGCAACCTTTCGGCGCTGGCGTCGCCAAGCGGGCTGAGCCGTTCCTTGGAGCCCTTGCCCATGACCCGGATCATGCCCGAACCGGGGTCCACGTCGTCCACGTCCAGGCCCAGCGCCTCGCTGATGCGCAGGCCGGATCCGTAGAGCAGTTCCGCCAGAGCCAGGTCGCGCAGGCCCTCGGCGTCTTCCGGCACGGGAGCGTCGACCACGGACACGGCCTGATCCACGTTCAGGGCGCGGGGATGGTGGCGCTCCTGCTTGGGGTTGCGGACTCCCTGCGTGGGATCGGCCGCGAGCACGCCCTGGCCGTCGAGGTAGCGGAAAAAGGCGCGCAGGGAGGAAAGCTTGCGGCTGACGGAACTCTTTTTCACGCCTTGCCGGTGGAGCCGGGCCAGCAGGCCGCGGACATGGTCCTTACGCACTTCGTCGAAGCGGTCCAGGTCGAGCCCGACGCTGCGGAGGTACTCTTCGAACTGGACGAGATCGGTGCGATAGCTGCGCAAGGTGGCCGGAGAATAGCCCTTCTCCACGCCGAGCCAGGCGATGAAGCCGCGCGCGACTTCGGAAAGGCCGCCCGTGCCGCGCTCAGGCCCTGCGCTGGTCGATGACATAGCTGCTCCCTGGATTTTCCTTGGCCTTCTTCTTCAGCCCGGCGGCGATGGTGGCGGCTTCGCCCGCATGCTTGAGCTTGCCGCCGTGGTTCAGGACCACGGCAATGGAAACGGCCATGAACGGGAAATAGCAGGCATTGCCCTTGCGGTCCGTGGAGCGGATGCCGCCCTCCTTGCGGTCGGCCTGGTCATAAAACCCGCGAACGATGCCGTCGAAGGCCGCGATGATCCGGCGGCAGACCTCCTCGGCACGCTTTTCGGCCACGATGAACACGAAGTCGTCGCCGCCGACGTGCCCCACGAAGGAGAGTTCGCGCTTGTCCCGCACCACGTCCCGCACGGTGTTCACGATCAGCCGCGCGGTCATCATCAGGACTTCGTCCCCGCGCGAAAAGCCGTACTTGTCGTTGAAGGACTTGAAGTGGTCCAGGTCCACGTATCCCAGGGCGAAGGCCTCCTTGCGCTCCACGAGATCCTGGGTGCGCTGGATGATGCTCGTGTTGCCGGGCAGCTTGGAAAGGGGGTTGGCATCCAGGGCGCGCAGGGCGCGCAAGAGCGTCAGATTGATGCGGTCGCGCGCCTCGGCGGCCATGAAGGGGCGAAAAAGAAAATCGTCCACCTCCACTTCGTTCCAGTCCCAGGGATATTCCATGTCCTCGTGGTCGAGGCAGAGGATCACGGGCAATTGGCGATAGACGTTCTCGGCCTTGACCAGGTTGGCGAGCTGCGCCCCGGTCATGTCCGGCAGACGCTGGTCCGCGAGCAGCAGGTCCGGCGGGTTTTCAAAGAGCATCTCCAGGGCGTCCGTGGCGCGGCTGAAATGCACGAACTCCATGCAGCCGGGCCACCAGAGCTGCTCCAGCAGACGCAGCAGCTCCGAATCGACCGTGACGAGGAAGATTCGTTGGGGATGATTGAAATAACAGGGGGAGACGCGCGCATCCATAAGTGATTACTAGCACCGTGTCCGGGGTGCGGTCAAAAAGAACGGCTGCGCCGGGGTCAAAAAGTCAATTCCGAGATGTCCAGGAAACTCTCGGCCAGCTCGTCCATGATCCGTTCCAGGTCGGCCATGCGCAGGCCCAGGGTGTTCACGGCCTTGGGCGAAAGGTAGGAGATGTGGTCGTCGCCCGCGTTGCCGAACTCGAAGGCCCGGACCAGAAAATCGCTGACATGCACGGCGGCGGTGATTTCCGGATAGTTCTGCGCCGATTCCGGCTTGTGGTGCCAGGCCATGGCCTCGCGCAGGTTGGCGGGCAGCCGCCAGTGCCGCCCCAGCCAGGAATTGATGCGGTCGTGCCCGAAGCCCATGATTTCCTTCTCGGCCTGGTAGAAGGAAATGTCCCGGGTGCGCACGGTTTCGGAGATGCGTTCGAGCATTTCCGGCAGCTGCACGGCGGCCACGACCTTGCCCAGGTCGTGCAGCAGTCCGGCCACGGCGAATTCCTCCGGCTCCTCGTATCCCGCCCGGCGGGCCACGATGCCGCAGGCCGTGGCGCAGCCGAGGCTGTGCTGCCAGAGTCCCTTCATGGCCGCCTGCATGATGTCGAAGACCGAAGTGGATATGATGATGCCGCGAATGACGTTGAAGCCGAGCAGCACCAGGGCGTGCTGGATGGAGCTGATCCGGCCGGGAAATCCGTAGACCGGGGAGTTGACCATCTTCAGCACTTTCGCGGAGAGCACCTGGTCGCGCGAGATGGCCTTGGAAATCTGCTCCGTGGAGGAATCCGGATCCTGCACGAGCTTGGTCACCTCGTCGAGCACGCCGGGCAGGGTCGGGAGATCCTTGACGGCGAGCACCTGTCCCTTGACGAGCGTCTGAAGGTCTTCCTGCATGGCTTACTGCTCCTCTCCGGACTCGGCATCGGCAGCGTCGAGCGCTTCCCGCTCGGCAGCCTCGGCCGCGGCCTGGGCAGCCGCCTTGAGACGGAAATAATTGGCCAGGAACGCCTTGACCTTGCGCATCCACTGATCCTTCTCATAGGCCCGGAAAAGATGGTCCAGCCGGGCGAGGCGCTCGTCGAAGGCGGTGGTGCCGCCGCCATCCATGCGCACGGGGTTCCCCTTGACCACGACGCGCTCGATCTTCATGCCCTCCAGACGCCGGATCAGCGATTCGGTCAATTCGAATCCCTCGGCCACGACGGTGATGCCGTTCTCACGGGTGACCGATCGGGCCAGGATCATGCCTGGTTTGGCGAGCTTGAGCGGGATCTTCTGCATCGTTCTGGGCCTTTGGGTAGTGAAGCCGAGAATAGGGAATCTGCGGGTTCAGGGCAATCCCTTTTTTCTTCGGATGGCTAAAGCTTATCGAACCAGATCAGGCCGCCCATGACCACGAAGCCGACGGCAGCGACCTTCTTGATCAGGTTCTGGGGCACATAGTTGCAGATCAGCTGGGCGAACATGACCCCAAGGAAACTGACCAAAACCAAGGCCAGAGAGGCCCCGAAAAATACGGCCCAGGGCTTTTCCGTACGCGCGGCCATGAGCACGCAGGCGAGCTGCGTCTTGTCTCCCAGCTCGGCCAGAAAAAGCGTGCCGAACGCGGACAAAAAAAGTTTCCAGTCCATGTCTACCTCACGGGTGTTTTCTCCGTCCAGGACGGACGCGCGAACATGCCACGTTCGGCTCCGAATGGCAAAGAGTCTTGATCTCGCGGCCCCGGCGTCCTACGATGCCCTCACCCAAAAAGGAGGACGTCATGCGCGCAATGCTTTCCACTCTGCTGCTGCTCGCCGCACTTTCCGGCGCTGCGGCGGCCGGGGCGGCTTCGCTGGTCCAATTGGATCTCATCGATCACGGCATCCTGGCCAGCGGAGACGGGCTGGCCGGAAAAGAAGTCCGCATAGCCCAGCGCACAGAGCGGATCCCCGGCCGCGAAGGCCTGGCCTTCGGCGTGACCTTCCGCCTGACCGGTAGCAAGGACGGGGCGGACGTCGCCTACCAGACCGTCATCAGCTTCCGTCCTGCGCGCGGAGCCGAGGACGGCTCGCCGCGCCCGCGCATCGCCAAGACGCACCACACGCGCATCGGGGCCGAAGAGGCCCTCTGGCACAGGCTCACGAAGGAACAGGCCGCCGTGCCCGGACAGTGGCTCCTGCGCATCTCCCAGGGAGGGCGCGTGCTGCTGGAAAAGATTTTTTTGGTCGAACCGGAATAAACTGGAGCAAAGATGACCCTGCCGAACGTCTTCGTCACGAGAAAGATCCCTGAAAACGGCCTGGAACTGCTGCGGAGCCGGGCCAAGGTCCGCGTCAGCGACCAGGACCGCCCCCTGACCCGCCAGGAGCTGCTTCTGGCGGTGCGGGAAGCGGACGGCGTCATCGGCCTGCTCAGCGACCGCATCGACGCGGAATTCTTCGACGCGGCCTCCCGGCTGCGGGGCTACGCCAACTACGCCGTGGGCTACGACAACATCGACGTGGCCGAAGCCACCCGGCGCGGCATTCCCGTCTCCAACACCCCGGACGTGCTGACCAAGGCCACGGCGGAGCTGGCCTGGGCGCTGATCTTCGCGGCGGCGCGGCGCGTGGTGGAAACCGACGGCGTGATGCGTTCCGGACTCTGGCCGGGCTGGGGACCGCTGCAATTCATCGGCGCGGACGTCTCCGGCAAGACCCTGGGCATCGTGGGCGCGGGCCGCATCGGCACGGCCACGGCCATGATGTCGCGCGGGTTCGACATGCGCGTGCTCTACCTCGAATCCCCTTCGGGCCGCCGAAATCCCGCCCTGGACGACACGCTCGGCGCGGAGTGCGTCCCCTTCGACAGGCTGCTCGCGGAGTCGGACTTCGTGAGCGTCCACTGCCCGCTCACGCCGGACACGCGGCACCTGTTCGACATGGACGCCTTCCGCAAAATGAAGAACTCCGCCGTGCTCGTGAATACGGCGCGCGGTCCGGTGATCAAGGAAGACGATCTGGTGCGGGCGCTGCGCAGCGGCGAGATCGCCGCCGCAGGACTCGACGTGTATGAAAACGAGCCGCGCATGGCCGAAGGCCTTGCCGCCCTGTCCAACGCCGTGCTGCTGCCCCATGTGGGCTCGGCAACGCGCTCCTCGCGCGAGGCCATGGCCGATCTGGCCGCGCGCAACCTGCTGGCCATGCTTTCCGGCCAGAAGCCGCCCACCTGCCTGAATCCCAAAGTTCTGGGCTTATCCTGAAACGCGAAAGGGCTCCGAAACCGAATTCGGAGCCCTTTTTCCCGCCCTAGGCCGCCATCTTCAGGACCGCGAATAACGCATCCCAGGCCATTGGCGCACGGCGCCGGACATTTCCAGCAAAAGCAGGGTCTGACTGACGCGGGCGCTTTCCCATCCGAGTCCGCGAGTCAATTCGTCGATGTGCACGCGGTCCCTGCCGAGCCGATCCCAGACCGCCCTTCCGTCGGGATCGGAGTCAGGGTCGGGAGCAGGCGCGGATAAACGCTCGGAAGGCAGGGGAGCCGGCCCCTGCGGCCGTTCGTCGCCGAACGCGGCGGCGCGCTCCGGGGGCAGCGACGCCGCCTGGATCCGCTCGATCCGCCTCTCCCCGCCTTTCGGTTCCGAACGCGGCAATCCGTTCAACTCCGGGCCGAACTGATAGCGAAGCTCACGCAATACGTCCTCGCCGGAATCGGCCAGGACAGCTCCCTCGCGAATCAGGCTGTGGCATCCCGTAAACGCCGCCTGTCCGGCAGGTCCGGGCAACGCGAAAACATCCCGCCCCTGCTCGCCCGCCAGCCGGGCCGTGATCAGGCTGCCGCTGCGCTTGGCCGCCTCGGCCACGACCACCCCCATGGAAAGGCCGCTGATGATCCGGTTGCGATGGGGAAAGTTATTGCCGTCCGGCGGCGTGCCCGGCGCGAACTCCGAGACCACGCAGCCCCGCTCTTCCAGGGCCGCGCGCAGGTCGCCGTTGCCTTTGGGGTAGCGCACGTCCAGCCCGCAGCCGAGCACGGCCACGGAAGACCCCACCCCGGAGAGGCCGCCCAGGTGCGCTTCGCGGTCCACGCCCAGGGCCAGTCCGGAAACGACCGTCAAACCCATGCGCGACAGCTCCGTGCTGATGCGGGCCGCCGCGTCCAGGCCGTGCCGCGTGCACTTGCGCGCCCCGACCACGGCCACGCAGGGTCCGGCAAGCAGGCCCGCGTCGCCTGCGGCGTAAAGCAGGAGAGGGGGGTCGGCGATTTCCCGCAGGCGCTGCGGAAAACGGGGATCGTTCCAGGTGACCGGGTCCATGCCGCGCGAGCGGGCAGCGCGGTACTCGGCCTCGGCATCGGCACGCCAAACCTCGCGCTCGGCAGCCTCGATCTGGTCGCGGCGGGCAAGGCGCAGAGCAGCCCAGCCGCGCACGTCGCGCACGGCTTCATAGGCGCTGTCGTAGGCGGACAGGATTTTTTTCCAGGTGCGGGGGCCCAGGCCGGGAGTATGGCGCAGGGCGAGGCAGGCGAAAAATTCCTTGTTCAAGTCCACAGGCCCGCCCCTGCTCGGTCACGCGCGCGGCGCAAATCCGCGCGCTCCGCTGTCCATGCGCAGTCGTACACGCGGAGCAGCCTTCTAGTTGGGAATTTCGCGCAGCAGCTGTTCCGCCATCTTCGCGGGCTCGGAACCGGGATGGTCGTCCACGAGCGTGCGCAGATAGAAGACCGCGTTGTCCTTGTCGCCGACGTTCCGGTAGGACATGCCGATCTTGAGCAAAGCGGCCTGCGACTTGGGATGCTTGGGATACTTGGTGACCACGTCCTTGAAGGAGAGAATCGCCTGGGGGTAATTCTTCTGGCCGTACCAGCTCTCCCCGATCCAGTAGATGGCGTTGGGCGCGAGCTTGTTGGCGGGATAATCCTTGAGGAAGCGTTCCAGGGTCGCTCGTCCCTGCTCGGCGCGGCCGGAGCGGACGAGGTTGAGCCCCTGCTCGTAGAGCGTCTGGGCGGAAGTCCCGGAAGCGGCGGAGGAGCTCTGCCTGGAGGCGAGAGCCGCAGGAGGGGACATGGAAGAGGCGGGCTGACGCGTCTTGGCCTCCAGGGCCGGGCCGGGCACGTCGTCCCAGGGCTTTTCCTCGTTGCTCTCCGGACCGGCCTTGATCGGTGCGGGCAAGGCCCCTGTCATGCCCGTATCGCCTCCGGGAGCAGGCTCCCTCATGGACTCGGAAAGTACCGCGGGCGTCCTGGGTTCGGCAGGCTGCATGCCGTCCGCACCCGGCTCCGCCATGGTTGCGCCGCCCGGCCGCATGTCGTCGCCGTCCATGCGCATGCCGCCGGGGTCGCCCTGCTCGGGAGGCAGATCTGCTCCGGTGCCGAGAATGGCCGTGACGCGCTCTTCCAACCGGGCGAGACGCTTGGCGAGTTCCGCGTCGGCCGCGCGCGAGCGCTCCGCTTCCTGGCGCTGGGCCTCCTGGAAGTCGAGAAAGCTTTCTTCGAGGCTCTGCAGCCGCCATTCCTGGCTGGCTGCCTGCGTGGTTCCACTGGTGGCGGCGCACCCTGAGGCCAGCATCAACACTCCGAGCAGCAGCGGAAGGGAAATCCATTTCATGCGCATCTCCGGCGACTCTTTGTATTCACTTCGAATTTCATTAGGCCAAAGCATCGCTTTTGGCAAGGAAGCATCGGTGCGGACTTGCTTTTCCACGGGTGAAATGACATTCTCCCTCGGCGTCGCCCCGGCCCGGGCCGACGCAATCACAAAACCGATAGTAAAGCAACGATGCGGTCTCCCGCCCTGCCGCGCGCCGGGAAATGCCGCAGAACATTCGGAGAACCGCCCATGATTTCCGCCGAAATGATCAACCTTCTTTCCCAACTCGCCGCGCCCGCGTTCTTCGACATGCTGGCCGTGGCGGGGCTCGGCGCGCTTCTGCCCGCGCTGCTGTCCGAAGCCGCTGGAATGGCTTCCGGAAAAGCATTCGCCGACAAGTTCGCCCAACAGATGGCCGCCATGTTCACCACTTTCATGTCCCTTGCCGCCGTCGCCTTCCTGGGCGGCGCGGTCATCCTGGCGCGTTCGCTTCCCTGGCTCCAGGAATGGCTGACCTCGCCGCAATCCCCGGCCATGCCCGCCCTGGCCGCCTGGGGATCCGCCCTCTTTTTCGGCGGCGTGTACCGCTTCACCTTCAGGCACCTGCGCTCCAGCAAGGTCGCGCACCTGCTGCTCGGCCTGCTCGGCGCACTGGCCTCCCTGGCCACCATTCCCCTCACGCTGATGGCGGCACCGGCCCTGCTCGACGCTTTCGCCGTGGGGCAGACTCCGGCCATGCAGCCCCTGACCTTGCCCGGTTCGGACTCCCTGCTCTGGCCCTTTGCCCTTCAGTTCACGCTGCTGGCCCTGGCCCTGGCGGGCGGCCTGGGCATGGCCTACCTCGTCTACCGCCGCAACCGGGACGACTTCGGCCGCGACTACTACAATTACGCGCTGCCCGCGGCCGCCCGCTGGGGAGCGCCCTTCATGTTCCTTCAACTGGGAGGCATGGCCTGGCTGCTGCTGATGCTCAGCCCGGACGATCGGGCGCTGCTGCTCCAGTCCTCGCTGGCTCCCGTGCTCTTTGCGGGCGCGGGCCTGGCCCTGGCCTGCTGCGTCCTCTGGAGCCTCGTCCTGCGCAGCCGCACTCCCATGCGCCTCAAGGGCCTGATCCTCATCGGTGCGGTCCTGGCCTGGGGGGCGCACCTGAGCGCCGCGACCTTCGCCTTCGTGCTCCTGCCCGCAGCCTAGACGCGAACGGACCCGACCAAAAAACGCCGGGGGACTTGTCGTCCCCCGGCGTTTTTTTTTCATTGCGAGCCGAGCGGGATCAGCGTCCGGCCTCCAGGGCCTGGGCCGCGGCGCCCCTGGCCGCGCCCAGGGCGGGAGCCTTGGGCCTGTCCAGTCCGCGCGCCTGGGGCCGGCCAAGAGAGGTCGCCAGGGCGTATATCTCGTGCGGATCCAGAATCAGGACGACGGAGCCGTCCCCCATGATCGTGGCCCCGGAGATGCCGTCCAGGTCGAAATCGCTGAGATACTGGCCGAGCGGCTTGATGACGATTTCCTGCCGCTCCAGGAGACGATCGACCACAAGCCCCACCCGGCGGTCGTTGTCGTGCACGATGACGATGGGCAGGATCGTACGGGACTCGGTGTTCGTGGGCAGGTCGAGGAGTTCGGAAAGCTCCACGATGCCGAGGACTTCGCCGCGCAGCGTCACGGCCTTGCGGCTGTTCACGTCGGACAGCTTCTCCGCCTTGATCTTCGTCGTCTCGGACACCGCGTCCAGCGGAATGGCGAAGATGTCTCCGGCCACCTCGACCATGAGCGCGTCGATGATCGCCAGGGTCAGCGGCAGGGTCAGGGTCAGCTTGGTGCCCTTGCCAACCTCGGACTGCGTGTGCACGCTGCCCTTGAGATTCTTGATGTTGGTCTTGACCACGTCCATGCCCACGCCGCGCCCGGAAATGTCCGTGACCTTCTCGGCGGAGGAAAATCCGGGGTGGAAGATCAGGTCAATGGCCTCGCGGTCGTCGAGATTGGCGGCCTCCTCCACGGTAAGCACGCCCTTTTTCACGGCCACGTTGCGCATCTTCTCGGGATCGATTCCGCGCCCGTCGTCCTCGACCTCGATGGCCACGGAATTGCCCTTGTGGTAGGCCCGCAGCCAGACGTGGCCCGTGGGACTTTTCCCTGCGGCCACCCGGTCCTCTTCGCTTTCCAGGCCGTGGTCCACGGCGTTGCGCACGAGGTGGACCAGGGGATCGCCGATCTCCTCGACCACGCTCTTGTCCAGCTCCGTCTCCTCGCCTTCGGTAATCAGCTCGATCTGCTTTCCGCTCTTGCGGGAGAGGTCGCGCACAAGGCGCGGGAAGCGCGAAAACACGGTCTGCACGGGCACCATGCGCACGTTCATGATCGTGTCCTGAAGATCGTCGGAAATGCGCGCCATGGCATAGGTGGTCTCGGTGAGCTGCTGCGCCACCACATGCACTTCCTCCTGCCCCTCCTCCAGGGCGCGTGCAAGCAGCGCGTAGCGGTTGCGGTTGATGATCAGCTCGCCGATGAGGTTCATCAGATGGTCCAGCTTCTGGTGGTCCACACGAATGGTGCTGGCGGTCTTCTGCTTTGCCGAAGCGTTCGCGGACTTCGCGCTCATGGCCGGAACCGGAGCCGCCGGAGCGGGGGAAGCCGGGGGAGCCGGCGCAGGGGCCGAGGGGCGGGAAACCGGAGAGGCAGCCGCCGGGGGAGCCGCCTTGGCAGCCGGAGCGGCCGGAGCCGGGGCAGGCTTGGCAGGCCGGGACGCGGGCGTCTCGACCGGAAGAATCTCCTCGGGAGCGTCCATGCCGCTCTTGAGCTTGTCCACCGCGCCCAGCAGACGGTCGCTGATGATGCCGACCTCCTGGCCGAGGATGTCGAGCAGGACGCCGAAATCGCCGCTCTTGCGGCCCTGGTCCACCAGGCCCGCGGTCTGGGCGGCGTAGTCGCGGATCTCGTCCAGGCCCATGTAACCGCAGGAATTCTGGATGGTCAGCAAGGCCCGGTAGATGCCGTCGACGTATTTTTCCTGGCTTGCGTCGCGCGCCAGCTCGCCGAGGGCGAGATTGAGATTGTCGATCTGCTGCCCCACGGCGTTCTCGAAAATGGCCACGTCCTCAGGATCGAACCCGCCCGCCTCCAGCACCTCGTCGTCCGCGCCCGTAGTCATTTCCTGCGGCGCGGGAGCCATGGGAGGCTGCGGCGGTTCCGGTTCGGCAGCCTGCGGCGCGGGCTGCTCTTCCTGGACGTCGCCGTGCATGGCGATTTCCGGGATCACCCCTTCTTCATAGGAGCGCTGGAGCAGCTCGACCATGCCGGAGCTGTCCATGGGCGTGACCTCGCCGGTGGAAGGCTCCACATGGGCGATCATGGCTTCGATGAGGTCGACGACCGCGAGCAGCAGGTCGAAAAGCGGCTGCGAGGGCTGCATTTCCCCCTTGCGCACGCGATTGAGCAAGGTTTCGGCCTCGTGCGTCAGGGCGTTGAGCTCCTTGAACCCGATAATGCCGCTGTTGCCCTTGAGATTGTGGAAATAGCGGAAAATGTCGTTGATGAGCCCGCCGGAATCATCCGCGCCGCCCTCCAGCGTCACCAGAGAGCGATTGAGGTCTTCGATGATGTCCTGGGCTTCCTCAAGGAAGTCGGTGAGGTGTCCCTCGCCCACCGTGGTCAGGGCATAGGGGGTGTCGTCGAAGTCGGGGTCCGTTGCGATCTGGATACGCACGCCGTTAGCCTTGGGGGCAGGCGCGGGCTGGGCGGGTGCGGGCTGGGCAGGCGCGGGCTCTTTCGCCGGATTCCCCTGCGGGGCCGGAGCGGCGGCAGCGGTGTCCGCTTCGGGCTTGCTGTGCTGCAACACTTCGATGCGACTGATGATCTCCTGCACTTCGACATCGCCCTCCGCGCCCGAGGCTTCGAGATTATCCACCATGGTCCGCAGGGCGTCCGTGGCGGAGAGAATGACATCCATGACTGCGGAGGTGACCGGTCGCAGTCCCTGGCGCAGGTCGTCGAGAATGTTCTCCGCCTTGTGCGCCAGCCGGTTGATCTTGTTCAGCCCCAGAAAGCCGGAAGCGCCCTTGAGCGAATGCATGGGCCGAAAGATGTCGTTGAGCAGCCCGAGATCCTCGGGATTGGCCTCAAGCTGCAAGAGGTTGGGCTCGATGGTTTCGAGATGCTCCTTGGCCTCATTGAAGAAATCGGAAAGAAGTTCCGGATCCATGTATTCCTGGCTCATGAACCGCTCCCTGTGGCGTGGCGTTGAACGTTCATGTTTCCGGGCTTTTCAGTGCAAGTCAAGACATTCTCTCCATACGCCGAGGGGCTATCCCAAAAGCATTTTGACGTTTCGCATCAGCTTTTCCGGCTGGGCAGGCTTGACCATGTAGATGTTCGCCCCGATGGTGATGGCCGAATCGATGTCGTGCTCCTCGCCCTCGGTGGAAAGCACGACGATGGGCAGATCGCGGTAGGCGTCCTGCTCCCGGAGCGCCTTGATGAACGTGAGTCCGTCCATGCGCGGCATGTTGATGTCCGACACGACGAGATCCACCTGGCCCGCGCCGTAGAGCTTTTCCAGCCCGTCCAGCCCGTCCTCGGCCGTGGTCACCCGGAAGCCCTCCTTCTTCATGATGAAGGCGACCAGATTGCGCACGGTCTTTGAATCGTCCACGATCAGAATATGTTTAGACATCCGCCTCTCCTTCCTTCTTCAGCACGCCCCTTGTCAACCTGTCGATGGACAGCAGGCTGACCAGCCCGCCTTCCGCCCGAACCAGGGCCAAGAGATATTTCGCATTGTCCCCGAGCTGGGCCGTCACGTTGAGATCGAAATCTTTGCCGGGCACGCGGCGCATGGCCGCGACAGCGTTGATCAACAGGCCGACCTGAAGCCCCTGGTGACGGCAGACCACGATGAAGCGGTCCGGTTCCTGGGGCGTCGCGGTCAGCCCCAGCAGCGAACGCAACCGGATCACGGGCGTCACCCGCCCGCGCAGGTTGAGCACGCCGGGCACGTAGAACGGCGCGGAGGGCAGCCGAGTCAGTTCCTCGCTGCGCACGACCTCCTGCACGACCACGATGGGCAGGGCGAACATTTTGCCGCCCAGGCGGAAGGTGATCAGTTCCACGTCGTTTTCCGCAATCAGCCGATCCAGCAGCGCCCGGTCGTCCGCCGCGTCCAGCCCGCCTGCGGCCGGAGCGCCGGGGTCGAGCCCGTAGCAGGCGGCAAAAGCCCGCGCCGCGCCGCCCTCCGCTGTCCTTCGTTCGCCGTCCTTGCAATGCGCCATGTCCTTTTCCCTGTTCAACCGAGCTTTTTATAGATGATCGCGCCGGGATGGTGCTCGGGCTTGAAGGCGCGGGTGATGTTATGCAGGGATTCGGAGTGGCCGATGAAAAGATAGCCGTCCGGCACGAGGTTGTCGTAGAAGGCGTTGATCACCCGCCGCTTCATGTCCTCGTCGAAGTAGATGATCACATTTCGGCAGAAGACGACCTCGGAACGTTCCACGAGCTTGAGCTGGGCCCGTTCGTTGAGATTGATCTGCCCGAAGGAGACGAGGCGCTGAACGTCCGGCCGGATGCGGAACAGCCGTTCCTCCTGGATGAAATACTGGTCGATGACGTCCTTGGGCGTGGTGCGCAGGGCGTAGCTCGAATAGACGCCGTTCTTCGCCGCGTCCACGACGCGCGCGGAAAGGTCGTTGGCCGTGATGCGCACGTCCCAAAGCGGCAGCTCGTTGCCGAGCGCCCGATGGATGCAGATGGCCAGGGTGTAGGGTTCCTCCCCGGTGGAACAGCCCGCCGACCAGATGCGCAGCCGCCTGCGGCCCTTCTTGCGCAGCTCCGCGAGCAATCCCGGCAAAATCGTGTCCTGGAAAACCTGGATTTGCGGAGGATTGCGGAAAAAGCTGGTCTCGTTGGTGGTGATGACCTCAAAGAGCTTGCCCATTTCCTGACGCCGGTCGGAGTCGTACTGCAAAAAATAGAAATACTCGCCGAAACTCTTCAGGTTCAGCGCCTTGATCCGGTTGGAAAGCCTGTTTTCCATTAAATACTGACGATTATCAGGAATAAAGATGCCGCATTGCCCGTAGACGAAATCCCTGAGTTGCCGAAATTCCTGCTCCGTGATCTTGAGATCCTTGTCCCCGGAAATGGTCTTGGAAAAAATCGAGGACATCTATGCCCCTCCGTCGGCGTTCTGCATGGCCTCGATCACGTCCTGGGCCGCGTCGGCCAGTTCGGGGTCGTCTCCGCCCGCAATGACCAGCAGAGCCTGGAACGCCGCTCCGTCGCCCACAGCGCCCATGGCTTCGACAGCCTTGATGCCCAGCAGGCGGTTGGGGGAGGTCACAAGTTCCTGAAGCGCAGGAACCGCCTCGGCCACGCGCATGGAACCAAGCGACTCCATGGCCCGGATGCAGACCCAGTCGTCCGGGTCGTGCAGCGCGTCGAGCAAATGGGGCACCACTTCGGGATGGCCGCACAGCCCCATGAGCTTGACCGCGGTCAGCCGAACCTCGGCGTTTTCGTCCCTGAGACGCTCCGCCACCAGGGGCAGCGCGTGGTTCACGTCGTCGCATTGTTCGGCCACCGCTTCCAAGGCGACCTTGCGCACGTCGGGCGAAGGGTCGGAAAGCGCTCTTTCGAGCACGTCGATATGGCCGCCGCCATCCATCCGTCCCAGGGCGTAGACGCCCATGAGCCGGTGCAGGTCGTCCGGGCTTTCCACAAGCTCCAGAAAACGCCGGGTCATGCGCTCGCCGCCCACGGCGATGCAGGCGTCCAGCGCCGCTTCCTTCACGTCGTTGTATTTGTGTTCCAGGAAGGAGAAGAGCACATCGCCCGCGTCGCGGTCATGCAGCTTCTCGCCCAGAAAGCGCAGCGCGCCGCGAAAAACCTTGCCGTCGTAATGCCGGGAGAGGATATCCAGACAAAACTGACGGGCCTCCGGCCCTCCCACTTCGAGCAGGGCGGCGATCATTGTCCGCTGAAGATTCAGGGGCTTGTCCCAGAACTGCTCCATGAGCGGCGTGGAAACGCCCTCGCCCCGGCACTTGGCCAGGGCGGCGACGGCGGTGGTGGCCACGTTCAGGTCGTTGCTTTCCAGCCCCTTGCGGAGCGCCTCCGTGAGGCCGATCCCGGCCAGGGCGCGAATGGCCGTGGCCAGTCGTTCGGAGTGCACGTCCGGGTCGAGCCCCGCGGCGATGTTCAGAACGGCCCAGGAGGCCTCCTCGCCGCCCAGCGAGGTCAGTCCGAGCATGGCCGCGTCCTGCACGTCCGGGTCTTCGTCGTCCAAGGCGCCGAGCAGGCTGCTTCGGAGCGTTTCGCGCTCCTGGGCGGAAAGCAGGCTCAAGGATCGCGCGCCGAGAATGCCGACGATGGCTTTGGCCGCCTTATGCGCCAGCACGGCCGGAAATACGGGCAGGCGCTTCAGGAGCAGCGAGGCCGCCTTGGGGGTGCCGATGCTGCCGAGGGCGTCCACGACCATGGAAAGCACCAGATCCGAACAATCATTCATGGCCGCCAGCAACGCGTCCACCGCCGGGCTGTGCCCGATCTTGGCCAGGGCCTCCACCGCGGCGTACTGCACCCACTCCTCGTCCTTCATGGCCCGGCCAAGGGCCGCGGCCGCGTCCACGCTGCCGAGCTCGCCGAGACTGACCGCAGCCTGGTAGCGGACATTCACTTCGGGATCGTGGAGCAGAGCCCGCACCAGCGGCTCCACCGCCCGGACGCTTCCCGTGGCGCCGAGAATGTCCGCCGCGAAGATGCGCACATCGGCATCCGCGTCGGGCACGAGCTCCACGAGCACGCCGAGATGCTGGACCCCGATCTGACGGAGGATGTCCATGGCCAGGTTGCGCACGGGGGCCCGCTCCGAGCGCAGCAGGGGCACGAGGGCCTCCACCGTGGCCGGACCGCCGATCTTGCGCAGGGCCACGTCCGCGGCCTCCTGCACGCCTATGTTCTCGTCCTCGAGCAGCGCGGCCAGAGCCGCCACGGCTTCGACGCAGCGCCCCTCTCCGGCGAGAAAGGCCGCCTCGCGCACGTCCACCGTGTCCGAGCTTTTCAATTGTTCAAGAAGACTGCCGCATTCGCTCATCAATCGTCGCCCCCCTCGTCGAGCGCCGCCTCCGCGCCTATCTGTAAATATTCTCCATGATTGCCCGCGGCATGTCGTCGAGGTCGATGATCTCGTCCGATAGCCCCGCGTCCACGATGGCCTTGGGCATTCCGTAGACCACGCAGGTCTCGTCGCTCTGGGCCAGAGCCCGGCCCCCCTTGGTCTTGAGCTCGGCAATTCCCTCCTTGCCGTCGTTGCCCATGCCCGTGAGGATGATGCCCAGTCCGCGACGTCCGACCGCCTTGGCAACGGAGTTCATGAGCACGTTGGCCGACGGCTTGTAGAGCGCGTCGGCTGGCTCGTCCACGATGCGCACGTCGATGCGCGAGATGCGCTGCTCCAGGATCATGTGTCTGCCGCCGGGCGCCACGTAGGCGGTTCCGGGGCTGAACACTTCTCCGTCCTCGGCTTCCTTCACGCGGATCTTGCAAACGCCGTCCAGACGCTGGGCAAAGGGGCCCGTAAACGCCTTGGGCATGTGCTGCGCGATGAGAATCCCCGCAGGAAAGTCCGCTGGAAGCGCGGTGAGGATGGATTGAACGGCCGGAGGTCCGCCCGTGGAGACCCCGATGGCGACCACGTCGCGCCGGACCGCAAGACGCGAGCCCGCAGCCAGGGGCGCGGCCGCCGGGCGCGGGGCCGGAGCGGTCCTGGGCCTCGCCGCGGGCCGGAAGACCTTGCGCCGCGCCACGCTCTTGACCTTGGCGATCAGATCGTCCTCGATCTTGATGATGTCCAGGGAGACCTTGGAAAGCTGCTTCGGAATATAGTCCACCGCACCGAGTTCCATGGCCTTGAGGGTGTCCTGCGCCCCCTCGGTGGTCAGCGAGCTGACCATCAGCACCGGACGCGGCATCTCCATCATGATGTGCCGCAGGGCGGTGAGCCCGTCCATGCGCGGCATCTCAATGTCCATGGTAATCACGTCGGGTTCGAGCCTGCGAACCTGCTCAAGCCCCTCCTCGCCATCGCGCGCTGTGCCAACAACCCGGATTTCCGAGTCTTTTTCCAGCATGGTGCTGATGGCCTTGCGCATAAAGGCGGAGTCGTCAACCACGAGAACCTTGATCAACTCTCGCTCCTCAGTTCGTAATCATTGCGTTGCGTTCATGCGGCCAAAATGCCGAATCCCCTGCATGGTCGCATGATACCCCACCTTATTTGATTTCGGCAAGAAATCAAAATGCTTCCTCGTCATCTTTTCCGACCGCTCCGGCGAAATGTTTTTTTCCTGCTTATTTCGGGACAATAGCGAATCCGTCCCGGACAATTCCATATTTTCCGCGATTCGCGCTTGCCTTTTCCCCACGGTTTGGCTAGAAGGCTGTTCTTCACACGGGATGTGGCTCAGCCTGGTAGAGCGCTGCGTTCGGGACGCAGAGATCGCGCGTTCAAATCGCGCCATCCCGACCAGAATGTCAAAGGGCTTGCGAAGCGATTCGCAAGCCCTTTTTCATTGCCCCGGCGAAGGAAGAAGAAAGCTTCCTTGCAAGGCATGGCAAGGGTATCGTTCCCAAGCCTCCGCAAGGAGGCTCACTCCACCCTTTGCCGCAGGTCGAGAAAATCCAGCACCAGCCGGGCGAAATCTTCCGGGGCCTGAAACATCAGGCCATGCCCCGCGTTTTCGAACACCGCCAGCCACGCGGGGCCGCCCATGCGCGATACAGCCATGCGGCTGCGGTCCGCAGGCGTCACTTCATCCTCTTCCCCCACCACGAAAAGCACGGGCGAGCGAATCTCCCCAAGCCGCGCCAGGGTTCCCGGCCATCGGACCAGGGCCTGCTTCTGGCGGGCCACCGCCGCCGGATCCGGGGGGACGGTCACGGCGGGGAAAACCGAAAGATAGTCCGGATGGGCGTCCATCCAGGCCGCAGGGAAAAGATGGTCGGCGGGCCGGGCTCCCGGAGCCTTTCTCCGGGCCTCGATGCGCGCCAGAGCGGCCAGGACGCCGGCATTCTCGAAATCCGTGGCATAGAGCACCAGTTTTTCGACCATCTGCGGATGGGCCAGGGCCAGTTCCTGGGCGATGCTGCCGCCCATGGACCAGCCCAGGACTTCGGCGGACTCCACGTCCAGAGCGCGCAGCAGGCTGGCGGCGTCCTCGGCCATAAGCGCGATGCTGAGGGGCGAATCGTCCGCCGTGGAACGGGCGATGCCCCGATTGTCGAAGAGAACGACCCGCCGCTCCCTGGCCAGCGCCTTCAGCAAGAGTTCCGGCCAGGTTTCCATGCTCGCCCCGTAGCCGGTGATCAACAGCAGGGGCTTGCCCTGGCCGTAAATCCGGTAGGCCAGCCGAGTCCCCTCCAGGTCCGCGACGCCGTCGCTGCGAGGGGAGAGAGCCCACCCCGCAGCGGGAAGCAGCAAAAGAAGAATCAGAAGGGCCGCGACGTTACGAATCATGAACGGTCTCCTTGCGTCTTGGGCTCAGCTTGGCGGCAGCAAGAAAAAAGGCGCACTTGCGTACGCCTCGATTGTGTTCGCGCTTTTGTCGCCGTCAATAGGTCATGCGGCGATCCTCGCCGGCCCGGCGGTCTTCCCGCTCCCGGCGGTCCGGATTGGTCCTCATGCAGGTGCGGCGATCCTTTCCGGACCGTCTCCCGCTGCGGGAACGCCTCTCCAGTCCCGATCGTCTTTCTCTCATGATTCCTCCTTTCCGGCGGCACCAGCCGAACGTCGCTCCGGGCTTCCGCCGGTCTACTCTCTAGAGATAGCCTCGCTGGGGCAGCTGTCAATGGCCTCGTCCACGCAGTCCAGGTCGGAGTTGGGAACCTTGACGACTGCTTTTTCTGTTTCTTCATTCATTTCAAAAACATCCGGGCACAATTCAACGCAAGTTTCGCAACCGATGCATTCGTTCTCATCAATGATGATGGCCATTCATTCCTCCTTGCTTGCGATACGCCTTGGCGCGTTGCTTTCAGGGATCATCGTTTTCAATATACCCCACTGCCGCAAAAATTCAAACTCAAATTACGCCCCCCTCGGGATGGCGGCCCGCCTGGGTTCGTGGTAGCATCAAGACCCAGGAGACAATGCATGCTGCGAAGCTACCGCCCCTTCCTCGGCGCGATCGCCCTGTTTCTGGCAACCTTCGCCGGATCCTGCGACCATACGGTCCTGCGCGGCGAGATCGTCCCCGCCCACGGCCCTTTCCTGGCTGCGGGGCAGACCGTGCGGCTTTCCCTGAAGGTTCCGGAGGAGCTGGACGGCATCCACGACGAATATTGGCTGGTGACGCCGAGGGACGCCGGACGTTTCGAGCCGGAGGACGCAAGGGGACGGACCGCCGTGTTCCGGGCGCTGCGGCCCGGTCCCTGCACCGTCGAGGTCTGGGGCTTTTACCGCCAGACCAATCCGCAACCCATCACCACCATCAAGCTGAACATCCACCCATGAGACATGCGCCCCCCAGCCTTTTGCTGTGCGCGGTCTGCATCTGCGCTGCGGCTCTTTCCGTTCTGCCCGCGTCCCCGGTTCAGGCCCAGGCGCAAGCCGCCCGGAATGGCACCGCGGACGAAGTCTCCCCCGCGGATGCGGCCGCCGCGTTTCTCGGCCTGCCCTACCGAACCGACGGCGCGCTGGACGAACAGGGGCGCTGGACGTATTTCGCCCGGCCAAAAATCGTCCTGGACTCGCCGGGCCTGAATTGCAGCGGACTCGTTGTCGCGGCGGCGCGCAAGGCGCTGCAACGGCCTCTGCCTCTGGCCGCCATGCTGCGCGACCGCAACCACGACAGCGGCCCGGGGGCGCCCGGAGGCGAGGACTGGGATTTCGGGTTCGATCTCGTGCTCAACGTCAGCGAAGGGCTTGAACGGAAGGTGCTTCTGCCCGAAGGGCGCATGGACCTGCCGGAAGACGCCAACGGCAGGAATCTGCGCGGGTTCCCCCTGGACGACGCGGCCGCCTGGGTAAAAATCCTGGCCCAGCTGCGGCCGGACCGCCCCTGCCTGCTCAGCTTCAGCCGCCTGCGCAAGGGCAGGCTCCTGCACCACCACGTCGGCCTGCTGCTGGCGGACGCCGAAGGCCGCGCCTGGTTCGAACAGGCGCTCCGCAAGGGCGGCGTGCAGCGCATGGACCTTGCCGCGCCCGGAGGCATAGCGCGCTTCCTCGCCCAGCAGGCCAAGTGGCCGGGCACGGACGGACACGTGCTGCTCATCGAGGTCGCGCCCGAAGCTCCCGACGCCCGCTGACCCTGCCCGCGCCACCCACGAAAACAGGCCGGAAAGCCGCCCAGCTGCGACCTCCGGCCTGCTCTTCCGCCTGACCATGAATTTGGGGGCTTCGCCCCTCATGCCCTTTCGGCGCGGCGCGCATCAGGAAATGCGCAGCGCCTCCTTGACCGATCCTGCCGACTTGACCTTGGACAGCGCTCCGTAGAGCTGGTCCAGGCTGCGGACCTCCACGGTCATCTCCAGTACGGAGTTGCCGTCCACGTTGGACTCGAACGTTCCGGAATCGATATTGATGTCCTCGTCGAAGAAGATCTTGGTGATCCGCGCGAGCATGCCCTTCTGGTTGGTGCAGCGGATGCGGATGCGCGCGGGATAGGGATGATCCTCCTGGCCCTCCCAGGTCACCGTGAGCAGGCGTTCCGGCTCGAAGTTCTTCAGATGCGGACAGTCGTTGCGATGCACGGTGACGCCGCGGCCGCGCGTGATGTAGCCGATGATGGGCTCGCCGGGCAGCGGGTTGCAGCAGGAGGCGAAGCGCACCAGCACGTTGTCCACGCCGCTGATCTTGATGCCCTCGCTCTTGGACTTGGGCTTGCGGCCGCCCGCCTCTTCCGGGGCTTCCGGCAGCTCCTTGGCCTCCGGCTTGCCTTCCATGAGCGCGTAGAGCCGCTTGAGCGCCTTGTTCGGCGTGATGTGCGCGTAGCCGATCTGGGAAAGCAGTTCGTCCGTGGACGGCACGGACATGGCGTCGGCCAGCTTGGCGAACCAGCCGTCCTTCATGGCCTTGACCACGTTGATGCCGTGCTTGCGGCCTTCCTTTTCCAGCAGTTCCTTGGCCAGGGCAATGCTCCGGGCGCGCTCCTCCGTACGGATGTAGTGCTTGATGCGCGTGCGGGCCTTGGCGGTCTTGACGAACTTGAGCCAGTCCCGGCTGGGCATGCGCTTCTTGTCCGTGAGCACCTCGACCTGGTCGCCGTTCTTCAGGGGGGTGGAGAGCGGCACGATTCTGCCGTTGACCTTGCCGCCGGTGCAATGGTCGCCGACCTCGGTATGGATGGCGTAGGCGAAGTCCACGGGAGTGGCCCCTTCGGGAAGCTCCTTGATGTCGCCCGCCGGAGTGAACACGTAGACCTCGTCCTGAAAGAGGTCGAAACGCAGCGAGGCCATGAACTCGCGCGGGTCGGACAGCTCGCGCTGCCAGTCCATGATCTGCCGCAGCCAGGTGAAGCGCTCGGCGTCGCGCTCGGACGGGCCGCGCTTGCGCTGCCCCTTGACGCCTTCCTTGTATTGCCAGTGCGCGGCCACGCCGTATTCGGCCACGCGGTGCATCTCTTCCGTACGGATCTGGATCTCGATGCGCTCGCCGTCCGGCCCCACCACGGTGGTGTGCAGGGACTGGTACATGTTCGCCTTGGGCGTGGAGATATAGTCCTTGAAGCGCCCCGGCACGGGTTTCCAGATGGAGTGGACCAGGCCGAGCACGGCGTAGCAGTCCTTGATGGAATCCACGACCACGCGAAAGGCGATGAGGTCGTAGACTTCGTCCAGGGTCAGCTTCTGCTGGAGCATCTTGTTGTAGGTCGAGTTGAGATGCTTGGTCCTGCCGAAGACCCGGCCCCGGATCTTGTTCTTGCGGAGCATCTCGCTGACCAGGTCGATGACCTTCTCGATGTACTCCTGGCCGGAGGTGTGGTGCTGGCGCACCCCTTCGCTGAGCTGCTCGAAGATGTCGGGGTGCAGATACTGGAGGCAGAGATCCTCCAGCTCGATCTTGAGCCGGTGCAGGCCGAGCCTGTTGGCCAGGGGAGCGTAGATTTCCTTGGTTTCCTGGGCGATGAGCCGCTGCTTCATGGACTTCATGTATTGCAGCGTGCGCATGTTGTGCAGCCGGTCCGCCAGCTTGACCATGAGCACGCGGATGTCCTCGGCCATGGCCAGGATCATCTTGCGGATGTTCTCGCCCTGGGCCATGGCCTTGGACTCGAATTCCATCTTTGAAATTTTGGTCACGCCGTTGACGATGTCGGCCACTTCCTCGCCGAAAAGCTCGTCGATCTCGTCCAGCGAAGTCTCGGTGTCCTCCACGGTGTCGTGAAGCAGTCCGGCCGCCACGGTAGGCTCGTCCATCTGCATTTCGGCCAGGATGTAGGCGACGGACAGGGGGTGGGAAATGTAGGGTTCGCCCGAACGGCGCACCACGCCCTCGTGGGCCTGGGCGGAAAAGACGTACGCCTTCTGGATCAAGGCCAGATCGGGCTTGTCGATGTAGGAAGCGACCTTGTCGGTAATCTCGTTGATGCGGATCATGCGGGCTCGTCTTCTATTGGATCAAGCGGGGCTGCGAGCCCTGCAGGGGTTCGGGTATCCACCAGCGGTCGGAATTGTAGCCGATGCCCGCCGGCGCGGGGGCGATGCCCTGCACGCGCGCGGCCACGATGGGCAGGGACATGGGCACGTACAGGAAACAGTAGGGCTGGTCCTCATGCAGGATTTCCTGCACGCGCCAGTACATCTTACGACGGGCCTCCCGGTCAAGGGTTCTCCGGGCCGCGTCCACGAGCCGGTCCAGCTCGGGATTGCGGTAGCGGACGAAATTCAGCCCTCCGTCCTTGGCGTTGTCCGAATGCCAGACGGAGTAGGGATCGGGCTCGGCAGGAGTGGTCCAGGCCAGAATGAGCGCGTCGAAACGGCCCTTGTCCACGAATTCATGCAGAAAGGTGGCCCACTCCACCGCGCGGATGTCCACCTTGATGCCGATCTGCGCCAGCCGGTACTGGATGATGGTGGCGGCGCGCTGGCGCTGCGCGTTGCCCTGGTTGGTCAGCAGGGTGAAGGAAAAGGCGCGGCCGTCCTTGTCCAGAACGCCGTCCCCGTCGTGGTCCTCCCAGCCCGCCTCGGCCAGCATCCTGCGCGCCAGTTCCGGATCGTAGCGGAACGGCTCGATGTCGTCGCGGTAGGCCCAGGTTCCGGGCTGAAACGGTCCCACGGCGGGCTGCCCAAGCCCCAGGAGCACGCCCTTGACGATTTCCCGCTTGTCGATGGCATGGGCCAGGGCGCGCCGCACGCGGCGGTCCGAAAAGATCGGATGTTCCAGGTTGTAGGCCATGTAGGTGTACCCGGCGCTCAGGTATCGATATTTGTTGAAGCGCTCGGTCCAGTCCGGCCCGCTGGTCTGATAGACGTAGTCCATGGGCGAAAGCCCCATGAAGTCCAGATTGCCCGCCTTGAGTTCCAGAAACTGGGTGGCCTGGTCCGGGATGATGCGGTAGACGATCTCGTCGATGTAGGGCCTGCCGAGAAAGTAGTCCTCGTTGGCCGTGAGCACGATGCGGCGGCC
Source organism: Paucidesulfovibrio longus DSM 6739 (assembly GCF_000420485.1). Taxonomy (NCBI): domain Bacteria; kingdom Pseudomonadati; phylum Thermodesulfobacteriota; class Desulfovibrionia; order Desulfovibrionales; family Desulfovibrionaceae; genus Paucidesulfovibrio; species Paucidesulfovibrio longus. The sequence continues at coordinate 552,480 of NZ_ATVA01000011.1, read as the reverse complement.
GGGAATCCACTCCTTGAGCCTGTACGGCCCGGCACCGAGAGGTTCGCGGCTGTACCTGGTGTTCAGCAGGTCTTCGCCCTTGAGCGCGTGCTTCGGGAGAATGTCGTGGGCCCAGGTGACCAGGGCGCGGGCAAAGGGCTCGTCGTAGCGGACCTCGAAGCTGTACGGCCCCGTGACCTTGAATTCCTTGACCCGGTCGTAGTCGCCGGAATACGGCGTGGGCGTCTTGGGATCGATCATCAGCTTGTAGGTGAACTCGACGTCCTCGGCGGTCAGCGGCACGCCGTCGGTCCAGCGGATGTCCTCGCGCAGCTTGAAGCGCAGGAGCCGGCCCCCGTCGAGAATCTCATAGGACTCGGCGGCCCAGGGCACCAGCTCCAGATTTTTATTGTAGCGCAGGGGAGCCACGAAAATCTGGCCCGTGATCTCGCTGGAAGCCGTGTCCGATGCGAGCATCGGAATCAGGTTGCTGGCGTCGCCGAGCAGGGCCTGAACGATGCGGCCACCGGGCACGGGCTTGCCGGGATCGGGGCGGACCACCACGGGCGGTTCTCCGTCGTTCCGGGGCTGTTCGCCTCCCTGACCCGAACAGGCGGCCAGCAAAAACGCCAGCAGGAGGACGAGCGGAGTCGCCCGGCGGGTAAGCCTTGACAGAGTGCGCATCTTTTCCTTGCAAAGCCCTGGGTAATACATCATATAATTCTGGATGCGGCCGGAACCGGCCCTCCATTATGGACCAAATGGTTTGAAAAAGCCACAGCCGAGCTTGCCCGGCCTGGAAGAATCAGCTATTGGTGACGACTGCCTTTTCCCCTTCGGGAAAAGAGCCGAGGCGACAAATGAAACCAATCCGAATGGAACAGGCAATGCAGCCAGGGAGTATGCGCTTCTCATGTCCGGTGACGAAGCAGTAGTCAAGGAAATCCTTCAGAGTTTCGTTCGCAACACCATCCCCGAATACATCCTGGAAGGTTCCCAGGAAATCGTGGATACGGGTGGGGTGAACAAACTCGACCTGCATCGTCGCGACCAATACTGGGAGTGCGAGGGACAGGTCCAGGGCGAGGACTTGCAGAACTACGGCCCGCAGCTCGGAATCAATCTGCACGACCGTACGGCCAACGCCTTCTGCAACTGCCCGGACTCCTTCGCGGGCTATTGCCGCCACATCGGCGCCGTGGCCCTCAAGCTGATCCGCTCCTTCGATTCCGAAGCCGAGGAGGACATTCCCCGGCCCAAGGCGGACTGGCATCAGAGCTTCCGCTCCTTCTTCGCCACGGAGCTGGAACCCGAAGCGGGCAAGCATTACCTCATTTTTCGGCTCTATCCGGAGCCGGGCCGCCTCCAGGTGGCCTTTTTCCGCGCCCGCCAGAACAAGTCCGGCATCTCCCAGGTCCAGAATCCCATCGACCTCCAGCAGATCGTGGACAATCCGGACTGGAGCGAAATGTCGCCCTCCCTGCCCGTGGTGGCGGAGCTGATCGGCCATTACCTCGACTACATGGGCCACCGGGTCGAACTGCCCGCCGGACTGCATTCCTGGTTCTTCAGGGCCATCAAGAACGAATACTATCTCTATCTGCGCGAGACGGACCAGCCCGTGCGCATCGAGAACAAGACCATGCAGCTGAAGCTCTCGCCGCAGCTGTCGGAATCGGGGCTCTCCTTCGACATCCTCCTGGCCCGCGAAGGCAAGGTTCCCTTCTCGATCATGGACGAGGAAGAGGTCTTCTTCTACGGACGCATGCCGCTCTGGCTCTTCCGCAAGAATGCCTTCTATCCCGTGCAGACCGGACTGGACCCGGAACTCGTCCAGGAGATGGTCGAGCAGGATCCGGTCATTCCCCACGCGGACATTTCCGAATTCCTGGACAGAGTCTGGACGCGCATCCCCGTTTCCGACCTCTACGGGCACGAAGACTTCCTGGAACGCATGGGGCCGATCTTCGCCGATGCCGAATACAACCCCAAGCTCTTCCTCGACGAGGAAGGCAGCCTGCTGACCCTCAAGGTCACGAACATCTACGACACCAACGACGGCGAGGTGGCCCTGCCCGGTCCGAACCCGGACCTGCAAACCGGCTCCTACCACATGGACGGCAAGTCCTACCTCATCCGCCGCGCACAGAACGAAGAGGCCCAGCTCATCGCCGAGCTTACGGACATGGGCTTCCAGGCGCGCAACAACCACACCTGGTTCATGGAGCAGGAAGAGGCCATCAAGTTCCTGCTCGACCACTACCCCGTGCTCGTCCAGGCCTATCGCGTCTTCGGCGAGAAGAACCTGACACGCTACAAGGTCCGGCTCTCCAAGCCCGAAATCACCGCCGAAATCGAGACGGACGAAGAGAACAAGTGGTTCAACCTGGACCTGACCGTGGAATACGGCGACCAGAAGGTACCCATCGACGTGATCTGGAAGGCCTGGACCGAGGGCAAGCGCTACGTGCAGCTCAAGGACGGTTCCTACACCAGTCTGCCCGAATCCTGGCTCAAGAAGCTGGGCCACCGCCTCAAGGTGCTCGGCTTCGACCCGGACAAGCCCATCCAGACGACCTTTCAGCAGTTCGAAGCCCCGGTGCTCGAAAAGCTGCTGGAAGACCTGCCACGCGTGCAGACCGACGAGCACTTCGTCAAGCTGCGTGAAAAGATCAACAACTTTCAAGAAATCCGCGCCATCGACCAGCCGCGCGGCCTGACGGCCACCCTGCGCCCGTATCAGGTGCAGGGCCTTTCCTACCTGAACTTCCTGCGCGAATACGGCTTCGGCGGCATCCTCGCGGACGAGATGGGCCTCGGAAAAACCATCCAGACCCTTTCGTTCATCCAGCATCTGGTCAACACGGGCGCCAACGGCCCGAACCTGATCATCGTGCCCACGTCCGTGCTGCCCAACTGGGAACGCGAAGCGCAGAAATTCGTGCCGGAACTGACGCGGCTGACCATCTACGGCGCCAAGCGCGACGACCTCTTCGGCCAGATCAAGGACGCGCACCTGATCATCACGACCTACGCGCTGCTCCGGCGCGACCTGGACGAGCTGCTCAAGTACCGCTATTCCTGCGTGATTCTCGACGAGGCCCAGAACATCAAGAACCCGAACACCATCACCGCGCGCAGCGTGCGCAAGCTGGATTCGGACATGAAGCTTTGCCTTTCGGGAACGCCCATCGAAAACAACCTCTTCGAGCTCTGGAGCCTGTTCGAATTCCTCATGCCCGGCTTCCTCGGCTCGCAGCATTCCTTCCAGCGCGGCATCGTCAAGCCCATCAAGGACGGCGACGAGGAGACGCTCGACTACCTGCGCACGCGGGTCAAGCCCTTCATCCTGCGCCGGACCAAGAGCGAGGTGGCCAAGGATCTGCCGCCCAAGATCGAGACCACGCATTACTGCGAACTCGTGGACGAGCAGCGCGAACTCTACAACGCCCTGGCGCGCAAGCTCAAGGACCAGGTGCTGCGCGACGTGGACGAGAAGGGCATGGCCAAAAGCCAGATGTCCATCCTGGACGCCCTGCTCAAGCTGCGCCAGATCTGCTGCCACCCGCGCCTGCTCCGGCTGGACATGCCCGGCGTCTCCACGAACCTGCCTTCCGGCAAGTTCGACGCCTTCAAGGATCTCGTCACGGACATCATCGCCGGCGGACACAAGGTGCTCGTCTTCTCCCAGTTCGTGAAGATGCTCCACGTGATCCGCTCCTGGCTCCAAATCCAGGAGATTCCGTTCACCTACCTCGACGGCGCGAGCAAAGACCGCTTCGAGCAGGTGGACCGCTTCAACGACGATCCGAACATCCCGATCTTCCTGATCTCGCTCAAGGCGGGCGGCACGGGTCTGAACCTGACCTCCGCGGACTACGTGATCCATTACGACCCGTGGTGGAACCCCGCCGTGGAAAACCAGGCCACGGACCGCACGCACCGCATCGGACAGAAGCGGCAGGTCTTCGCCTACAAGATGATCTGCCAGAACACCGTGGAAGAAAAGATCCTCAAGCTCCAGGAGCAGAAGAAGGATGTGGCCGAGGCCATCATTCCCGGCCAGTCCGCGCTCAAGTCCCTGACACGGGACGACTTGGAAATGCTCTTCGAAATCTGACGCCCGCCTCCGGCCCTGCGCGGCAAAGAACGACGAACCGGGCACGAGGAATACATCATGGATCGGATCTTCACGCTGACCACTTTTCTCTTCGACCCCCTGCACCACTTCTGGGACAGGGAGCGCACGCAGAAGCGCGTCGCCGCCGGACTCGTGGCCGTTTTCGTGTCCTGCCTGCTGTTGATCGAACTCAACCGAATGGGCTTGGCCCCGACCTGGCTGGGCTGGTTTCCCTACACCAGCCACTTCGAGGCGGTGCACATCGCCTTCGGACTCGTGCTGGTCATCGAGGTCATCAGCCTGATCTTCACCCTGCCCTGCTCCATCTCCAAGGCCGTGGGCAAACAGTTTGAAATCCTGGCCCTGATCCTGCTCCGGGGAGCCTTCAAGCTCCTGGCCTCCTTTCCCGAACCCATCCAGGTGGTGGGCAACGAGGATCTCGTGCTGCGCATCGCCGCGGACGGCGCGGGCGCACTGGCGATCTTCACCCTGCTCGGCATCTACCGTACGCTCCAGCGCCCGGACGAGGAGTTCAAAAAGGGCGAAGCCATCTTCCACTTCGTCTCTTCCAAAAAACTCGTGGCCCTGGGCCTGCTCGTCATCTTCGTCGGACTCGCCCTCCACCACATCGTGCTGTACTTCCAGGGCCTGCCCACCCCAGAGTTCTTCCCGGCCTTCTATACGGTGCTCGTCTTTTCCGACATCCTGCTCGTGCTCATCGCCCAGCGCTTCCTGCCCCACTTCCGGGCCGTTTTCCGCAACTCCGGATTCGCCCTGGCCACGCTCTTCATCCGGCTGGCGCTGACGGCCCCCGTCTACTACAATGCCGTGCTCGGAGTCTGCGCCGCGATCTACGCCCTGCTCCTGACGCTGATCTACAACTCCTTCTACGCGCCCAAACGCAACCAACCCTGAGGAGGCATCCGCCTCTTGAACTTTTTCTTGCGCGGCGTTAGTTGACGCGTCAACAATTGACGAGTCACCAAACGAGGGCTTCATGCAGTTTCTCACAAAACATCGTTCCCAATCAGCAGGATACCGGATCGGAAGATTGTTCCGGGCCAACGCCAAGCTCGGCGACCGCCTCTTCCAGCCCACAGGCGTTACGCGCGGTCAGCTTCCGGTGATCATGGAAGTTCTGCATGATCCCGGCAGAAGCCAGAAGGATCTCGCGCGGGAATTGCACGTCGATGCGGCGGCCATTGCCCGCGCGCTGCACATTCTGGAAGACAAGGGGCTGATCCGCCGGGAAGAGAACCCGGATTGCCGCCGGGACAAGTGCGTGCATCCCACGGCGGCCGGCGAGGCCCTGCTTCCGCGCCTGCTGGACGCTTTGAACCGGCACAACGAGATGCTGCTCGCCGGGTTTTCCGCGCAGGAGCGCGACGCGGCCCTGCTGCTGCTCGAACGGATCATCCGCAATGTGGAGCTGGCGCTGGAGGAGGAGGCCCTATGACCGACCGCGAACGCAGGCATCTGATCCTCTACGCCATCACCTCGACCCAGTTCGCCCTGCCCTTCATGCTCTCGGGCGTGGCCGTGGCCCTGCCCGCCATCGGGGCGGAGTTCCAATCCGGAGCAGTGGCCCTGAGCCTTGTGGAATCGACCTTCATCGCCACCACGGCCATGTTTCTGCTGCCCATGGGCCGCTACGCCGACCTGCGCGGTCACGCCCCCCTGTTCATCAAGGGACTCTGCATCTTCTGCGTCACCACCCTGCTGCTCGCCCTGGCTCCGAACATGCCAGTGTTCATCCTTCTGCGCTTCGTCCAGGGAATCGGCGGCGCCATGACGCTCTCCACGGGCCTGGCCATGCTCATGAACGCCTACCCGCGCGAGGAACGGGGCCGCGCCCTGGGCATCGCCACCGCGGGCGTCTATCTGGGACTTTCCGCAGGACCGTACCTGGGAGGAATGCTGACCTCGGCGCTGGGGTGGCGTTCGGTCTTCTACGCCAGCCTGCCCCTGCTCCTGCTGGCGCTCCTCTTCGTGCTGCGCCTGAAGCGGCTGGGCCGCAACGTCGTGGACGAGCCTTTCGACCGGGTGGGCGCGCTGCTCAGCGCGCTGGGCATCGGACTGATCGTTGCGGGCAGCGCAGGATTCGCCCATGCGGCGGGCAAGGCCGCCCTGGCCGCGGGAATCGTCTTCCTGGCGGCATTCGTATTCTGGGAGCTGCGGCATCCCGCGCCCCTGCTGGACATGCGCCTGCTGCGCCGCAACCGCCCCTTCGCCCTGGGCTGCATCGTGCAATACATCAACTACGCGGCCTCGTTCAGCGTCACCTTTCTGATGAGCCTCTACCTGCAATGCGGCAGGGGCATCAGCCCCTACGAAGCCGGGGCGGTGCTCGTGGTCCAGCCGCTGGTCCAGGCCGCGCTCTCGCCCCTCTGCGGCCGCCTGGCGGACAAACACCCGCCCCACCTCATCGCCACCGCAGGCATGGCCGTCGTCACCGTCGCGCTGATCATGGCCGCCGGATTCGACGCGGAAACGAGCAATACGGCCTTCTACGCCATGCTCGCCATTTTGGGCCTGGGCATCGCGCTTTTCGCCTCGCCCAACGCCACGGTGATCATGGGCAGCGTGGAGAGCCGCAACTTCGGCGTGGCCTCGGCCATGACCGCGGGAATGCGCACCACGGGCATGACCACGAGCATGGTGCTCGTGTCCCTGGCCCTGGCGCATTTCATGGGGCATGAGGCGGTAAGCGCACAGAATTTCGGCCAATATCTCAAGGTGATGCACGTCCTGCTCACGGGATTCGCCGTTTTCAGCGGCATAGGCGTGCTGCTCTCGCTGCGCGGGTCGCTTGATCGCCGTCCCGTGCCGCAGGAAGAGGACGGCAAAGGCTAGCAGCAGCCCTTGGCGCGCCGCCCCAGCCAGGAAGCGAGAATGAGGGCGGCGCAGCCCACGCCCGGCGTGACGCTCACTGCGGAGGTGGGGCAATTCACGGCGCAGGCCCCGCATTCGATGCAGCCGTCCCGATCCGCGATGTGCGCCCGGCGCGGCTCGCCTTCCAGCCGCAACACGCCGTGCGGGCAGACCGTCCCGCACGCGCCGCAGCCGATGCAGCGCTCCGGATCCAGGGCCAAGGTGACCACGCCCTCAAGATAACGAAACGTCTTCACAGCGCATTCCCCCAGAACGGCGCTCCCACCCAAAGGATCAAGGACGCCAAAAGGCATGCGGCCTGAAGCGGCATGGCCCGGCGCATTTCCTTTTCCACGCCTGTCGGCGAAGTGAACGGGGTGGAACCGGTGAAGTTCATGCCCAGGTAGGAACCCAATCCCACTGTCCAGCAGCCCAGGGCCGCCAGTTCCCAGACATCGGCAAAGCCCGCGGCAGCCAGGGCCAGCGGCAGGAAAGCCGCTCCGCCGGCCACGGCTCCCTTGGCTGAAAAAGCACGGCCCGGCAGCAGCGGCAGCAGCGCGGGCACCAGGAGCACGCCCGCGAGCAGCCCCGTCAGCGTGGCCGCGCAGGCCAGCAGGCCCCGCCGCAACGCAAGAGACAAGGAATAGCCTTCCGGCCCCAGGCCGGAGAGCGCGAAGCAGAGCAGGCACAACAGGACCAGCCAATGCAGACGCTGCGTCAGCTCCACCGGGGCGAGCACCAGACGCTCCGCCAAAGGGAACTCCACCCGGCGCATGGCCTCGTCCGCCTCGCCCCGCTCCAGATACGCGCGCAGATCGCCCGCACGGATCGGCCCGAAACGGACGGAGAATCCGCACAGCCCCTTGAGCTTGTGCGCCGAGACGCCCGGAGCCGCCAACTGCGGCAGGGTCAGGACGCGGTGCGACACGATCGCGGCCAGGTTCGCGGCCCGGACCCGGCGCGCGACCTCCTCCGTGGACAGAACGCCCTTGGCCGCGGCGCACCAGACGTTGACGCCGTGGGTGTCCAGGGCCAGCAGCCAGGCATCGGTATCGCCCAGCTCGCGGCGCAGCGCGTCAAAGGTCAGCTTGTAGTTGCACGTCACCAGCACGGGGGAGTCTGGACCGGGACGGCCCACGCAATACAGGCCCGGAACGATCTTGTAGTCGTTCCGAAAACCGAGCCGCGCCCGCAGGGTGCCGAACCTGTCGCGCCAGTCGGGACGGGTGCGCACGCGCGGCACGGGACCGGCAGGCGTCTCGACGAATTCCCGCACGAACGGAAGCACGGCGTATCCGGGCAGCGAGTGGAGTCCGAACCCGGACTCCGTCTTCGGCCCTCAACAGGCTTCGCTTCGACCTGAATTATCGGCAGCGGGAACATCGCGGCCGCAAAGGCCCTGCGGCGTCCCGGCGATATCGGTCATGCAGCCGCAGCCTTGCTCGACCGAGTCCGAGCGTTCCTTCGCCGCATCGTATTCTGGATTCATGCTACCTCCCGCCGATGCATTCCGACCTTTCAAGGCTGGAATACGCTCCTCCCGGAGCAGCGGTCAAATCGGAAATCCGGAACGGTGCTTCGGATTTCCGGATGGGCGCGGCAGGGCTTGCGGCCTTTGCCGAGGAAGGAGACGTCGCTGCGGATGATCAACGCTTGAGGGCTGCGTCGCAGTCGGTGCGCGTGTCCCAATAGATCACGGCCCAGCGCACGGGCGGCGGGACCGGACGGCAAAGGCCCCCGTCGCAGGGCACCAGCGTATCGGCGAAATAGGCGCGCAGCCGGGCCTCCTCGTCCGGAGTCATGTCGCGCAGCATCCAGCGCACGTCCTTCACGGCGGCGTCCAGGTCCGGGTAGCGGCTCTTGCGTTCCAGGAGAATGAAGCGCACGCTGGCATAAATCCCCAGCTCGCGCAGGAGGTTGACGACAACGACATAATCCGCCCTGGGGTTGAGCTTTCGGCCCGCGGCCTCGATCAAGGCGCGGTCATGAGGACCGTCCCCCACCATGGTGGAAACGAAGACTTTCTTTCGGGCATAGCGGTGCGCCTTCAGCAGAGCCGAGCGCAAATCCTCGACGATCAGCGAGCGGGAGCCCACGACCACGTCGTGCGGGCCGAGTTCCGGGGTATCCCAGGAGGAAAGCCAGTCGCCGTCCACCACGCGGACGTTGCTCACGCCCTCGTCGGCGCAGCGCTCCTGCAACAGCTCCCGCATCCGTACCGACGGATCGGCCGCGGTCACGCGGCGGACCACCCGCGCCAGGGGCAGAGCGAGCGTTCCCACGGCGCAGCCCATGTCCAGGACGCTCCAGTCCGCTTCCGGACGCATGATTTCCAGAAATTGATCCGAGTAGTCGCTGCTCTCCGCGACCCGCTTGAAGTCTCCGGCGCGCTTGTCCCATGTCTTGGGGTCTTCGGCTTCGCGATGCGCCGCCTGGGCCGTGCGCCATATGCCGTTCCAATCCGTTGTCGGTCCCCGCATCCGCGCTCCTTTTGCCTGGATACGACCGGAAAAATCCGGCCATTCGATTTATATATCGAAAAGGCTAGCGCCATGGGGAGCCTGCGTCAACATGCGAAGAATTTCGGAACGCGTGTTCTCCCACACAAAAAAAAGACGGCCCGAAGGCCGTCTTTTCAAATCGCGGAATCGTTCGCCGCGCATCAGAACGGGACGTCGTCCATGCCGCTGGCCTCGGACGGGAAAGCGGGACCGAGATCCTCGTCCTCGTAGCTGGGACCGTTCTGCTGCCCCTGGGGGGGCTGCTGGTAGCCGCCCTGCTGGCGCTGCTGGGGGCGTCCCTGGCCCTGCGGAGCGCCCTGGGCCGGAGCGCCGTCCTGACGGCTGTCCAGCCCCTGGACGTTGCTGGCCACGATTTCCGTGGTGTAGCGATCCTGGCCGTTCTGGTCCTGCCACTTGCGGGTCTGGAGCTTGCCTTCCACGAGCACCAGCCGCCCCTTGGACAGATAGTTGCCGCAAAATTCGGCCGTCTGCCTCCAGGCCACGATGCGATGCCACTCGGTGCGCTCCACCTTCTGGCCCGAAGTGCGGTCGCGGTAGCCTTCGTCCGTGGCCATGGTGAAGTTGGCCACGGCCTGTCCGCCCTGGGTGTAGGAAAGCTTGGGATCCTGGCCCAGTCGGCCGATGAGAAGGACTTTGTTCATGCTGCCGGCCATGTATCGTCTCCTTGAGATTTGTTGTCGTTGATCGGAGACGCTTACAACTTTTCGGCTTCTTTTTCCAGCTCCGAAAGTGCGTCTTCCAAATCGTCGCTGAGGCGATTGGCTTCGGTGGCCTTCCAGTCGCCGAGGGCGGACTCGAGGCGCTCCACGAGCGCGTCCAGGCGTTTCGCCCCCTCGCCCAGAGCCTCGTCCGCCTCCTTCGGGAGCATCCCCAGGCGCTGCTTTTCCGCAAGCGTGCGGCACAGCTCAAGCACCCCGTACGAGGCGTCGGAAACCCGGTCCTCGCTCCAGGCCAGCTTGCTCAGGCGCGGCCAGGTGCGGGCGACCTCGGCCTCGTCATAGGTGTTCGCGGAAACACGGATTTGCAGCAGCCGTCCCATCTAGACTTCCTCCTCCCACTCGCTCTGCACGCGGGCCACGACTTCCTGGATCATGGTCAACTGGTCCTCGCGGCAGACGCCGAGCAGGGGTTCCCCCGCGTCCACATTGTCGCCGCGATGGAAGTAGACCGCGTAGATCAAGCCTTCGGGACCGGAGTAGGCCAGCGGAGTTTCCCGTTTCATGCGCGAAACAATGAACATTTCCATTCCGTCGCGCACCTTGACCGAACGCTTTCCCGAAACCTTGAGTTTCTGGTCCAGCTCGGGCACGAAATAATATTTCGCGCGTTCCGGGGCCGTAAAGAGATACAGGGATTTTTGCAGGATCAGGTCGATGACTTCCTTGCGCGACAAGAAATGGCGAAGGGTCATCAGCGTGGTGCCCGCCTCCACGAACCGGCCTTCCAGCTCGGCGCGGACTTCCATGACTTCGCCGTTCTCCGGCGAATGCAAGGGCTTCTTGTTCCGTTCGCGGCTCAGCTCGAGCAGCAGGGTTCCGGGCTTTTCCATCCACGTTCCACGCGGGGCCAGAACCTTGTCGCCCGCCTTCAGGCCGGCAAAGGCGACCACGCCGGTATGCGGGGCCTTTATCTCGATGGTCTTGTACGGGGATGCCTTGATCCCTTCGAGGAGTTCCTTGATGTTCAGCAACGTACTGCTCTTCCTTGTTGGGAGTGATCACTTGCCTGCATGCGGTGCAGGTTTCATAGTGGCTCGCCTCGTCCGGGTCAAGACCGCGGAAAAGGCGGCACAGCGAACAGGCGGCGGGCTAGCCTTCGGGGCGGGCTTTGCGGAGTTGAATGAGCCGCTTCTGGACTTCGAGCACGAGCTTGTCCAGCTTCAGGGCCTGCTGTCGCTTGAGCTCGTCGAAAGCCAGCCCCACGATGCCGTTCTCCAGGGCGCGGACAACGCTGACCCCGGCATGGCCCAGAAACAGCTTGCGGTTCAGATACAGGGAAACGTCGTAGCGCCCTCCGGACTTGAAGCCGCCGCTCTTGTCCTCGATGGCGAAGCCGGAAGCGCTGATATCCCTGATCTCGTAGACGCGCTCGGAATCGTGGAAGCGGACCTCCAGTCCGGGAACCCGTGTTCGGAAGGCCTGCCGGGCGCGCTCTTCGCTGTCGCCAAAAGAAATGTCGAATGCCATATTACCCCCGGCCTGGAATCTACTGGCCTGTGACCCGTTTTTCAAGAATGAACTCCACCCTGCGATTCTTGGCCCGGTTCTCGGTCGTGGTGTTGGGCACAAGAGGATTCAGCGAAGCCAGCCCCGTGGCTGTCAGCCGATTCGGTTCTATGCCCTGGTTGAGCAGAAAGCGCAGCACATTCACGGCACGCAGCGCGGAAATCTCCCAGTTGTCCTGGTAGCGGCTGCCGGAAGGAAGGGAATCGTCCGTGTAGCCCCGGATGTTGATGACCTGGTCCGGATGCTGGGTGAAAAAATCCTTGAGCGTGAGGATGATCTTTTCGCCGAGCGGCGTCAGCGAAACCTGTCCCGGCGCGAAAAACACGTCGCCGGGTGCCCGCAGGGTAATCACGCCGTCCTCAAAGGTGGCCGAAACCACTCCCTCGATGCCTTTTTCGGTCTGGAGCGCCTTGACCTCGGAAAAGACCTTGCGCTGCGATTCGATGATCTGCCGCTGCATGAGCACCTGATCGAGCAAGACTCCGGCCTCCTCGTTGGTGATGCGGCTGGTGGCGATCTGATCCATCTGCCCCTGGAGCGCCTTGGTCACGGAGGTGAAGGTTTCCGAAAACTTCTCCGTGTCCAGCGTGGACATGGAATACAGCAGAATGAAGAAGACGAGGAGCAGCATGGAAAGGTCCGCGAACGTGGTCAACCATTCGTTGCCCTCGTTGTCGTCGGTTTCCAAGATGACGAGATCGTCGGTGAAGCTCGGACGCTGCGGCTTCTTGTTCACATCAACCTCCCCGCTCCTTCGGACCGAGGAAGGACGAAAGCTTCTCGTAGACGAGCATGGGGTTGTTGTTTTCCAGGATCGACTTGGCGCCCTCGAAGATGATTTCCAGGTTGAGCTGCTCCTGAAGCGTGCGCGCCTTGAGCTTGGCCTGGATGGGGATGAAGAGCATGGTCGCCAGGAGCGAGCCGTAGAAGGTCGTGAGGATGGCCACGGCCATGGCCGGGCCGATGGAAGTGGGATCGTCCAGCCGCGAGAGCATCTGGATGAGGCCGATGAGGGTTCCCATCATGCCGAAGGACGGCGCCAGCCCGCCCAGGCGCTTGAACACGTCCTGGGCCACCTGGTGGCGGCGGCGCATGGCGTTGATCTCGATGCGCAGCGTGTCGTGGATCAGTTGCGGGTCCGCGTTGTCCGCGATGAGCTGGCAGGATTTCTTGAGCACCACGTTCTCGGTCTGGACGTTCTCAAGAGCCATGAGCCCCTCGCGGCGGCTGATCTCGGCGACCTTGACCATGATGTTGATCACGTCCCTGGCCTTGACCTTGCGCACGCCGAAGACCTTGAAGCCCGCATAGAAGGCCTGCACGATCTCCTCAAGCGGAAACGCCACGGTGATGGAGGCCAGCGTTCCTCCGATGACGATCATCATGCCCGGCAGGTTGATGAACACATCGACTGCGCCGCCGATGAAAATGGCGCCCACCACGAGGGAGAGGCCGACGATCAGGCCGAGGAGTGTCGCGATGTCCATAAACCGAAGCCTATCCTTGTTTCCGTTGCCATGCTATGAAAGGTTGCGACGGGGCCGCACATTGGATATCGGCCATTTTTCAAGCAACCTCAAGGTATCCATATGCTATTTTTTGAAAGAGTAAAACACGCTGCACAGTTTATACAGGAAAAATGGGGAACTGCACAACCCGGAACAGCGGCCCTGGTTCTCGGCTCCGGGCTGGGCGAGGCCAAAGACCTGCTGGAAGACGCCGAGGAGCTGGATTATGCCGAAATTCCGGGCTTCCCGCGCTCCAGCGTGGCAGGCCACGCCTCCCGGCTCTTCAAGGGGCGCTGCGGCTCCCGCCAGGTGCTGGCCCTCTCCGGCCGCTTCCACCTCTATGAGGGCTTCGACCCCACGGAAACCTGCTTCGGCGTGCGCACCCTCGGCGAACTGGGCGTGCGCGATCTGATCCTGACCAACGCCGCCGGGGCGCTCAATCCCCAATTCGACACGGGCGAGCTGATGCTCGTCAGCGACCATATCAATCTGACGGGCCGCAGCCCGCTCACCGGGCCGAACCACGATCCCTGGGGGCTGCGCTTTCCGGACATGAGCCGGGTCTACGATGCGCAGTGGCGGGCCCGCGCCCTGGAAACGGCCCGAAGGCTGGGAATCCGCCTGGAACGCGGAGTCTACGCCCAGGTTCCCGGTCCCCAGCTGGAAACCCCGGCGGAAACGCGCATGCTGCGCATTCTCGGCGCGGACGCGGTGGGCATGTCCACGGCGCTGGAAGCGGTCTGCGCGAGGCACATGGGCATGCGCGTTCTGGCGATCTCCTGCCTGACGAACAAGAATCTCCCGGACTGCATGGCCGGCACCAGCCACGAAGAGGTCATCGAAGTGGCGGGCAAGGCCGCCGGCCGACTGGCCCGGCTGCTTGCGGAGCTGCTGCGCGCGAATGAATCCGGCTCCGCCGCGAGATGACCCCTCGCCGCTAAACCAACAGGCGAAACGGCCGATAAGACGTCAACGCCGCAACCCGCAACCACGAGATCCAACCATGAGGAACTGTGCATACCTGCTGCTGGTCCTGGCCCTGGCAAGCCTGCCGGGCTGCTCCTGGAGCAAGGTCAAGCGCAATTACGACAAGACCGCCGACTTCGTCTTCGACATCGGCCCCACGGCCGCGCCCTTGAACGCGGAAGACGAGACGCCGATCATCGACCTGAATTACGAAGCCGCCGACGAACTGGCCTCGGACCTCGGCAACGACATCGACAAGCAGTCCCCGATCCGGGTCCACCCGTTCGTGAACGTTTCCAGGCAGGCGGACCCGTCGCCTTTCGGCCGCGTCGTCGCCGAGCAGGTGGCCTCGAGGCTCGCTCAGCGCGACCTGAACGTGGTCATGGCCGAGGCGCAGACGCGCAAGGCCGCTCCGGCTCCGCCCCTGCCCGCCGACGCCAACGCCACGGAACCGGGCGGGCTCGCCCTGCTGACCAAGTCCGCATACCCCACCACCGAGGCGGACATGACGGGCAGCTACCTTATCGGCGCGGACGTCATCTATCTTTCCGCACAGGTGGCGGACAGCGTTACGGGCGAGGTCTTTTCGGGCTGGCAATGGACCCTGCCCGTGAACCAGAACACCATGACGCTCCTGCCGCAGCTGCGCAACCAGCAAGGCGGGCTGACGCCCACGGTGCAGCGGCAGTTTTAGCCGCGCCGGGACGGCCCGCACGAAAAAACCGCCCCAACGGGGGCGGTTTTTTGTACGCAATGTGCTGCCGGGAAAGGTCAGATGTCGTATTCCTTCCGTTCCTCGGGCTTGCCCTTCCACATTTCGGGCTGATCGCCGAATTCCCTCTTGGCTTCGCGATAGCCGAGGTTGAAGGCTTTGGTGTTCACGTCGCGGATCTTGGCGGGAAGCGCGTCCTGAAGGGACTTGCGCATGGTCTTCTGGTCCACGAACGGCAGCAGGTAGCTGATCGCTCCCAGCACGATGGTGTTCATGGCCTGGACGATGCCGACCTTCTTGGAGGCCATTTCCGTAAACGGCAGGCCGAGGTAGATGTTGGTCGGCGGCTGCTTGACCAGATCCGTCTCCAGCACCAGGATGCCGCCCGGCTTGAGAAAGCGGTAGTACGAGTTGCAGGCTTCCTGGGAAAGGGCCACCAGCAGGTCGAGGCTTTCCGCCTTCGGATAGCTGATCGGACCGGAGCTGACCACGAGGTCGCAGCGGCTGGAGCCGCCGCGCGCTTCCGGGCCGTAGCTCTGGGTCTGGGTGACCTGGTAGCCGTGGCCGAGGGCCAGGCCCGTGCCGAGCACGCGCCCCAGGGTGATGATGCCTTGGCCGCCCAGGCCGGAAAGCCGAACCTCAAAACGTTCCAGCGTCACATCCTGATTCATTTCGCCTGCCCCCGCATTTTCTGCTTCAGCGCCTGATACTGCTCCTCCAGGCCGGGCAAGTCGTTGTCCACGAACACGCCCGTGGGGAAACGTCCCTCGCGCTTGTCCGGTTCCAGCTCCTCGTACCGCTCCAGGGGGGTGGCGCTCTTCTTGAGCCATTTGTACATGTCCACCGGTCCCTTGTACTTGTTCTTGCGCCCGAACTGGGTATGGCAGGGGGAAACGACCTCCACCATGCTGAAGCCCGGATGCTGGAGCGCCTGGATGATCAGCTTGTCGAGCTGCTGGGCGTGGAACGAGGTGCCCCGGGCCACGAAGTTGGCCCCGGCCGCCCGGACCAGATCCACCACGTCGAAGCCTTTTTCCAGCTGGCCGTAGGGCGAGGTCATGGAAAAGGAGCCGTGGGGCGTGGTCGGCGAGCACTGGCCGCCGGTCATGCCGTAGATGTTGTTGTTCAGCACCAGCGCGGTGATGCCGATGTTGCGGCGCGCTGCGTGGATCAGATGGTTGCCGCCGATGGAGAGCGCATCGCCGTCGCCCATGATGCAGATCACGTTCAGATTCGGCTTGGCCATCTTGATGCCCGTGGCGAAGGTCAGCGCACGGCCGTGGGTGGTGTGGACCGTATTGAAGTCCACGTAGACCGCCAGGCGTCCGGAACAACCGATTCCCGCCACGATGACCACGTCGTCCTTTTCCAGGCCGAGGCAGTGGACCCCGCGGATGAGCGCGCCCAGAGCGATGCCGTGGCCGCAGCCGGGGCAAAGCACGTGCGGGAATTTCTTGTTGTGCCGCAGATACTTGTGAATGATATGGTTCCCGATAACTTCTGACATGGCTACACCTGCATGATCGCCTTGAGGATTTCCGAGGGGGTGATGATCTGGCCGTCCACGCGGTTCAGCGCCCGCACCATGGTCTTGCCGTTGTTCACCCGCTTCACCTCGCGCGACATCTGGCCCATGTTCATTTCAGGCACGATGATCGCCCGGGCGTGGCCCATGACTTTTTCCGTGGCCGCGCGGGGATAGGGGAAGAGGGTCTTCAGCTTGAGCAGGCCCGCCCGGACACCGCGCTCCCTGGCCTGGTCCACGGCGTAGGCCGCGGAGCGGGCCACCGAACCGTAGGCCACGACGCAGACCTCGGCGTCCTCGCAGAGGTATTCCTCGGTCAGGGAAACCTGCGGCAGGAACTGGTCGATCTTGCGGAACATGCGCCCGATGAGATCGACGACCTCTTCGGGCCGCGAGGTCGGGAAGCCGTTGGCGTCGTGCGTCAGGCCCGTGACGTGGAAGCGGTAGCCCGAACCGATGGGGGGCATGGGCGGCACGCCGCGCACCGTCTCCTCGAAGGGTTTGTACCACTCCGGCGGCATGGTCGGCACCACGCGGTTGAAGACCTCGTACTCGTCTTCCCTGGGAATGATGATTTTTTCGCGGGTATGCGCGGTGATCTCGTCCAGAAGCAGAATCACCGGGGTTCTGAATTTTTCGGCCATGTTGAAGGCCGTGATGGTCATCTCAAGGCATTCCTGCACGTTGGACGCGGAAAGCACGATCACGGAATGGTCGCCGTGGGTGCCCCAGCGCGCCTGCTGCACGTCGCCCTGGGCCGGGCTCGTGGGCAGGCCCGTGGAAGGGCCGCCGCGCATGACGTTGACCAGGACCAGCGGCGCCTCGACCATGCATGCGTAGCCGAGGTGCTCCTGCATGAGCGAAAAGCCCGGACCGGACGTGGCCGTCATGGCCTTGCAGCCGGCGAGAGATGCGCCGATCACCGCGCCGAGGCTGGCAATTTCGTCCTCCATCTGAAGGAAAACCCCGTCCGGCGTCTTGGGCAGACGCTGGGCCATGATTTCCATGACCTCGCTGGAGGGGGTGATCGGATAGCCGCCGTAAAAATTGCACCCCGCGAGCAGGGCGCCTTCGACAACGGCCTCGTTCCCCTGAGCGAAAAGTTCCTTGTGTTTCTTCTTTCTACCGACCGCCATGTCTCACCGCCTCACTTGGGACACCGTTCAATTTCCGAAACGACGATGGCGAAATCCGGACAGTGCAATTCGCAGAAGCCGCAATGAATGCAGTCCTCCTCGCGCACCGCCCGGGCCTTGCCCTGACCGTCGAGCTCGATGACCTTGGCCGGGCAGAATGCAACGCAAATGCCGCAGCCCTTGCACCAGTCCGGATAGATGGTGACCTTGCTGTTTCCCTTCTCCTTGGCCATGACCCCACCTGAAATGGTTGAATTGTGACCCGTCGTCGGATCGTTACACGAATCGGCCACTACCACCATTGATGGGGCATTGCAAACGCTTTCGGGAAATAGATTATTCAGGAAGCGGAAAAGAGCGGGCGTGGAAATCCAGGGTAAGAGTGCGGGTATCAAAAGGAAAAAAAGCGCCGGGCCGCTCCGGAAAAAACCTGAAACGCCGTTTGCAGAAAATCACTTTCCGACCGGATCGAGAGGAATCAGCCGCGCAGAACCACGTCGGCCAGCGCGTTGATCACGCTGGCGGCCAGGGCGGAGCCGCCTTTGCGCCCGCGAATGGTCACGAAAGGCGCAACATCCTGGGAAAGAAGAAGTTCTTTTGATTCGGCAGCGTTCACAAAGCCCACGGGCATGCCCACCACCAGCGCGGGCGCAGTCCGCCCGGCCCGGACGTGCTCCAGAAGTCGGATCAACGCAGTGGGCGCGTTGCCCACGACCCAGATGTCCGGGGCGTCCGGCAAAGGCGCCCCGCCCGCTGCGCCAACGGCCACATCCACGGCTGCCAGCGCCCGCGTGGTTCCGTTCTCCCGGGCCAGTTCCGCCACGCGCGGATCGTTCATGAGGCAGGTCACGGAACAGCCCAGCGGCTCCATCCTGCGGAGCGGGATTCCAGCCCGGGCCATCTCCGTATCCGTGACGATGCGTGCTCCTGCCTTGAGCGCCGCCACTCCGGCGCGCACGGCGTCGGCGTGGAACCGGACAAGCTCCAGCAGCTCGAAGTCCGCGGTGGTATGGATCATGCGCCGGACCACTTCCCACTCCACGCCCGCAAAGGGGCGCGGTTCCGGCACTTCCGAATCGATGATGCCCAGGGATCGGTTTTCGATCTCCTGCGGCATGCGGGCCGGATCCAGCCGAATATTGCTCTCGCTCATGCGCCCTCCTCTGCTTCGTTTTGTTCCGCCTGCGCAATGGCCACGGAGGAAGACGTGCCGACGCGGTCCGCTCCCGCCGCGAGCATGGCCCTGGCCGTGGCGAGATCGCGGATGCCGCCGCTGGCCTTGACGCCCATCCCCGGACCGACCACGGAGCGCATCAAGCGGACGTCGGCGGCGGTGGCTCCGCCGGGAGCGAACCCCGTGCAGGTTTTGACGAACGCGGCTCCGGCCTCGGCGCAGATCGCGCAGGCCAGCCTCTTTTCCTCGTCCGAGAGCAGCCCGGTTTCGATGATGACCTTGACCGGAACGCCGGGCACGGCCCGGACGACCCCGGCCACGTCCTCGCGCACGAGGTCGTGCTCCCCCGCCGCCAGAGCGCCGAGGGAGAGCACCATGTCGATCTCGCGCGCGCCGTCCCGAACGGCGGCTTCGGCCTCAAAAGCCTTCACGCGGCTCAAGGTCGCGCCGAGGGGAAACCCCACGACGGTGATGGGCAGCGGGACATGGCCGGAAAGCAGCGAGGCGGCCCGCGCCACATGCCAGGCATGGACGCAGACCGCCTTGAACCCGAAGCGGACGGCCTCGGCGCAGAGGCGTTCCACATCGGCGGGAGTGGCGCGGGCCGCCAGCAGAGTGTGATCGATGCGGGCCGCCACGGGCAGCGGCGTGCCGGACGGCGTATTCGTCATTCCTCTTCCTTCGCCCTAGCGGTCGCGGGCTTGATAGCGGGAAATCTTCTTCTCCAGACTGCGGCTGTAGGACGTCAGAATGTAGCAGACCACGAAGTAGAGGATGGCGATGGTGATGTAGATTTCGAAAGAGATGCGCGTTTCCCGGTTGTCCACCTGCACGGCGGTGCGCATCAGCTCGTTCACGCCGATGATGTAGGCCAGGGAGGTGTCCTTGGTCAGGGACACGAACTGGTTCACGAACGAGGGGATCATGTTGCGCAGGGCCTGCGGCAGGATCACGAAGCGCATGGCCTGGACATGGGAAAGCCCGGAACCGCGCGCGGCCTCCATCTGTCCGCTGGGCAGGGCGTTCACGCCCGCGCGTACGATCTCGGCGATGTAGGCCGAGGTGAAGACGATGAAGGCGATCAGCGAGCTTTCGAACGAAGGCAAGGTCCGGCCCAGCAGGATCGGGGCCAGGAAAAAGAACCAGAAGATGAGCATCAGCAGCGGCGTGCCTCGAACCACTTCGATATACACCATCGCTGAATATTTTGATATTTTATTCCTCGAAATGCGCATCAGCCCGGCCAGGAGGCCAAGCCAGAACGCGCCGAAGATGCCGATGACCGCCAGCACGATGCTCGCGGCGAGTCCGCCGATGTTTTTCACGTACGGAAAAGTGTTGGTGAGCTTGGCGGCTCCCCAGAGGAAATAATCCAGGTTGTCCCAGATCATTCCCCAATGTTCAGGTGCTACATCCCAATACGACACGTTCCCTTCCCCCTAGTATTTCACCTGAAGCATGAAATGCTTGTTGTACATGTTGATGGCGAACGAGATCACGAGCGAGATGGCCAGGTAGATGAGCGTCACCACCGTGAACCCCTCGAAGGCGAGTCCGTGGTAGGACTCGATCTGGGTGGCCTGGTAGGCGAGTTCGGTCACGCCGATGGCCATGGCCAGGGAAGAGTTCTTGATCAGGTTCAAAAACTGGGAGATCAGCGGCGGAATCACGATGCGGATTGCCTGCGGCAGAATCACGAAGCGATACGCCTGAAGGAAGTTGAGACCGGTCGCACGCGAAGCTTCCAGCTGATTCTTGGGAATCGAGAAAATGCCCGCCCGGATTTCCTCGGCGATGAATGCCGAGGTGTAGACGGAAAGCGCGATGATCACGCTGGCGGACTCTGAGGAAAAGAGCATCCACTGCCCTTCGAATTGCGAACCTCCGAGGCTGAACGGCCCGGGAAACCAGTAATAAAGCTGGTTGATCCAGTTGTTCAGCGACTCCGGAAGAATGACCCCCGCGCCGAAATACCAGAAGAAAATTTGCACGAGAAGCGGCGTGTTGCGGAAGAATTCGGTATAGGCGGCCGAAATCCAGACAAAGGGCTTGAAACGGGTCATGCGCAACACGCAGACGATGATGCCCAGAACCATGGCGAAGAAAATGCCGATGAAGGAAATCTCGATGGTGGTGACAAAGCCTTCCCACAACCATCGACCGGGCTCGCCTGTAACGGACGCTATCCAATTGAACTGGTACTGCAAAGCTCTCGATCCGTTTTTTGGATGGTTTTCTCAAAAGGGCCGGGAGCGCGGAGGCGCTCCCGGCTCGATAGAATCGCTCGGATGCCTACATGGGCCAGAGTTCGATTTCCCAGCCGGCGGGGAGATCGTAACCCATCCACTTCTTGAAGGTTTCCTTGTAGGTACCGTCAAGCCACATCTCGTTCAGGCACAGGTTGACGAAATCGCGGAAGTCGGAATCGTTCTCGGGCACGCCCAGGCCGTACGGCTCGGAGGAGAAGAAGTCGCCGACGATTTCCCACTTTTCGGGATGGTCGTCGCCAGCCTTGAGGCCGGCCAGGATGCCGGAGTCGGTGGTGACGGCCACGACCTTGCCCTGCTTCAGGGCCTGGAAAGCCTGCGGGTACTCGTCATAGGAGATGACGTGGGCGGCGGGCTGGGCGGCGATGATGTTCTTCTCGGAGGTGGAACCCTTGACGGTGCCGACCTTCTTGCCGGCCAGATCAGCGGTGCTGGCGATGCCGGCACCCTTTTCCACGAGCAGCTTCTGGCCGTCCATGAAGTAGGTGATGGAGAAGTCGATGTTGTCGTCGCGGGAGAACTTGTGGGTCATGGTCGCGGCGAGCATGTCCACGGAACCCTGCGCCAGCATGGGGATGCGGTTCTTGGAGGTGACGACCTTGAACTCAACGCCGACGCCGAGCTTGGAGGCGATGTACTTGCAGATGTCGATGTCGAAACCGACGAGTTCATTGGTATTGGGATCGACAAAACCGAACAGGTTCACGGAGTCCTTGACGCCGCAAACGATCTTGCCTCTTTCCTTGATCTCTTCCAGTTTGCCGGCGTTGGCGGCGGAAACGCAGAAAACCAGCGCCAAAACCAGGGCAAGGACAACACTCAGTCGCTTCATAAATTCCCTCCTGACGAGTTAAGTTACCAAACGCCGCAGCGCGACGTCATTGACTACAAGATCTCCTTGAGGAACTGCTTCGTGCGCTCATGCTGCGGATTCTTGAAGAATTCCTGCGGAGTGTTCTGTTCGACGACCTCGCCGTAGTCCATGAAGATGACGCGGTCGGCCACCTCCCGCGCGAAGCCCATTTCGTGGGTCACGCAGAGCATGGTCTTTCCCTCGCGGGCCAGATCCTTCATGACGTTGAGAACCTCGTTGATCATTTCGGGGTCGAGCGCGGAAGTCGGCTCGTCGAAAAGCATGACCTTGGGCTCCATGGCCAGGCCGCGGGCGATGGCCACGCGCTGCTGCTGGCCGCCGGAGAGTTCGGCGGGATATTTGTAGGCCTGCTCGTGGATGCCGACGCGGTTGAGCAGTTGCAGGCCCAGTTCCTCGGCCTGCTTCTTGTCCATGCCCTTGACCTTGATGGGCGCGAGCGTGATGTTTTTCAGGACGGTAAGGTGGGGATAGAGGTTGAACTGCTGAAAAACGATGCCGATTTCCGAGCGGAGCTTGTTGATGTTCACGTCGTCCGCGTGGATGTCCTTGCCGTCGAAAAGGATGGTTCCTTTCTGATATTCCTCAAGACGGTTGATGCAGCGGATGAACGTGCTTTTCCCGGATCCGCTGGGACCGCAGATGACGAGGACTTCGCCCTGCTCGACACTTTCGTTGATGCCTTTCAGAACATGAAAGTCCCCGTACCACTTGTGCAAATCCTTGACTTCAATCATTGCCATACAAATTTACTCCACTCTGCGAAATTCTCGTCTTGCCCGATGGCGGCCTTTTCCCGACACGAACGCGGGGACGGCTGCGACGTGATTGATTGATTTGAAGCTTAAAGTTTACCGAAAACCATTGAAAAGTCAAGGCACAAGAGGAGCTGAAGAGCGCGTCAGGCTTGGAATAATCCGGCTTTTGCCTGCTCGGAAATCGAGCTTCGCGAGTGCGGTTTCCGGACGGGAACCGACGCATTTATTCCTCAATTTCTCACTCAAAGCGTCCAGAAATCCGGAACCTGGCAGCGTATTTTTGAGACGTTCTGCGCCTGAATGAATTCTTGTTTTTGTCAAACCAAGATCAATTAACATCAAAGAAGACTACAAGGTTTCTGCAAGATTGCAAAGCCGGCAAGCCCGTTTTCACTGCGCGACAGCGTCGCACGCGCCGCGTCATTTCGACTCCATGGCCTTCGGATCGGATCATTTTGGCAGACAACCGAGCCCCGACACATCAGCATCGCGCTTGATTTCAGCACGACACGGCACTCCGGACAGCCTTTGCACTCCCTCGACAGCCTCGCGCAATTTCATGCGCATTAACGAAATCACGGCTCATAAATCGAGGAAACGCCGTTCCGGCATTGCCTGACCGGAGAACGTTCATCATCTCCCTTTCGGATCCGTCGCGGAATCAACGTCTCCCTTGCGGCCTCGCCGAGCTATCGACAGGGATGCTCGTTGCCCCAAGCTTCGGTTCGACTCCAACTGTGACGGGTACTCTCCAGGGAATCTGATTTTAATCTCAAGACAAGAAGCTATTTCAGCTCGATTTTGACGCTCGAGCAGCGGCTGTGTTCAATATTTATTGAACCAATTTCGTTGAAAAACACGCTGGCTCATGTCGCCAACTCAACCATCATCGCTTGTTGCCTCTGCACGCATCAGGCATGTCCGTTTGCCCGGCCGCCATTTCCGCTCGCGTCCGCGAACGTCTTCGGAAACTCTTCCGCGGCAAATAAAGAAAGGGACGGAGCCATGAAGGCGCCGTCCCCTTTAGCGGATTTCTCTGTGTGCCGAGCTATCCCCGCTGCCAAACCGTACTTACCCGCGCCAGTTCCGCGCCGTCCTCAGCGCGCTTCACGGAATGCAGCCATTCCTTTTCCGAACCGTTTCTGCCGCAGGAAGACGTCAAAGATTCATGGGCTTGGCATTCCTGCCGGAAGGAGATGTCCATTTCCCTCAAAAAAGAGGTGGCCGAAAGCTCCAGCGGTACGCTCTCCAAAGCCCACTCGATGAAATGGACATTGTTGACGTGGCCGTTCATATCCATGTCGCTTCGCCTGGAGACAAGCCCGACTTCGAACTCCGGGGTTTTCAGGCGGGGCACGGCGCGCTTTTCAAACTCAAGACTCCGATCTTCCGTGTACGGCAGAGGCGCGCCCTCTTCCTGAAACGAGACCATTTTGCGCTCCGCAATATCCATATGCGCCCAGGCCGTGGTGCACCGTCCAATGATTTCCCCGCGCTCGTCGTAGATGAAAAAATCCCGATAGGCGAGATGCTTGTCCTTGGCGGAAGGCCAGGTCAGTATGGCGACTCCCTGTCCGGGCAGGGGGTACCGGTCCATCAGGATGCGCATGCGCGTCATGACCCAGGCCACGTTTTTGCGCAACAGATCCTCGCGGCCATAGCCCAGCAGCGTTGCATGCCTCCAGGCGATTTCCTGAAGATAGTTGCCGATGGTGCCGATGCCCGCCTTGCCGTCCGGGCCGCACTCGTCCACACGAACGGTAAAGGCGGCCCGGCAAGTGTTCTCTTCCATGTTTCCGCTCCTTTGCATGGCGTCATTTTTCCTTTTCCGGCGAGGATTGGCAACCATGAAAGCGTCCTGGTCGTGCCCCCAGCCGGACACCCGCTTCGGAATCCTGACCGGCACGTGCGGATTGGGATTCCTGCGTTCATGTTCGCTTGCCCCGCCAGATTGTCATATTCCTCTGCGGCCCCATGATGCCCACGGAGCCGACGTGCCTGCGCCGACGAAACCGGTGCGGCAACTAGCCGCGCAGGCAAAAAAAAAGGGCCCGACCAGAAGGCCGGGCCCGAATGAGAGCATTTCCGAGCTGCTAGGAGTTCAGCTCGCGCTCCTGCGGGAAGACCGGCAGGTAGCGATAGGAGAGCATCAGGACCATGACGCCGTAGGCCACGATCATGGCGCTGGTGGCGATCTCGGCCCAGTTCGGAGCGTAGGTGTACCACTTGTCGAACGGCATCACCGGAAGCGCGATGGTCTGGACGGTGAAGACGTAACGGTTGATGACGATGCCGGTGCAATCCAGGATGGCAGCCGTGTACAGCAGCCAGGGGCGGTTGCGGATCGCGGGCACGATGAGCATGATGGCCGGCAGCAGGCCGCAGACCAGCAGCTCGGACCAGAACAGCCACTTGCCGTAGATCACGCCGTGGAACATCTGATCGAAGGTGAAGCCCATGCGGGGCAGCACGCCCGTGGCCCAGGCCCAGGTGTCCAGGTACTTGAAGAACAGGTACAGGCAGAGCATGGAACCGGCGATTTTGCCCATCAGGGCCTTGACCTTGAACTCCACCAGCTTCTTGCCGGTGATCTTCTCCATGGCGGTGCAGACCAGCACGGTGAAGACCGGGCCGGAAGCCACGGCGGAGAGGACGAACAGGAAGAACGTCCACGGCCAGATGAAGAACCCGTCGCGGTAGGCGTACGGGCGGCCGATGAGCACGCCGTACATGCCGCCCAGGGAACCCTGGTGGAAGGTGGACAGGAAGGTGCCCAGACCGGCGAACAGCGCCATGTGCACGTGCATGTTGTGCGCGAGCGCATGGATGAACTTGTTCCGGTTGAGCTGCTTCTGCTCGAGGATCAGCGGGACGAACTCGATGATCAGGACCGTGCAGTAGCAGGTGATGCAGAAGATGACTTCCGTGAGCATGGAGTGGACGTTCGGGTGCCAGTAGCCGAACCAGGCCCGGCCGGGCTGCCCGATGTCCATGGTCAGGACGAGCATGGCGCCGGAGTAGCAGATGAACCCGACGATGACGGTCAGGTTGATGATCTTCTCCAGCTGTTTGATCTTAAGGATGTACTTCAGGAAGCCCGAGAAGAAGGCACCGGCGCCCAAGGCGATGACCGCCAGGTCGAAGGTGATCCAGAGGGCGAACCCGAAGTAGTTGTCCATGGCCGTGACGCCGATTCCGTTGTAGAGAATCAGGAAAGCGGCGTAGACGCCCCAGAGGAGCACCGCGCCCACAGCGCCGAGCCAGAGAAGGTACTGGCCGAAAGAGCACCGCGTGGTGCCTTCGGGGAAGAGTTTGCTATCCATTTTCCCTCCTCCTTATTCGTGGCCTTGAGAGGCTTGTTTGACGGCGGAATTGTGATCGCCGGCAGCGTGGTTGTCACCCTGCTTGCGAACCCACTCGCGCTTGCTCATGTAGTAGACCTGGGGAGCCAGGCCGAGCTTCTCGAGCAGACGGAAGCTGTTCGGGTTCTTGGACAACTCGTGGACCTTGTGCTCCGGGTTGTTCAGGTCGCCGAAGGTGATGGCTCCGGTCGGGCAGACCTCGACGCAGGCGGGCACATAGTAGCCTTCCGGCAGTTCCATGGGATCGATGCCTTCCTCGCGCGCGCGGTCCTTGGCCTTGAGGTAGCGGGTGTGGCAGAAGTTGCACTTCTCGACCACGCCGCGGGGCCGGACAGAGGTGTCGGGAGAGAGGGTCTTGTCCATGCCGTCGGGCCACAACGGATCCCACCAGTTGAAGTAGCGGGCGTGGTAGGGGCAAGCCGCCATGCAGTACCGGCAGCCGATGCAGCGCGGGTAGATCTGGCTGACGATGCCGCCTTCCTCGTTCTTCTCCGTGGCCACGACCGGGCACACGGGCACGCAGGCGGGATGGCCGCACTGCATGCAGGGACGGGGCAGGTACGCCGTATCGCGATTCGGGAACGCCTCTCCGTTGTTCAGCTCGTAGACGTTGAGCCAGGTCAGCGTCCGGAGCTTGTTGGAGGGGTCGTCGCGCTTGGTGGTCATCGACTGCAGATTGTTGTGCGGATCCTCAGCGGTCATGGGGGCGATGTTGTTCTCAACCTGGCACGAAACCATGCACGCGCCGCAGCCCGTGCACTTGTCGATATCGACAACCATGCCCCATTTGATCTTGAATTCTTTTAATTGCATCTTTGGTCCCCCCTACATTTTCGCAAGAGTCACGGCAGAGCCAGCCCAGGCGGACCCGCCAGACTCGGCGCTCACGGTGAGGATCTTGTAGACGTTATCACCCTTGCCCTTGGAGAACTCGTCCCAGGCCGTGCGGCCGAAACCGAGCGGCGCGGCGACAACTCCGGGCATGACGCCCTCATCCACGAGCACCAAGGCGGCGCATTCCGCACCGTTGGCAGCCAGCTTGACCTGGGAACCGTCCTTGAGGCCGTTGGCCTTGGCGGTTTCCGAGTTGATGCGGACAAACATCTGCTTGCCCTTGATCTCGCTGTCGCGAATAGTGGTCGGGTTGTGCGGGCTGGTGGCCACGTTGGCGGAACCGAAGTTCAGCTGGCTGTAGGCGAACAGGGAGAGATCGCCCACGCCCTTGTCCATGGCGGCCAGGGTGTCCACGGCCAGGCCCACGGAGTAGGAACCCACGGTGCCGGTGGCGGCGTCCGCGGCGTCGGCCTTGGCGGAAAGCACTTCTTCGAAGGTCTCGAAACCGAGATCCAGTCCCAGCTCGGCGGCCAGCTCCAGCACGAAGTCCGGCGCGCCCTTGACGTTCAGGGACGGCTTGCACACCGGGGCGGAGGCCACGTAGGTGGTTCCCGCCACGCCGAAGGGGCTGACCAGGTCGTCGAAGCGCTCGAAGGGATGGGCCGCGGGCAGCACGAGGTCGGCAACGGCGGCGGTTTCATCCTTGAAGGTGCTGAAGGCCACGGTGAATTCGGCCTTCTCGAAGACCTTGCCGCCGTATTGCGGCAGACCGTACACCGGGTTGGCGTCGTACACGAGACAGACCTTGGGGGCGAAGGCGCCGCCGGCGACATCGGCCATGAGATCCTTCTCGAAGCGGGCGACCCGGCCCAGGGCGGAGCCGATCACGACATCCACCTCGGGCAGCGCGGCCATGCCGCCTTCGGCGTTGAGACGGCCGAGGAGCATGTTCACGATGGCGCCGGCAGCGGCCACAGCGGGGCTGTTGGCGTAGTCGGCGACCACGACCGGAGCGGAAGCCTGCATCAGCTTCCCGGCCAGGGCGGCCAGGGTTTCCATGCTCACGCCGGAGATCTTCTCGACCTGGGCAGGAGAGAACTTGGAGGCCAGCAGGCTGCGCAGCGCGCCGAAATCCTCGCTCTCAAGGGACTTGCCCTCGGTGATCAGATTGTAGGCCAAGCCCAGCAGGAAGGCGGTCAGGCCTTCGGGACGCACAGGCACCCACTGGTCGCAGACCGAGGCGGTGTGGTTCCGGGCGGGGCCGGCATAGACGTATGCGGCGGTGGCCTCCTCGCCTGCCGGGTGGCTGGCGGAGAAGGCTTTCATGTAGCTCACGTTCGGGCCCCAGGAGTCCAGTCCGTCCACGCCCGCGAACAGCACGAAGTTGGCGTTCTCGAGATCGTATCCGAGCTGGCCCTCGCCGCCCATCAGGCCGTTCCAGGCCTTGGTGGCGGCCATCTGCGGGCTGGGCATCATGTAATAATCGAAGCTGCCGAGCTCGGCGATCAGGCCGGAGAAGACCTCGTTGCCGCTGCCCGTGTCGTCGCCGGAAATCACCGCCACGGAAGAACCCGCGGCCTGGAGCTTTTCGGCGAGCAGCTTCTTGGCATCGTCCCAGGAGATGGACTCGTACTTGCCCTCGCCCGTCTTGACCAGCGGTCCGGCCACGCGGGTCGGGCTGTAGAGCATGGGAACGGCGTCGGCGCAGACCGGACAGATGCCGCCCTGGCTGAGGGGGTTGTCGATGTCGCCCTTGGTCCCGTAGGGCTCGCCGCCGACGGTCTCCACCTGCACGGCGCAGCCGGACGGGCAGAGTTTGCTGATGGCGGGAACGTTTTCCACGGCGCCTTTTTTCAGTTTCGGAATCCAGCCCCAGTTCTGGGTCCAGATGGAAACGTCATCCAGCGTTTTCCAGATCACGGGGGTGACCAGCAGACCAAGCGTGCCACCCACGGAGAATTGTATGAATGCTCTGCGATTCAAACCCATTGCAGCACCCCTTTCCTTACTTGTGGCACACGTAGCAGGCGTTGTCCTGGTGCCTCTGAGCATGGCACCGCTCGCACTGCCACATCTTCATGGTCATCTTGCTGTACCCGGTGAAAATGTTCTCCTGGAAAGGAGCCGGGTTGGAGCTGAGATGAATGTCCTTGGGATGGCAGAGATTGCAATTGGGCCCGTCTTCGGTTTCAGCCTCGGCAGCCTCGGCTTCGCCGTGCTCGCCCTCCTGACCGGCCGGAGCCATGGTCAGCTGGGCGTGCGCCTTGTGCGAGAAATAAACGTTGTCCGGCTGGAACTGGTAGTTGTACCAGGGAACTTCCTTGCCCTGCGCGAGGTACTTGACGATGAACTCACGTTCGGCCTTGATGTCCTCGGGCTCGGTGCTCATGATGACGCCGTCCAGCTCTTCCGGACCGCTTTCCTGCTTGAGCACGTCCTCGATGGAATCCGGGCTTCCGGTAACGGCCGCAAGGGCGTCAACCATGTCCTGGGGTTCCCCGATGTCGTGACACGAGGCGCACTCTTCGTTGGTCGGGAATCCGGCGTAGGAGCCGTCCTCGCGGAAGTAGTGACAGTCCTCACACGCCATTCCCTGACCTTCCACGTGTGTCACGTGGCTGAAGCGGAAAGGCTGTTCCTTGTCGACGAAAAGAATGTCGGGAAACAGCACCCACCCAGCCACCGCAACAACCAGGAAACCCAGCAGGAACGGAAGGGCTCCACCGTACTGTTTCGATGCTCTCATTTCCTCCATAACCTGCCCCATCACTCCTAGAGTTTTTTGAAAAAACACAAAAAACGGCCAAATGAATTACGTTCCTTTACGGCAGAGAAGTTTTCCGTGTCAAGAGAATATGAAAAATTTCACGAGGTTTCGCCCGCGCAAACACGGAAAAAAGCTCCTGATATTCCGGGGGATAGGTAGACCAAACAGCTGGCAGCGCTCATTTTGCGCGGCCATAAATGTCGTCGAAGCGGACGATGTCGTCCTCCTCGAGATACGTTCCGGATTGAATTTCAATGATTTCGAGCGGCACCCGCCCAGGGTTGGAGAGCCGATGCATGGCCGTCTTGGGAATGTCCACGGACTGGTTCTCCACAAGGATCATGGCGTTGCCGTCGATCTCCACGTCCGCCGTGCCCTGGACCACGACCCAGTGCTCCGACCTGTGGTGGTGCATCTGGCTGGAAAGCCGGGCGCCAGGCAAGACCTCGATGCGCTTGATCTTGTAAAGCGGCCCGTCCTCCAGGACCAGGTAGCTCCCCCAGGGACGGCGCACCAACGGGTGGCTCATGGCCAGGGAACTGCCCTGGCTGCGAAGCGCCGCCACCACTTCCTTGACGCGCTGCACGTCCACCAGGGGACAGGCCAGCGTCGCGTCGCGGGTTTGGACCATGATCATGTTCCGCAGGCCCACGGCGGCGAGCTTGCCGCCTTCGGAAACCAGAAGGCAGCCGTCGCAGTCCACGACCATGACATCGCCCCGGACCACGTTTCCGCGCTCGTCCTTTTCGCCCAAACGGTACATGGCCTCCCAGCTGCCCTGGTCCTCCCAGTCGAAGGCCGCCTCGACCATGACGATGTCGTCCAGCTTTTCCGCCAGGCCATAGTCCACGGACACGGCCCGGATGCGGCGATAGCCCGAGGCGAGCCCGCCTTCGTCGTCGCGGGTCCGCCACCAGGAGCCTAGGTCCGGCGCGTGCGCGGCCACGGCCTGCAAAAAAAACGAAGCCCGGAACACGAACATGCCGCTGTTCCAGAAGTGCCGCCCGCTCGCGGCCAGCCTTTCCGCCATTTCGAGGTTCGGCTTCTCCACGAAGCCGTCCACTTCGTAAGCGCCGTTGCCCAGCGCACGTCCCCGCTCGACGTACCCGTACCCCGTCTCGGCCTTGCGCGGAGGCACGCCGAAGGTCACGAAGCAGTCCTGGGCGGCCAGCCCGAAGGCCCGCTCCAGGCCGCGCGCCAGCCCGTCCTCGTCCCGGATGATCTGATCCGACGGCATCACCGCCACCAGGGCCTGCGGATCTTCGCGCACGATGCGGTCCAAGGCCAGAAGCACCGCGGGCAGGGTGTTGCGGGAAAGCGGCTCGGCCAGCACATTGCGCTCCACGTCCGGATCCACTTCGCGGACCTGCCGGCGCACCTCGAAGACGTGCTCCTCGTTGGTCACGACCAGAAGCCGCCGGGGATCGAAGAGACGGGCGGCCCGTTCCATGGTCTGGCGGAGCAGGGGCTTGTCGCCGTCGAGCGAGATGAGCTGCTTTGGGAAAAGATGGCGGGAGAGAGGCCAGAGCCGGGTTCCCGACCCTCCGGCCAGCACGATGCAATACCTGTTTCCTGCGCCGCCGCCGACAGATGCGTTGTCCGTGCTCGTATTCATATCTATAAGCCCTGCTCCGGTGCGGGATGGTAATCGAAGGGGGATTCCAGTTCGCCGAACAGCGGCAGGCTGCGGTCCTTGTCCGAAAGCACGGGCTCGTCACGGTCCCAAACGGCGGGCCAATTCACGGCCAGGTCCGGATCGTTCCAGCGGATGCCGCCCTCGGTTTCCGGCGCGTACGGCGCGTCCACCTTGTACATGAACTCCGTGTGCTCGGAGAGGGTCATGTAGGCGTGGGCGAAGCCAGCCGGGATATACAGCCGCATGAAGTTGTGGGCCGTGAGCCGCAGCTGGCCCCATTTGCCGTAGGTGGGGGAGCCTTTGCGGATGTCCACGATCACGTCCACCACGGCGCCGCGCGTGACCCAGACCAGCTTGCCCTGGGCAGCGGGCGGCCCCTGGAAATGAAAACCGCGCAGAACTCCCACACCGCGGGAATAGGCGTGGTTGTCCTGGACGAAGTCCACAGGCAGGCCGCAGCTCTCGAAAGCCGCACGGTTGTAGCTTTCCAGGAAAAATCCCCGCTTGTCCTGAAACACCTTCGGCTCCAGGACCAGCACGCCTGGAAACTCGGTCCGACTGATGCGCATCGCTCTCCTCCGTGCTCTGCATACGGCGACGATTGCCAAGGATGTAGCCCAGTTCCCGGCGCTGCACAAGCCATGCCGGGAAAATACTGCCGCATATTCCCTTTTGCGGAAGGCGATGCTATTCCAGGCTTCAGGACGAGCCACCGGAGATACAATGAACACACTCGACGTCATTTTCCTGTCCCTCATGGCCTTGCTCGGATTCCGGGGCCTTTTCCGCGGACTGGTCAAGGAAGCGCTCTCCCTGGGCGCGATCATCCTGGGCATGCTCGCCGTCCGCCACCTGAGCGGATACGTGGCCCCGCATCTGGCCGTACACATCCAGAACCCGGAAACCGTGCAGGCCGCTGCGGCCCTGGTGACCTTTCTGGGGACGGTCGGGCTGGTCTGGGTCGCGGCCAAGCTGCTTTCGGACATGCTGACCTACAGTCCCATCGGTCCCGTGGACAAGGGGCTGGGCTTCGCCTTCGGCCTTGCCGAGGGCTATCTGGCCTGCCTGGCCGTGCTCTACCTCGTGCGCACCGTGGCCCCGAACGCGGCGCTGCACCAGGAGTCGGCTCTGGCTCCCCTGCTGCTGCCGGGGATGCGCATGCTCGCCCTGGCCCTGCCGGACGGGATCCGCCAGCTTCTGCGCGGCGGGGCCTGATCTACCTCGACGTCCGGCGCTCCGCTCCCGCTTCCGGGGAAAGGCAGCGCCCCTCGCCCGTTCCGCCTTCGCGCGGCTGCGCGGCGCTTTTCCCACAACCCACAACCTACAGAACGGCCATCATGAGCAACAACGATTCCTTTTCCCGACTGCGCGAAATCATCGAAACCCTGACCGGGCCGGACGGCTGCCCCTGGGACCGCGAGCAGACGCCGCTCTCCCTTTGCGACTATGTCGTGGAGGAGGCCTTCGAGCTGGTGGAGGCCGTGCGTTCCGGCAATGCGGACGAAGCCCGCGAGGAACTGGGCGACGTGCTCTTCCTCCTGCTCTTCATCGCCCATCTCTACGAGCGGCAGGGTGAATTCCGCATCGAGGAGGCCATGGACGAGAACCGGGCCAAGATGATCCGCCGCCACCCGCACGTTTTTTCCGACACCGAATTCAAGGACCAGGCCGAGCTGCTCCGCGCCTGGGAGCGGATCAAGCGTTCGGAAAAAACGGACGTGCAGGGCACGCTGCCCGGCGTCTTCGACTCGCTGCCCAAGGGACTTCCCCCGCTGCTGAAATCCTACCGCATCCACTCCAAGGCCGCCCGCGCGGGCTTCACCTGGGAAAGCGACGCGGACCTGGAACGCCAGCTCGAATCGGAATGGGCGGAATGGCGCGAGGCCGAGGCTTCCGGCGACGCCGAAGCCATGGAACGGGAATTCGGGGACTATCTTTTCACCCTCGTGGAGCTGGGCCGCCGCAAGGGCATCAAGGCCAACGCGGCCCTGGATTTCGCCAACCGCAAGTTCCTGAGCCGATTCGGACACATGGAGCGCAGCGCCAAGGCCGAGGGCAAAGAGCTGGCGGACATGGACCTCGAATCCATGAACGCGCTCTGGGACAAGGCCAAATCCGGGGAGCGGGACTGACAAATCGGTTGCGAACCGTCTGTCCGCCCCTAAAGATTCACGCTTTGCGGCCGATAAGGCGTATAGGCGTCGCTTTGTCCCGCAAAGGAGGGGAGCGCCATGTCCGCAATCGAAGGCAGCGGAGTCGGGGGAATGATGGACTGGGCCGGGTCCGGCCAGGAACTCATCAGGAACTCGCTCCAGGAAATGGGCAGGCCCGGAGGAATGCTTCCAGGCAGTGAAGCCATGACGACACTTGCCTCCAAGGTTGACCAAGGCATGGAATTCAACGTGCGGAACCTGATCGGCGGCAGTACGCCGACCGACAAGCAGACCTTCGGCGCGGCCGTCGTAAGCCAGACCCTGAACACCATGAATTCCGACCCCGTCACAGGGGCCAAGGATGCCAACTACTCCTTCCAGGAGCAGGTGCTCGGCGCACACGCCGGGCTGGGATCCATCGTGAACAAAAACGGATAGGTGCGGGACCGGACGCCATTTTGAAGCCCCGTCTTCCCAGGGAAGGCGGGGCTCATCCTTGCTGCGGGCCGCAGAGAACGGCGGGGAAACGTCAGCGGCAGTGGCGTTTTTCGCGGGCCAGCTCCAGCCCCTCGCAAGCGCCCAGATCGCAGGCTTCCTGCAATTCCGGGCAGGCCCGGTCGAGGTCGCCCTGCTCCCAGAAAGCCAGTCCGAGCTGCTCGCGCGCGTCCCCGGCCGTGGGTTCCAGGCGCACCACCGAGCGGAAATCGTGCACGCCTTCCTCGCGCCTGCCCAGGCGCAAAAGGGCGTACCCCCGGTTGTAATAGGCGTCCGCGTCCATGGGATCGAGCCGCAAGGCTTCGTCGTAGTCCTTCACGGCCTCGGCGTAGCGCCCCATCTCGGTCCAGCAGGCGCCCCGGTTGTACCAGGCGTCCGTATCCGCGGGATGCAGCCTGATGACTTCCGTGAAATCCCCGATGGCGAGCTCGTACTGCTCCAGGAGCACGTACGCCGCGCCGCGGTTGAGAAATGCCTCGTAGTCCGCCGGGCATCGTTTGATCGCTTCCGTATAGGCCTCCACCGCCTCGGCTGGTCGTCCACGGGCATCCAGCTCGACGCCCGCGAGGAAAAACTCGTCCCCCGGACCGAAGGCGAACGCATCGACCGCTCCCAGCAGCGCCAGCAACACGCAGGCGAAAATGACTCTCCAAATGCTCTGCTTCATGAACTCCCCGACGGCCCGACATGTAACCAAGCCTTAGCCTGTCTACGTCTCCGGGCCGCGAGGGTCAAGCGCGCTCATGCGGATCGCGCATTTTCGCAACCTGCATGTCAGGCCGCGCGGCTCGTTGCTTGTCTCATCCTTCTGATGTTGTTTCGCAAAACATGGCAGATCAGGTGCCGGGAGCCGTATTCCGAACTGGCCCGTTGCAGGGCCAGCCGAAAGCAGGCGGCGGCTTCGCGTTTCTTTCCGGCCATGAGGTAGACGAGGCCCATGTTCCCTTTGGAATACGATTCCAATTGCCCCCGCTTGATTTCACGCGCGAGCCGCAGCGCCATGGCGAGATTCAACAAGGCCTGCTCCAGCCTGCCCTCTTCAGCCGCCTGCATGGCGCGACGATTGTACGCCGCGATTGCCTTCAATTCCGGCATGTCGCACCTCCCTGGACGCGCACGCCCCTGCACGCCCCATCTTCTTCCTGCGGGAGCCGGCGCACGGCGCTCCGCTCCTGTTCAGCCAACACCTGCAAATAGTTTCCGCGAATCACGCCGTAGAGTCGGTTTTCGACACCGAGCCGCCCCCCGATCAGGTGCAAAGCCGTGGTGAATTCGCCCAATGCCTCGTCCAGCTTGCCGCTCGCACGCATCGCCAGGCCAAGACCGTTGGCTGCCTTGGCCTCAAGCACGGGACCAAGTTCGTGTTCGCGCGTCATTTCCAGGGCGAAGCGCAGAATACGCTCGGCAACGCCGGAGTCGCCGACCTGCACCAGCGCCATGCCGCTGCGGCAGAGGTCCCCTACCCGTCCGAGCGCGCGGCACTTGCCGGAGCACGTCCCCTTTCCAGGGCACTTCCCTTCGCATCCCATCTCAGCAATCCTCCTGGAAAGCGCCCAGCAGGGCCTCGGCCCAGGCCTCGACTTCGCCCTGGACCGGGTCGCCGTCAACGCGCAGGGATTCATGGACCAGCCTCGCTCCCAGCTCGCCCACCCGCGATTCAATGGCATCCACAGCTCCGCAAAAGAAGGCGTATTCACTGCTCCCGCAACCAAAGACAGCGACACGCGCCCCACGCAGTCCGGCCAGCTCCAGCCGCTCGAACAAGGGAACGAAGTCGTCCTGCAATTCGATTTCATCTTCTCCCCAGGTGGACGAACCGAGCAGGAGCAGGTCGACTCCCTCTGCCAATCCTTCGGGGCGGGTCTTCGCCGCGTCCAGGACTTCCGTATCCGCTCCGCCTTTGCGCAGAACTCCCGCGATCCAATGCGCCACCGTCTCGGTGTTTCCGGTGGACGATCCATATACGACACGCGTTTTCATTTTGTCTCCTTTCGTTCTTTGCTGCTTGACCTGCCTTGCTTGATAATGAAATTCATTTTCATATGCAAGCCTTCTTTCCCAAAGAGACGAAAGTTTTTCCGCATGGCGGCAGAAGATCTCGTCGGCACGGGACGCACCGACCGAATCCGCAGCTCGGAGAGCGGAATGGGAGAGATAAGGGCATGGGCGCGAAAGGCGCTGAACTGCGGACACAAGGGTCTGACGCGGTTCAGGGGCTGTGCCGCGCCTCCCCGTCCGATTTCAGGGATTGCCGAAAGCATGAGCCGACGCTCAGGCGGCCGCACGCTGCATGGCCTGCTGCGCCGCCCGACGGCCGCATGAACCGGCGCGCTGCGCCGCGCGCGTCAGGGAGCCTGGGACGGCACTCCGTGCGCAAGGTCCAGGACGCGCCCGTCCGGTTCCAGGGCCAGCGGCGAATGGGCGGACACGTACTCCTCCATGACCGTGGTCATCGTCTTGCCGTCGAGAAACACGTCCTTTCCGCGTTCGGCAAAGATCGAGTAGCTGTCTCCCCCGCGATAGAGAAAACGCGACAGGGCGACACGGTATTCCGCCGCGTCCGCCAGCGGGAGCGTTGTTCCGTCCGGACCGACGACGCTTGCCTCCAGCAGGCGTTTTCCAGCGGGACGACGGGAATCGAAGCGGTAACGAATCCCCGCGACCTGAAGAAACCGCCCGGTCCCCTCGTACCCGCCCAGGGCGGAAAGTCCGTGTTCCAGAACCGCACGCAGGTCGGCTCCGGAGAGGGTCAGCTCGACCACGTTGTCGGTGAAGGGATAGGCTGAAAGCACGTCCCCGAACGTGATCGGCCCCGCGGCGAAACCGCTTCGCACGCTGCCGCCGTTGACCAGCGCCGCGACCACGCCATGCCGCGCGGATTCGGCAAGGATCGCATCCGCCCGGAGATCGCCGGGAAGGCACTCACGCGCGCGGCAGTCCTCGGAGCTCATGGGCTTCAGCGTCTGGCCGAGCACGCGGGTCTGCAACGTGCGCAGCGAGGCTTCCAGGCGCTCCACCTCGGCGGCCGCAGCCGGATCCTTGGGAGCCTTCGCGTCCATGGGCAACGGGTTGCCCGCCGAAGACAATATCCTCCCCTGCTCGTCGAACTCAACCTCAAGCACGCCGAGATAACGCCCCCAATATCCGGCCGTCACCAGGAGCACCGGCTCGCCGTCCGGTCCTTCCTGGACCAGGGGGCAGGGGCCGACGGCCTCCGGATCGCCGTTGGCCAGCAGCACGTGGCTGTGGCCGCCCACGATCACGTCCATGCCGCCCATCCTCGTGGCCAGCTTCTTGTCGCCCTCCAGGCCCAGGTGGCTGAGGACGATGATGATGTTCGCTCCGGCGCGCCGCAGCTCGTACACGCCCATCGTAACGGACGCGTTCGGCTCAAAAAAGAACTGCGACAGCCCCGGACTGGACATCATAGGCGTTTGCGGATGCGAAACCCCCACCACGCCGACCTTGCGCCCGTTGACGTCCAGCATGACCCAGGGACGGATCAACCCGACGAGCGGGGAGGCCGAGGCCATTCTCAGATTCGAGGACACGGCCGGAAAACGGATTTGCTTGAGAAACTCGGCAAGGGAGGCCGGACCGTCGTCGAACTCGTGGTTGCCGAGGGTCATGGCGTCATATCCCAGAAGATTCATCAACGCGGCGCAGGCGAGGCCCTTGTATTTCGTATAGAAAAGCGTCCCCTGAAACTGGTCGCCGGCGTCGAAAAGGACCACGTTGGGCCGTTCGCCCCGAACAGCGGCCACGGCCGCGGCCAGCCGCGCGGCCCCGCCGGCACACTCGCCCGCGGCATCCTTTTCCGGCGAGCACTGCGCGCCGTACTTGTCGAAGGGTGCCAGATGGGCATGAATGTCGTTGGTGTGCAGAATGGTCAGCCGGAACGTTTCGGCCCGCGCGGTCCCAGTCAGGCAAAAGCCCCAGACCGCAAGCAGCAGCGCAAGCAATGCAGCGAATCTTCCCCGCTCCGAAAAAACCTTCCAGCCTCTGCGCAGACCGCTCATGTCTCCCCCGATGCAGTTCGTCGAGAATTCGGACGTCTCGTTGTTGGAATGGGTCTTCACAAACCGAATGCGGCGAAGGTCCGCGCGCTCCGGCAGGCCTACTGCGTCGTCCGGCGGGACGCGGCCTTGCGTCGGCTGACCCGGCGAAGCGTCTCGACGAGACGATCCATCTGCACGGGTTTGCTGATGTAGTCGTCCATGCCCACGGACAGGAATCTCTCCCGGTCCCCTGTCAGGGCATATGCGGTCAGGGCGACGATCCAGACGTTGGAGCGTTCCGGCGCGTCGGGCAAAGCCCTGATCCGTTCCGTGGCTTCCACGCCGTTCAACTCCGGCATCTGGATATCCATGAACACGCAATCAAAGGGCGAGCGCAGCAACTCCTCCACCGCTTCCTGGCCGTTTTCCACGCAGACCACTTCATGGCCGAGACGCGTCAACAGCGCGCGGATGGCCACCCGGCTGACCCGCTCATCTTCCGCCACGAGAATCCGCAGGGACTCGTTATCGGTTTCGCCCTCCCTGGTCCGCCCCGATTTCGCTGCATCGGGCTTCGGCACGGTCTCCATGGGGAGATGCAGATAGATGGACGTGCCCTGCCCCATATTGCTCTCCACGGCGATGTCGCCGTTCATGACCTCCATGAGCCGCTTGACGATGGCCAGTCCCAGTCCCGCTCCCTCGAATTGCCGGGTATAGGAGGCGTCTGTCTGGGTGAAACGCTGAAACACGTGGTCCACCTTGTCGTCGGGAATTCCGATGCCCGTATCGCGGACGCGGATATAGAGATGCACGCGGCCGCCGCCCTCGCCCACGGGATTGGACCAGGCGTCCACGCTGATGGACCCGGCAGTGGTAAACTTGATGGCGTTGCCGACAAGGTTGAAGAGAATCTGCCTGAGGCGGGCTTCGTCGCCCATGAGCATGCAGGGCATGGAGGAGTCGATACGGCACTTGAGTTCCAGCCGCTTCGATCTGCTGGCCAGTTGAAAGACGTTGACCACGGAATCGAAGACATCGGAGAGCCGGAATGCGGCCGCGACCAGCGTGATGCGGCCCGCCTCCATGCGCGAGAAGTCCAGGATGTCGTTGAGCAGCGAGAGCAGCCTGCATGCTGAGTCATGGGCCATGTTGGAATAGGATATCTGCTCCTCGGGCGTGACGCCCTCCTTGAGCAGGTGCAGCATGCCCAGCACCCCGTTCAGAGGCGTCCTGATTTCATGGCTCATGTTCGCAAGAAATTCGCTCTTGGCCATGTTCGCGGCCTGGGCCGCGTCTCTCGCCGCCAGGATGTCCAGCTCCGCCCTCTTGCGCTCGGTGATGTCCTCGCCGTAGATGTTGACGTAATCCTGCCCGCGCACGGGCGCGAAGACCAAGTCCAGAACCTTTTCCTCCAGCGGCACCTCCACGTGGAGAGGATGCCCCAGCTCGCTCGCCTTGGCCACGTTTCCGGCCAGCGACTCCGGGAACGCCTGGCCGACGCCGGTGGAATAGGCGTTCATGAAGTCTCTGCTGGCGGGGTTCGCATGGATGATGCGCAGGTCCGCGCCGATGCGCATGACCGGAGAGGGATTTTCTTCGGGGAACTTGGCCCAGTTTCGGACCTCCAGCTCGGCGCGCTTGCGGCCCGTGATGTCGCGGTTGCTGACGCGCCTGCCCATGAAATTCCCGTCCGAATCCGACAGTCCCACGCAATGATGACTGATCCAGACCTCCTGGCCGTCGCGGCGGCGAATGCGGAAGTCGAGGCTCGCTGCCGGACGCATCCCGCTCGCAGGCTCGGCAAGGTGGCGCCTGTAGGCTTCCAGATCATCCGGATGGATGATGCGCTGGATCAGGTCAGGATCCTGACTGAAATCCTCGACCGAATAGCCCGTGACGCGTTCGCAGGATGGCGAGACCCAGGCCATCTTGCCGTCCGGAGTGCGCCAGTATTCCCAGTCGAATGTATAGTCCGCCACGGTGCGGAACTTGAACTCGCTTTCGCGCATGGCCCTCTCGGCCTCGCGCCGGTCGCTGATGTCGAGGCAGTACGCCACGCGCATCATGGGACGGCCCGCATCGTTTCTGAGCACGGTGATCTCGACCAGCACGGGGAACGTCCCGCCGTCCTTGCGCTTGTGCACGGACTCGAAAACCCCGTGCCCGCTTTTGTCCAGTTCCTCGATCGTCTCGCGCAGGCCCTCCAGGACGGTATCGGGATAAACGTCGTATACGGGGCGTCCCTCGAGTTCCTCCGGGGTGTAGCCGCGCTGCCGCGCAAAGGAAGGGTTCACGGAAACCAGGACATTGTCCTCGACGTGGGAAATGGCCAGCCCGAAATCCGCCCGCTCAAAGACCTGCTGCCATCGTGCGGCCTGTTCCTGGGCGCACTTCAAATCCGTGATGTCCAGGAAAACGCCCACCGCGCCGGTGATCTCTCCCTTGGCGTCCTGCAGGGGCGCGGAGTTGCCCAGTATGGTGCGAACTTCGCCGTCCCCGAAATGCAGGTCCAGTTCCTCGCCCACCACCAGCTCGCCGCGGGACGAACGCTGCAAAGGCAAATCATCCAGCGCCAGTTCTACCTCGCCGCGCATGGCCCGATAAGAAGACTCCGGAGCCGTCTTGCTGACGTTGCTGCCCGGCTCCATGCGCAGAATACGATAGCCTGCCTGGTTGGCGGTGATGCTCCGCGCTTCGGAATCGCGGGTGATCCATACGGCCGCGGGCGTCTGCTCCATGATGGCTTCCAGCTCCATGGCCCGCGATTCCGAATCCTTGCGTGCCAGCTCAAGCTGCTCCGTCCGCTCCGCCACGAGGGATTCCAGCTCCTCGTTGCTTCGCCGCAGCACGGCCTCCGCTGCCTTGAGCTTGGTAACGTCGGTGTAGGTCAGCACCACGCCCTCAACGCTCCCGCGCACGCCGCGATACGGGAAAACGCGCTTGATGAAGCTGCGCCCCTCCTCGTCCAGCAATTCCCGCTCGACCTCGACGTTTTCGAGCAGGACGCGTTCCGCATCGGCCTGCAAGTGATCGTCCGGCACCCGGACCTTGACCTCTGCCAATGGCCGCCCCTGGTCCGACACGGCCATGTGGAATATCTCCACGGCCTGCGGGGTGGAGCGCATGACGCGATAATCGCGGTCGAGAAACACCGTGGGCACGTTGGTGCTGCGCAGGAGGTTCTCCACGAGTCCATGGGCCTGGGCCAGCTCCTCCACCTTGCCCGTCAATTCCTCGTTCAGGGATTGCAGCTCCTCGCGCGAGGCGTCCATCTCCTCGTTGGAGGATTGCAGCTCCTCGTTCATGCTGATCAGTTCTTCGTTGGAAGCGCGCAGTTCCTCGTTGAGGTACTCGTATTCCTCAATGGCCTTCTGCAACTGGCCGTGCGCGAGCTGAAGCTCGTCCTCGTAACGCATCACGATGCCGCTCTCGGAGAAACACTCCGGCTCGCTCTCGGCGACATCGCCGCTCACGGAGGCGCTGTCCTTGAAAATCACGAGGTAGGCCGTCAGCGTGCCGTCCTCGGAAAAGACCGGATCTACGAAGATATCCGTGAGGCGCGATGGCTCTCCAGACAGCCGCACGGCGTGAACCACGTTCGGCTTGCCCGATTTTTCCA
The DNA here is from genome assembly GCF_000420485.1 of Paucidesulfovibrio longus DSM 6739. Lineage (NCBI taxonomy): Bacteria > Pseudomonadati > Thermodesulfobacteriota > Desulfovibrionia > Desulfovibrionales > Desulfovibrionaceae > Paucidesulfovibrio > Paucidesulfovibrio longus. Next base: position 510,979 of record NZ_ATVA01000011.1, on the reverse strand, counting down.
CGGACTTGAAGGCCGAGCGCAAATGCAGCCGCAGCTCCTTGCGAACGAGCTTGAGCAGATGCAGGCTCGGCTCTCCGGCATTCAGCGAAAGATACGGCTGGGTGTCGCCGCTGAGATGCAGCACAAGCAGCTCCGGGCTGACCAGCACCGCGGAGGGGGAGAAATGCCGCAACAACGCTTCCGCCGCGACGGACGACGGCTTCTTGGGCTGCTGAAGAGTCGGGACTTCGGGAATCGAGGGAAACGACATCGCCCGGCGAAGCGCCATGGCCTTGCGCAGGCTGGAACGCTCTGCGCCGGAGCGGCTGCGGAACAGCCGCCACTTCTTGTCGATGGCCTCCAGTTGCAGGCTGCCGAGGTCGAGAGTCTCGGCCGACCCCAGAAACAAAAATCCACCGGGATTCAAGGCGGAAACGAGGAGCGCGAGCGCTTTTTGCTGAAGGGCCGGATTCAGGTAAATCAACAAGTTCCGGCACAAGACGAGATCCATGTGCAGAAAGGGAGGATCCTGCAGAAGATTGTGGTGTACGAAGACGATGCGTTCGCGCAGGCGCGGATGCACGCTCGCCGTCTTGCTGGTACGCTTGAAATAGCGCTTGGCGTGCGCCTCGCTGACCCCTTGCAGCTTCCGCAGGGGGTAGCTCCCCTTGCGGGCGAATTCAATCGCCTCCTGGTCGATGTCCGTGGCGAAAATCTTCATTCCGCAACGCTGACCGGTCCGCTCCAGGTATTCGTCCATGAGCATGGCGACGGAATAAGCCTCCTCGCCCGTGGAGCAGCCAGCTATCCAGACCCGGACAGGTTCGTCTTCGCCGCGGTCGGCAAAAAGCCTGGGCAGGGCTTGTTCCCGCAACACGTCGAAAGCGTCCGGGTCGCGGAAAAAGGAAGTGACCCCAATGAACAGCGACTTGAAAAGCAACAGGAGTTCTTCGGAGTTCCCTTCCAGTTCCTTCGCATAACCTTCGAGCTGGTCATGGCCGGTCAAGAATCTGCGCTTGCTGATGCGCCGGGCAATGGTGCTGGGACGATAGCCGCTGAGATCCTGGCCCGTCTGCGACTGCAGCAGCCCCAGTATTTTTTCGATCAGTTTCCCTTCCGGCGGCTTTTCCTTGTTCCGCGAAGCAGAAAGCAGGGTGATCTTGCTTCCCAGCTCCTCCAGTGAAAGGATCGCGTCGGCCGCGCCGGACTCCATCGCGCTGCGCGGCATCCCCGAGTGCATGGCTTCGGCGGGATCCTGCACCAGCACGAGGCCGCCCGCCTTGGCCAGACGCATGGCCCCGTTCGTGCCGTCGGAGCCGGAACCGGAGAGGATCACGCAGGCGGCGTTGGCTCCCTGGTCACTGGCCAGGCTGTCCAGAAAACGGTCGATGATGCGATAGGAAAGATTGTTTCCCGGCGGCACGAGCTTGAGAACGCCGCCCTCCACGATGACCTCCCGCCCTGCCGGAATGGTATAAAGGACGCCGGACGCCAAGGGCGTGACATCCTCGGCCTCGCGCACCGGGATGGAGGTGAACCCGGCGAGAATTTCGGCCATCCGGCTCTTCTTGTCCGAAGGGAGGTGGGTGATGACCACGAGGGCGGCTTCTGGAATCTCCGTGATATGGCGGAGCAATTCACGAAGCGTTTCTATGCCGCCTGCGGAAGCGCCCAGCGCCACGACCGGGAATGGAACCGGGAGAGCGGATCCCACGGTTTTCTGATCGGAATCCGAATCAGCCGGATTGGATCGGGGAGAACGGCGTGCGCACATGTCCATCTCACGGCAAGCGGTCAAGCGATCAAGCAAGAGCCCCTATCGCCAAGTTAATATTGACACTCCTGAACATCCTTTTTCCCACAATTCACCTCTCGCCACAACAGGAAATCGAATTGAAAACGGCTATTCCAGCCCCGCAATCCGGAACACTCCGCAACACTACGTATTCATTGATACTGGCGTGTTATAACCGAGACCCCGGCGAAGATCCGAGGATGCGACGGCACTGCCCGCGGCAGCGGGACAACGCAGCGGACGGGAACCGAGTCGATTTGAAATAGCGGGGAAAAGAAGAACCGGAGAAAGCGGACGCCGCGACGGGAAAGCGAACGCCGCGGGAATGGTCGGACGTGGCGGAGAGGGAGGGATTCGAACCCCCGGACGAGTCACCCCGTCAGCGGTTTTCAAGACCGCCTCCTTCAACCGCTCGGACACCTCTCCACGTACCGTAAGCAGCGGGTGGCTCTACTTTGCCCAGAAGCGCCCGCCTGTCAACCCTGATACCCACCAGTTTGGTAGAACAATTGACAGCTTGCGCGGATTTACCTAGTGAAGATTGAACCGAACAACAATAGTGCAGACAGATATGAAGCCGCCAGAAAAAGCATTCAGCGAATACCTCGCTTCCAGGAATCTGAAGATGACGCCCCAGCGCCGTCTGATCCTGGAGACTTTCATCCAGGCCGACGGCCACCTCTCGTCCGAAGAGCTCTACACCCAGGTCAAGAGCAAGGATCCCTCCGTCGGCCAGGCCACGGTCTACAGGACGCTCAAGCTCTTCGCCGATTCGGGCATCGCCGAGGCCGTGGACTTCGGAGACGGGCTCCTGCGCTATGAACTGCGCTACGGGCAGGACCACCACGACCATTTGATCTGCGACGAGTGCGGACGAAACATAGAAATCGTGGACCCGGACATCGAACGGCTCCAGGAAGAGCTGGCCCGGAGGTACGATTTCGTGCTTCGCCGCCACAAGATGTATCTTTTCGGCCTCTGCAAGGAGTGCCGAGGCAAGAATCAATAGAGGGAAGAATCAATAGCGCCCCGCTTCCGGCCGCGCCTTTCCCAGCCCGACGAATCAGCCTTTCGGCTCCCCTTCCTTTGCCGTGGCCTTCTTGCGGCCACGCATGGTGTCCAACAAATCCTGGAGCGGTTCGACCTCGTAGCCCACGGGGTGCCAAGTCACGGACCGGCTGGCCACCCGCTCGCCCAGCGCACGGAACTGCACGCCTGCGGCAATGAACCCGCCGCCGGGACGCATGATGTTGCGCACGACGGCCAGCAGCAAAAAGCTGTGGAAGACCTTGCGCGACGGCTCAAGAATTTGCAGCTCCAGGATGACTTCGTCGGAAACGCGCAGGGTCGGGCTTCCTCGTTGCGGCCGCAGCTGGATCTTCATGCCTCCCGGAGAAATGTCCAGCGGTTCCGCGGAAGCCTTCCAGGCCGCGTTTTGATCACCTTCGGCCAGCGTCTCGAAATCAGGCGAGGTCACGAGGATCCTGGACTTCTTCTCCTCGGACCAGACCTTGATCCGCACTCCCCCTGTCCGGCGAATGCGCAGCCGTACGTGCCTGCGCCTGGGAATGGCGGTGAAATCGTCGGGGACGAAGGCTCGTATGGTGCGGACCAATCCCTCGGCGCTTTCGGCGGAACGAACGTAGGTGGAAAAGGAGTTGACCCGCCTGCCTGCGACCCGAAACGGCTTGACGAAGCAGATGATCATGCGCCCCTGAAGGACACGTCTCAGGGATGACGGCACGTCGCTGGTCATGCGCAAGACAAGGTCCGAATCGCCGTATTGCTTGAGCAGGGCCGTTCCGAGATATTGCCGCGAGCGCGGGCCTGCGAGGTAGACGCCGATGACGACCCGGCGTTCCTGGAGAAATTCCGCTATCTTTCCGCGAACATCGGCATGGAAGCGCGAGTTGGCCAAGCGGCGGAAATGGAAACGGATCAGCGTCCAGTTGCGCCAGACAGCGAACGAGGCCACTATAAGAAAAGAGATGGCGATATATTTCGAGAGGATGCTGAACAGGACGTCAGGAGAGACGCCGTCACGAAAGGCGCGTTGAATTTCCCTGAAAAACCATTCCTGAATCCAGGGCTCCTGCATGACGCCCCCCTCCTCAATCGACCATTCCGGTTCGCAGCCCCGCCATCGCCGACGGCATGGCCCCGGAGCACTCCCCTCGCTTCGTTCGTACTTGAAAATCTCCCCCCTGCCAACCGCGGAGGATTGAAAGAAGAACTCGGCGAGCGGGTGAGGGGTTCATGAGGCTTCGCTTCCGGAAAGCCGCTCGAGAACGAGAACGAGGAGGAAGCCCACGAGGATCAGCGCCACGGCAAACCAGAAGCCGCCATCCAGCGTGCCGGGCAGCACGTTCTGCTCCCGGATGACGATTTCGCGAGCGCCCACGAGACGCGACTCCAATACTTCCTTCCAGGGCCAGACCTTGCGCATGGCCCCGGCCATGAAGCCCGTGAGCAGGCTCACGGCGATCGCGTGGTGGCGCGTCAGGAACCAGTGCAGAATGCGGGAGAAGCTCATCAACCCCAGGAGCGCGCCGCAGGCGAAAACCAGGATGATCAGCGGGTTGCCGTCGCTGAACGGAGCCTTGAGCGCGCCGGTCATGTATTCGTACTTTCCGAGCAGCAGCAGGATGTAGGCTCCGCTGATGCCGGGCAAAATCATGGCGCAGATGGCCAGCGCGCCGCAGAAAAACAGGAAAAGCGGCGTTTCCGGGGTCGAGACCGGGATCATGCCCACCAGCAGATAGCTTCCCGCGGCTCCCAAAATGCCGGCAAGAGCGGTCCGCCAGGTGAGGCGGCCGACGCGGCGGCCCACAACCAGGATCGACGCGGCGATGAGCCCGAAGAAAAGCGCCCAGACCTGCACGGGATAATCGGTCAGCAACGTGTGCATGATCCTGGCCATGCCCGCCAGAGCCAGAAGCAACCCGGCCAGCAGAGGCAAAAGGAAGCGCAGATGCACGCGGGCGACGAACCCGGACGCGTCCAGCCGGATCAGACGGCCCAGAGCCTCGGCCCCGAACGAGCGAATCGCGTCCATGAGCTGGTCGTAGATATTGGTAATGAAGGCGATGGTTCCGCCGGAGACGCCGGGAATGATGTCGGCGACGCCCATGCAGAACCCTTTGGCGGCCAACATGGCGGCTTGGCGAGCGTTTTCAGGTCCGGGGGTCGCGTACCAGGCGTCTTTGAGCTTCATGGAATCCGTCCGTGGTCGAGGTTGCTGGCCGCCGAAGAGCGGCCCGGCAACCCATAAACCGCGGGTCCTGGCTTGTAAAGCCGGGACAGGCGAAATCGTGACGCCGTTCGATCCGGATCAGGAACCGAAGCCCAGCTTGCGCCAAAGAAGGCGAAGGTCGTGGGCGGAATTGAGCTGGAGCTTGCGCATGATGTTGGCCCGGTGCTTCTCCACGGTCTTGATGCTGATGAAGAGATGCTCGGCCACTTCGCGGTTCTTCTTTCCGCCGCCCACGAGATGGAAGACCTCGCGTTCGCGGGCCGTGAGCGCCTCCAGAACCGTGGGCACCTTGCCCGCCCTGCGCGCGGAAAGATAGCCCGTGGCAAGCTCGTGCGCGGTGTTGGCGCTGAGATAGGTTTGGCCGTGACAGGCGCTTTGCAAAGCCTTGCAGACTTCCAGCAGCGGGTCTTCCTTGAGCACGTATCCCTTGGCGCCCGCGTCAAGCGACGCGAGCACATGCTCCTCGTTGCTGTGCGAACTGAGCACGATGGACACCACTCCGGGGAAAGCGCGCTGCATCTCTCGAATACTGCGCACTCCGCCGCCCTGGGGAAGGGAAAGGTCCAGCACGACCACGTCGGGCTTGACCTCCTTCATCAGGGTCATGGCCTCTCGCCAGTCGGAAGCCTCTCCGAGCACCTTGAAGCCCTCGAGATTTTGAAGAACAGACTTGACGCCCGCTCGGAGCAGCGGATGTCCGTCAGCTATGATTACTCCGAATTCCTCTTCCATTTCTGCACATTGTGTATGGTTGCGGTTTCAGTTCCAGGCACAGGATTGGAGATTATCTAGCATAGCGGCAGAGTATGTAAAACCCTACTTTTTCGTACCTTGGGAAGGGTAATCAGACCTGTGGAAATGTCTCCGGATTTCAAGTCCGGCTCAAGAACCTTCGCGAGCCGGGGATTCGGGGACTTCAGAATCCATGTATTTCAGCCTGATGTACCGAACAGAAAAATAGAATAGTCTATTTGCAGGGTCCATTTCATCCGTTTCGCGACATGAAACCGCCGCATCCTTGACTTACTTCATTATTCTAATGAAAACAGAGAGTAATCGCAACGTGAAGAACGCCCCGACTTCCCCGGCAACGCGGAGGAAACGAAACGCGGGGACGGACATGCCGAGCCATATGAGAAAGCGATCCTCAACGCGCTCGCAAGGCGTTGTTTACGATATCGCGGAGTGCTCCGGCGGCCTGCTCCGGCGAGGGGGCGGAACAGATGGCCGATACCACGGCCAGCCCGTCCATGCCCGTTTCCATGACCTGCGCGGCGTTTTCGGCGTTGACGGAACCGATGGCCACCATGGGCAGGCGGGAGGCCGCACGCACCCTGCGAAGGCCCTCGAGCCCCCACGGCTCGCTGTGGTCCGGCTTGGTCGCCGTCGCATAGACGGGACCGACCCCCAGGTAATCCACTCCCAGGGCATCGGCTTGCAGCACGTGCTCCATGCACTCCACGGAAAGGCCCACGATGGCCTCCGGGCCGATCAGGCCGCGCACGTCCGCGGGATGCATATCGCTCTGGCCCACATGGACTCCGTCCGCTCCCGCAGCCAGGGCAACGTCCACGCGGTCGTTGATCAACAGCGGCACGCCGAGAGGACCGAGCAGGGCCTTCAGCCGCCGGGCCAGGGCCACGAAATCGCGCGTGTCGCATTTCTTCTCGCGCAGCTGGACCATGCTCGCGCCGCCCCGAACAGCCTCCGCGACCACTTCCAGCAGGCCGCGTCCGAGGCAAAGCCCCTGATCCGTGACCAGATAGACGCCGTAATCGCGACGCATCAGACCACCTCCACCTGGACCAGCTTCCGCAAATCCTCCAGGCGCAGGTTGTACAAGGCATCATAAAAATAGAGTTGCAGCGTGCCGGGGCCTTCCGCCTTGTCCGCAGCCATCCGGCCCGCGGCGGCCATCACGGCCATGGCCTGGGCCGCGCCCTGCAAGGCATCTTCCGCCACGCAAAGGAATGCGCCGGTAAGGGCGCTGGCCGTGCAGCCAAGTCCCGTGACCAGCGGCATCATCGCATGCCCGCCATGCACCGCCATGGTGCGCTGGCCGTCCGTAATGTAGTCCGTGTCGCCGCTGACGCTGACCACGCAGCCGAACAGCCGGGCCAACTCCTGCGCGCCGTCCACGGCCTCGTCCGCGCCTCGGGTGGAATCAGCTCCCTTGGAGGTGGCCTCGGCACCTGCCAGGGCCATGATCTCGGACGCGTTGCCGCGCACGACGGCGGGGGAGCATTCCTTCAGGAAGCGATAGGCGGCTTCGGTGCGGACCGAGGTCGCGCCCGCAGCCACGGGATCGAGCACGGCCGGAATGCCGGAGCGGCGCGCCACCTCCCCGGCCGTGAACAAGCCTTCCAGAAACTCGCGGCCCGGCGTGCCGATGTTGACCACCAGGGCTCCGGCGAAGCGCGTCAGCTCTTCCAGGTCGGCGGGATGATGCGTCATGGCCGGGGAAGCGCCGAGAGCCAGGAGCGCATTGGCGTTGGTGTTGGCCACGACGTAGTTGGTGACGTTGAGCACCAGGGGGCGGGCGGCGCGCATCCGCTCCAGCCCTTCCATGAGCGTTTTGAAAAACGGCATGTTCAATCCTTGCTTGTAGTATTATCGCGCCCGGCGTCGGCGCTTTCCAAAAACCGCTCCACGGAACGGACCTTGCCCTGCATTCGCCCCCCGGCCCCGGCCCGGTAATCCAGGCTCACGGTCAGGTAGACCCGGTCGCAGTCCCGGCGAAGCTCCTCGAAGCAGTCGCGGACAACGGCCATGACCTCGTCGTACTCCCCTTCGATGCAGGTGCCCATGGGGCCGAGCTGATGCGGAAGTCCGCAGGCGCGGATGACGCGAAGCACCCGCCCCACATGCGCGGAAAGCTCCACTCCCTTGTCCAGGGGAAAGATGGCGAGATTGGCGATGACGCTCATACGGAGCGGCTCCTTGCTGCTAATGGTGACGAAGGGCCCAGATCTTCTCGCTGGCCCAGGAGGACGACGCGAGATGGCAACGGGCCGCCTGGCTGCCGCTCAGTCCCCAACCGGCCACGGAGGCGGATGCGGAACGCCAGTCCCCGCGTTCCAGGGCCTCGATCATGCCCAGCCAATGCTTTGCGGGGCAATCCAATCCCTTCAGCGCCTGGGTCAGCTCGTCCTCCAGCACGAGATCGCCCAAGACCTCCTGCATGGGCAGGCCGAGCATGGCGTCCACGCGGGAGAGCAGGCCGAGCAGGAAGAGTCCGCCCGGAGTCAGCGGGGGGGCCGGCGCGGCCTCGGCAAGGCACTCCAGGAAGCGTGCCCGTTGCAGGCTGATGTAGGTCAGTTCCTCGCCCTTGAAGCTGTCGTCCATGTCCGAGATGACCACGATCATGGCCCAGCGGCGCAAAGGCTGGACTCCCAACAGCGTCACGGCGTGCTGAATGGAGGTGATCTGGGACCGGAAGCCGAACGCCGCCGAGTTGATGAACTTGAGCAGCCGCAGCGTCAGCCCCGGATCCGAAGCAATCACGTCCGGAATCTCCTGCGGCCTGGCGTTGGGGTCGCCGAGCACCTTGAGCAGCCGCACCTTGGCCAGCATGCCGGAAGAGAGCCTTCGGCCCGGCAGCATCTCCGGCCTGCTGAAAAAAAACCCCTGGAAATAATCATACCCCAGCGACATCAACTGCTCGAACTCGCTCCAGGCCTCGACCTTCTCGGCCACCACCTTGGAGCCGAAGTCCTTGAGCCTGTCGAGCACCTGTCCCCACATCTCCCTGTCGAGCTGGCGCACATCCACCTTGACGATGTCCGCGATGCCGAGAAAGGCGTCCCTTTCGGGATTGCCCGCGTAATCGTCCAGGGCCAGCGTGTAGCCGAGCTTGCGCAGACGCTTGCAGGCTTCCAGAACGTCCTCGTCGGGCCGGACGTGTTCCAGAATCTCGACGACGCAGCGCTTGGGCGGCAAGGTCAGAGCGGTATCGTTGAGAAGCATGTTCCTCGTGAAATTAATGAAAAACCGCTTGTCGTCCGGCAGATTGGCAGAGGCAAGCACCATGCCGTCCACCAAGACCTTGGATGAGGCCACGTCCTCGTCGGGAAAGGACGCCCTGCCCGCTGTCCCGCTGTTTCGGAAAAGCAGCTCGTAGCCGACGATACTGCGCTTGCGCGAGAATATCGGCTGCCTGGCCACGAAGATGTCTTCATAACCGGTCGCGATCTTTGCCTTCTTCAACGCCCCCCCTTCATCTGTGCGGCAGTGTGCGAGAAAGTATTACCCGAACGCAACACAATGACAACCCAGGCGGGAGTCGTATTTCTCGATACCCCCCTTGACAGGCTTCCACGCTAATAGTAATCACTCTCATCATGAACGTCATCCTCAATATCTATAACCAAGGAGAAATCATGGAAACTTCGCTGCCGCTGCTTGGACAGCCCATGCCGGAACTCAAGGTCACCACCACGCATGGAGAAATGAACCTGCCCGGCGACATGAAAGGCAAATGGTTCGTTCTCTTCAGCCACCCGGCGGACTTCACCCCTGTCTGCACCACGGAATTCGTGGCCTTCCAGAAACGATTCGACGAGTTCGAAAAACTCGGCGCCAAGCTCATCGGCCTGTCCATCGACCAGGTCTTTTCGCACATCAAATGGATTGAATGGATCGAGGAAAAGCTGGGCGTGGAGATCAAATTCCCGGTCATCGCGGACGACCGCGGCGAAGTCGCCCAGAAGCTGGGCATGATCCATCCCGGCAAGGGCAGCAACACGGTCCGCGCCGTGTTCATCGTCGATCCCCAGGGCCTTCTGCGGCTGATGCTCTACTATCCCCAGGAAGTCGGACGCAACATGGATGAAATCCTGCGCGCGCTCAAGGCGCTCCAGACCTCGGACAACAACGGGGTCGCCATTCCCGCGGGCTGGCCCAACAACGAACTCATCGGCGGCAAGGTCATCATTCCGCCCGCCAAGGACACCACGGCAGCCAAAACGCGCCTCAGCGAACACGAAGGCTACGATTGGTGGTTCTGCTACCGGGACCTCTAGAACACGCGCCAATTCAACCAACCAAAAGGGAGGGGCGACCCTCCCTTTTCCATTTCCAGCACGCGGGCCGGACAAAGACGCGCCTCGGTCCGCCCGGCAGTCCATCCGCCCCGGCAGTCCATCCGCAGCCCAGTGAAAAACGCGGCGCCTCAGGAGACGGCCACGCGCAGCTCCGTCTCGTCCTGCGGCTTCAACCCGCAGAGCGCGTCGAGTCCCACCGGCTTTCCCTCCAGGGTCACGGCAAGGGGCTTGTGGCCCTCGGCCATGGCACGGCCCGCCAGTGCGCCCAGTTCCGCGCCGGTTAGCAGGATTCCGCGCGAAAGCAGCAGCGGCCCCGCCTCCTGCCCCACGGTATTGAAGAGCTTCAGCACCACCACGCCCTGCCCGCGGACCGCTTCGCCGCTATGGAAGGTGATGTCCCGCCGAAAACCGGCCACCGGGCTGTTTCGTCCCATGCAGATGCCCACGAGGCCGGGCAGGGCACCCGCCAGGGCAACCTCGTCCCCGTCCGCGACCACGGCGGCATCAAGATCGTCCACGGGGCAGCCGTTGATGAACACGGTGCGAACTCTTTTTTCGACGTAATCCGGCTTCATTCCGAACTGGCGCAAAAGAATGTCCGACAGTTTTTCCCCTGTCCGGCAACGCACCCGCGCGCCTTTCCGGAAAGGAGAGAGCCAATGGATGATGTCCTCCGGCTGCACCGACACGTTCACATTTATCGCATAGTGCATATTACGCACCTCCAATTCTGCTCCACCATGAACATATTATCCAACAACGTCAATATCATGCCTACTCATGCATAATATAAAATTATTGACATATCGATGCGAAGAAGGTGTCATTCTGAAAGGTATGCAGATTCGAATCCGCAGCATTTCGCGGATACAATACAAAACAGGAGATGTACCATGAAAATCCTGCGCATCAACACCCGCACCAAGCAGTACGCCTTTGAAGAACCCGGAAAGTACGCCGGACTCGGCGGCCGCGCGCTGACTTCCCGACTGGTCAAGGGAGAAGTTCCGGCCAAATGCGACGCGCTTTCCGCAGAGAACAAGCTCGTTGCCGCCGCAGGCGTGCTCACCGGCACCGCCGCCGCCAACTCCGGCCGCGTTTCCGTGGGCGCGAAGTCCCCGCTGACCGGAACCATCAAGGAATCCAACTCCGGCGGCTCCTTCGCCCAGAAGCTGGCCAAGCTCGGCATCATCGGCCTGGTTCTCGAAGAGCAGAGCGATTCCTGGATCAACATCCACATCACCAAGGACGGCGTGCAGATCGAGGATGCCGGAAGCATGGTCGGCCTGGGCACCTACGCGGCCATGGACGAAGTCCGCGCCCGCTACGGCGAGAAAGCCTGCGGCATGCTCATCGGCCCCGCCGGGGAGAAGCTGCGCCGCGCCGCCTCCATCCAGTTCTCCGACCCCGAGGGCCGTCCGGCCCGCGCCGCCGGCCGCGGCGGTCTGGGCGCGGTCATGGGCTCCAAGAAGGTCAAGGCCATCGTCCTCGACGACAAGGGCTGCGGCATGGTCAAGTCCGCCGATCCCGAAAAGTTCAAGGCTGCCAACAAGCGCTGGATCGAGATCCTCAAGGGCCACCCCGTGACCTCCGAGGGCCTGCCCGCGTTCGGCACGGCCATTCTCGTGAACATCATCAACGAAGCGGGCGCGCTGCCCACCAAGAACTTCAGCGGAGGCCGCTTCGAATTCGCCGCGGACATCTCCGGCGAAGCCATTGCCGAGACCATCAAGAAGCGCGGCGGCAAGACCAAGCACGGCTGCCACCCCGGCTGCGTGATCCAGTGTTCCCAGGAATACGTGGACGCCGCGGGCAAATACCTGACCTCCGGCTTCGAGTATGAAACCGTCTGGGGCTTCGGCGCGAACACGCTCATCAAGGACATCGACATCATCGCCACCCTGGACCGCACCTGCGACGACATGGGCCTGGACACCATCGACATGGGCGGCGCCCTGGGCGTGGCCATGGACGGCGGAGCCATCGCCTGGGGCGACGGCCCGGCCTGCGTCGAGATGCTGCGCAAGGCCGCCACGGACGACGAGATCGCCGCGACCATCGCGGACGGCACCGCCGCCATCGGCAAAAAGCTCGGCGTGAAGCACATCCCCGTGGTCAAGGGCCAGTCCCTGCCCGCCTACGACCCGCGCGCTGTCAAGGGCGTGGGCGTGACCTACGCCACGACGCCCATGGGCGCGGACCACACCGCCGGGTACGCCGTTTGCCAGAACATCCTCAAGGTCGGCGGCGACGTGAACCCCCTGGACAAGATGGGCCAGATCGAGATCTCCAAGAACCTCCAGGTGGCCACCGCCGCCCTGGACGCCGCTGGTCTCTGCATCTTCGTGGCCTTCGCCGTGCTCGATTCCCCGGACGGCGTGTCCACCATCGCGGACATGGTTTCCGCCCACATCGGCCAGCCCTTCACCGTGGACGACGTGGTCAAGCTCGGCGTGAGCGTCCTTGAAGACGAGATCGACTTCAACAATGCCGCCGGATTCACCAAGGAAGACGACCAGCTGCCCGCCTTCTTCTCCGAGGAGCCCCTGGAGCCGCACGGCACCCTCTGGGACTTCACCGTGGAGGAACTCCAGGCCGCCAAGGTCAAGTAAGCGTCTGGGACATCGACGATTCGCAAAGGCCCGGCTTCACGCCGGGCCTTTTTTGCAGCTCCGGCGACCCGCGCCCGGTCTTTCGGCCCTGGGCGCATTGACCCGGACCGCCAATCTTGGATAGGCTGGAAGCATGAACATCGAACTGAAGTGTTTCGCCACCCTCGGCGTCTATCTTCCGGAGAACGCGGACGCCTTTCCCATGCCCGACGGCTCCACCGTGGCCGACGTGATGGCCGCGCTGAACATGCCCGCCGAAGAGGTCCGGATCATCTTCGTCAACGGGGTCAAGCGCGAGCCGGACAGCGTCCTGAAAAACGGCGACCGGGTCGGGCTGTTCCCGGCGGTGGGCGGCGGCTGATGCTCTCGCGGCGCATCGCGGACCTCGCTCAGGATGCCGCCTCCCCGTCCGGAGGGCGCCTGCGCCTGCTGCGCTTCGCGGACGCGCAGCGCCTGGCCCGCGCGCAGGGCGTGGACCTGCTCGAAGTGGAACAGACAGCCCTTGAGGCGGGAATCGTCCCGGAGCATTATTCGCGCGGCATGGACGCAATCACGGCTGCGGAGCAGCTCGCGCTGCTGCGATCGGACGCGGCGCTTGTCGGGCTGGGCGGCCTGGGCGGCCATGTGCTGGAATCCCTGGCCCGCGCCGGGGTGGGGCGAATCCGCGCGGCGGACGGCGACGTGTTCGAGCCGTCCAACCTCAACCGCCAGCTTCTGGCCACCACGGCCACCGTGGGACGCGGCAAGGCCGACGCCGCCCGCGAACGCTGCAAGCTCGTCAATCCCGCCGTGCGCTTCGCCACCACTTCGGACTTCCTCGACGGCTTCGGCATGAGCGAGATGGTCCGAGGCGCGGACCTCGCCCTGGACGCGCTGGGCGACCTGCACTCCCGGCGCAGCCTGGCCCGGGCCTGCCGCGACGAGGGAGTGCCGCTGGTGGCGGGAGCCCTGGCGGGCTGGAGCGGCTACGTCGCCCTGGTGCGGCCCGGCGGCGCGCATCCCGTGGAGTTCATGGGCGGCGACGATTCCGCTGAAAAGAAACTCGGCTGCCCGGCCCCCACCGTGGCGCTGATCGCCTCGCTCATGGCGGCCGAAGCCGTGAACCTGCTCCTGAACCGCCCCACTCTGGACGGCCGGATGATCGTGGTGGACCTGAAGGCCATGAGTTTCGAGACGGTGACCCTGTAGCCCGGCGCCAGCCGGCGGGAAGCGCTAGAAGACGTGCAGCGCGGCTTCGGGCAGCGCAAGCCAGGCTCTCGAACCGGGGCGGAATTCCAATTCCAGGCAGCGCCGCCTGGTCACGCAGCAGGACAATTCCAAATCTCCGGCGCGCACCTCCAGGGAAACCTGAAATCCTTCGGGCACGAGCGAAGAGATCGTCACGGGAAAGCAGTTCGCATAGCGCCCGGCCAGCTCTTCGCCGCCGAGAACCGCGTCCTCCGGGCGAAACGCCACTCGGCTGGAACCCGGCTCCGCCTCGGCGGGCAAATCCAGCTTCAGCCTCCCCACACAGGCGCGCCGCCCTTCCATGCGGGCCGCCAGCACGTTGCGCATGCCCACGAACTCGGCCACGCCCGCATCCGCAGGGCGGTGGAAGATGTCCTGCACCGCGCCCTGCTGCACGACGCGCCCGCCGCGAATCACGGCGGCCCGGTCGGCGAGGAAGAGCGCCTCGTCGAAATCGTGCGTGACCATCATGAAGGTGATGCCGGTTTCCCGGTGCAGATCCTTGAGCATCCGCTTGACTCCGTGCCGCGAATTGGGATCCAGGGCCGAAAGCGGCTCGTCCAGCAAGAGCACGCGCGGCTCCACGGCCAGAGCCCGCGCAAGGGCCACGCGCTGGCGCTCTCCTCCGGATAGGCCGTGCAGGCTGCGCGGCAGCAGGTGCGCTATGCCGAGCAGCTCGGCCAGCTCCCCTACCCGTTCTGGCCTTGCGCCGCGATGATGGCGCAGACCGAAGGCGATGTTCCGGCGCACGCTCAGATGCGGAAAGAGGGCATTGTCCTGGTAGACCATGCCGAGCCCCCGGCGCTCCGGCGGCAGCCGGGTGATGTCCCGGCCGTCGAGCCGGACGCGGCCCCGGCGCACGGGCAGCAGCCCGGCCACGGTTTCCAGCAGCACGGACTTGCCCGCGCCCGTAGGCCCGAGCAGGGCGAAAAACTCCCGCTCCGCAACGCTCAGGCTCACGCCGCGCAGCGCGAATCCGGGCAGTTCCACGTCGAGGTTTTCAAGTACGATCAAGGGCTCCCTCCTCACCCCGGGAAACCAGCCGCAGCAGGAGAAACAACGCCAGGGAGACGCAGATCAGCCAGACCGCCACGGGCTGGGAATACTTCAGCCCGTAGGCCGTGAAGCGCTCGTAGATCATCACGGGGGCGACCATGGGATGGTAGGCCACGATGATCACCGCGCCGAATTCGCTGATGGCGCGGGCCATGCACATGATCACGCCCGTGACGATGCTGCGCCAGGCCAGGGGAAGCGTCACCCGCAGGAAGGCCAGACCGCTCGAGCAGCCCAGGGTGCGCGCCGCCTTTTCCAGCCGAACGGGCACGGCCTGGAAGCCTGCCTTGGCCGCGTTCACGTAGAACGGCAGCCCCACGAAGACCAGGACCACGACGATGCCCGTGACCGTGCCCATGATCCGAATGCCCAGTTCCTGCATGGTCCGTCCGAGCCAGTGGTTGCGCCCGGTCAGGCCCAGGATGGCGATGCCCACCACGGGATGGGGAATCATGATCGGCAGGTCGATGAGGCTTTCGACGATCTTCCTGCCGGGAAACTCCCGCCGCGCCAGGAGGTAGGCAAGCGGGGTTCCGAAAATCAGGGAGATCAGCGCGGCGATGCCCGCAGCGGCCAGACTCAGGCCGACGGCGTTGCGCACGTCCGCGTCGGAAGCGGCCTGGACCATGCTCTCCAGCGTCGGGGCGAAGAGCATCTGCCCCAGCGGAAGAAGGATGTAGGCCATGATCATGGCCCCGGCAGCCACGCTGAGCCAGAAGAAGGGATCGACGCCGCGCCGGGCGGATGCGGAACGGGACGGCCCGAAGACCGCCCCGGTTGCCTTGCTCATGCGCGGGCTACTCGCCAGCTTCCACCAGCGGGAGAAGCTCCGCCGGCACCTTTTCCAGCATGGCCTTGTCCGGCACGCGCGCGGGCACGAAAGGCGGCTGGCCCATGTCGTTGAGAATCTTGAGGCCCTGTTCCGGGTCGAGCAGGAACCGCAGGAAGGCCACGGCGGCCTCGCGGTTGGGCGCGTCGCGCAGCAGGGTGACGCCGTAGGTCACGGACTGGCCCTTCTTGGTGATCATGCTGCCCGGCTCCTTCCCTGAAACCTCCACTGCGGCCTGGGCGTAGAAATCGTCATAGCGGTAGTCGCCCAGGTTGATGTGCGGGTCCAGGGTCAGATACTTGAGCCCGTGCTGCACGGCCACGGAAAGGTATTCCCAGGCGTAGTCCATGTTCCCGGTCTTGAGCATGGAGACCAGCTCCACGGACTTCGGCCGGACCCATTCCGGCTTGCGCGCGGCGATGAGCTTGTCGAACAGGCCGGGCTGCTTGTAGAATTTCTCGGCGAGCTGGAGGACCATGACGCTGCGGTAGCCGCAGGGGTCCAGATTCGGGTCGGAATGGCCCCAGACGACTCCGTCGCGTTGCAGGATCTCATACCAGTTGTCCGCGTTGATCTCCCCGGCGAAACGGCTCTGGTCGGTATAGCAGAGCACGAGCTGGTTGGTGGCGAAGCGGATGTTGATGTCCGCGAAGTCGGGCACGAGATTGTTGTCGATGACCTTGTAGTCGGCGGAGGCCATGATGTCCGCGGGCTTGCCCACCTCCGAGATCATCCGGGCCATCTTGGTGCTGCCCCCGGCCTCGCGTTTGATGTCCACGCCGGGGTGCAGCGCCTCGAAGCGCTTCTCCATCTCGGCCAGAGGCACCGTCAGCGAGCCTGCATGAAAGATGACGACGTCGCCCTTCAGCTCGGCGAGGGCCTGCGGCGGGGCCGCGAGGCAGCAGATCAACACCATCAGGCAAACGGAAAGTCCATTACGCATGGCAACTCCTTTGGCTATGCTCCTATAAGCATAATCAATGCGCCAGACGATGCCTTCCTGTCAACCCTCCGGGATTATTCCGATCTTTCGAGTGGGGTTTAGCCTTTCAACTCCGGAGCCTCGTAGAGGCCGCTCTTGCCGCCGCTCTTGCGCAGCAAACGGCAGTCCGCGATGACGATATTCTTCTGCACGGCCTTGCACATGTCGTAAATGGTCAGCGCCGCGACCTGGGCCGCCATGAGCGCCTCCATTTCCAGTCCGGTGCGCCCCGAAGTGTGGGCCTCGGCGAAGATGACCACGCGGCAGCCCTCCTGGTCGATCTCAAAGCTCACATCCACGTAGCTGAGCATCAGCGGATGGCAGAGCGGGATCAGCTCATGCGTGCGCTTGGCTGCGAGGATTCCCGCCACCTTGGCCACGGCGAGCACGTCGCCCTTGGGCAGGGCCTGCCGCACGAGCAGGTCCATGGTCGCCGGCGCCAGAAGCACCTCGGTCCGGGCCAGGGCCCGGCGGTCCGTCTCGTCCTTGCCGCTCACGTCCACCATCCGCAAATTGCCGCTCTCGTCCACGTGGCTGAGCTGTTCCCCGGCCGCGCCTTTCTTCTCGCTCATGTGTCAACTCCTGCAGAAATGATAAATCCTTTCAATCAAAGACGAGTTCATTTATACGGCAAGTGCGGGGCTGCGCAAGCCCCGCGAATTCACCCCGAAACGGGGATTCAGGGAGTATCCATGTTTTTCGACGTCGTATCCCGTGCGGAATTCCTCCGTCTCTGCGCCACGTTCCCCGCCCTGCCCCAGGAAACAGCGCCCCTGGAAAGCGCCACGGGCCGGGTGCTCGCCGAGGACGTCCGCTCCGGGGAGTATCTGCCCCTGACCGCCCGCTCCTGCATGGACGGATACGCGGTGCGGTCCAGGGACGTGTTCGGCTCCGGCGAGTCCAATCCTTCCTATCTGGAACTCCAGGCGGAAATAGAAATCGACGTTTTTCCGCAGTTCCGGCTCGAAGCGGGCCACTGCGCGCGCATCCCCACGGGCGGCTGCCTCCCGGAGGGAGCGGACGCCGTGATCATGATCGAGCATACCCACGACATGGGCGGAACCATTGAAATCCGCAAAAGCGCGGCCCCCGGCGACAACGTCATGCGCAAGGGCGAGGACGCGGAGCCGGGCAAGACGGTCTTCCCGGCCGGAACCCGCTTGCGGGTCCAGGATGCGGGTCTGCTCGCGGCCCTGGGCTTCGACTCGGTCCAGGTGCGCAGGCGTCCCCGCCTGGCCGTGCTCTCCACGGGCAACGAAATCGTGGACGTGGACGCCGTGCCCCGGCCGGGGCAGGTCCGCGACGTGAATTCCTTCACCGTGCGCGCCCTGGCCCGCGCCGCAGGAAGCGAAGCAAGCTTCCTGGGCATCGTCCCGGACAACGCCCAGGCGCTGCGCGAGGCTCTGGAGCGGGCGCTGGCAGAGTACGACGCCGTGTTTCTTTCCGGCGGCAGCTCCATCGGCACCCGCGACCTGACCGTGGACGCGCTGGAGGCCCTTCCGGAAACGAGCGTGCTGGCCCACGGAGTAGCCATGAGCCCCGGCAAGCCGACCATCCTGGCCCGCCAGGGATCGCGGCCCGTGCTCGGCCTGCCCGGGCAGACCGCCTCGGCCCACGTGGTCATGCTCGTGCTCGGGCTGCCTCTTCTGCGCGGCCTGGAAGGGGACGCCGCCGCCTTTGACGAAGCCTCCCGGCCCCGGCTGCGGGCGGAGCTGGCCCGCAACATAGCCTCCCGCCAGGGGCGGGAGGATTTCATCCGCGTCCGCCTGGAACCCCGCCCCGGAGCCACGCCCCTGGCCCACCCCGTGCCCGGACGCTCAGGATTGATGCGCACCCTGATCCAGAGCCACGGACTGGCGGCCGTCCCCGCGACCAGCGAGGGCCTTTACGCCGGGGAGGACATCGACGTCCTGCCGTACTGACCAACAGCGCAACCAACGAGAACGCCATGAAGCAACGCAACGTCTACCTCGACCTGATTTCTCCCGCTGAAGCCGTGGAACGCGCCCGCTCCGTGCTGGACCGACGCGAACTGATCGGCATCGAGACCATCCCCACGCAGGACGCCGCCGGGCGTACCCTGGCCGGTCCCGTCCACTCCCGCTGCTCCTCGCCGACCTTCCACTCGGCCGCCATGGACGGCGTTGCCGTGCGCGCCTCGGACACCTTTTCCGCCCGCGAGGACGCTCCCCTGGAGCTGCGTCTCGGCGAGGGCTACCTGCCGCTGAACACCGGCAATCCCATGCCCGAAGGCCGCGACGCCGTAATCATGATCGAAAACGTGGTCCAGGTGGACTCCTCCACCATCCGCATCGAGGCTCCGGCCTTCCCCTGGAGCAACGTGCGGCGCATCGGCGAGGACATCGTGGCCACGGAACTGCTCTTGCCCCAGGGACGCACTCTCACCCCCTACGACCTCGGCGCGCTGCTTTCCGCAGGCATCTGGGAAGTGGAGGTCTTCGAGCGGGTGCGGCTCGCATTTCTGCCCACCGGCGACGAAGTGCTCGATTTCCTGGATCGGCCCGATCCCAAGCCGGGACAAGTCATCGAAAGCAACTCCCAGGTGTTCGCGGCTCTGGCCCGCTCCTGGGGGGCCGCGCCCCGCAGGGCCGCGCCCGTGCCCGACAACGAGGAGGCCCTGACCAAGGCCGTGCGGGACGCCCTGCGTTCCGACGCGCATATCGTGGTCGTGGGCGCGGGTTCCTCCGCCGGCAGCAAGGACTTCACCAAGACGATCTTCGACAAGCTCGGAACCCTGCTCTGCCATGGCATCAACGTCATGCCCGGCAAGCCGACCCTGCTGGCCGAAGCGCAAGGCAAGCTGCTGGTGGGCGCGCCGGGCTATCCCGTCAGCGCCGTGGTCTGCTTCGAGGACGTGCTCGCCCCCATCGTGGCCTGGCTTGGAAGACGCGCTCTCCCCGAGCGCCGCAGGCTGCCCGTGAAGCTCATCCGGCGCACGCCTTCCCGGCTGGGCCAGGAGGAAGTCGTCCGCCTCGCCGTGGGACTCGTGAACGACCGCTACCTCGCCGCCCCCCTGGCGCGCGGAGCGGGCATGATCACCACGCTGACCAAGGCGCAGGCCGTGACGCGCATCGCGCCGAGCAGGGACGGAGTGGAGGCCGGGGAGAGCGTCATGGCAGAGCTGCTGGTTTCGGAAAATGAGCTCTCCCGGGTGCTCGTCCATGTGGGCAGCCACGACAACACCCTGGACCTGCTCGCCAACGAGCTCATGGGGCTTCCGGTTCCGCTGCACCTGACCTCAAGCCACGTGGGCAGCATGGGCGGGCTTACGGCCCTCAAGAACCGCACCGCGCTTTTCGCGGGGGTGCATCTCTTCGATCCGGAAAGCGACGATTTCAACTTCCCCTTCCTGAAGCGCTATCTGCCCGACGTGCGGGTCAAGGTAGTGAACTTCGCCATCCGTCATCAGGGCCTGATCGTGGCCAGGGGCAATCCCAAGGGCATCCGGGGCGTGAGCGACCTCGCCAGGAGCGACGTGCGCTTTCTCAACCGCCAGCGCGGCGCGGGAACCCGCATCCTTCTGGACCATCATCTCCGCCAGGCCGGAATCTCCACGGACGATGTCCTGGGATACGACCGCGAGGAGTTCACGCACATGGCCGTGGCCGTCAACGTGCTCACCGGGGCCGCGGACTGCGGCCTGGGCATTCACGCGGCGGCCAAGGCGCTGGATCTGGACTTCGTGCCCCTGGCCCGCGAACGCTACGACCTCATCTTCCCCGTGGAGAACGAGTCCGACCCCAGGTTGCAGGCCATGCTCAGGCTGATTGAAACCACTGCCTTCCAGAACAAGATCAAGGCGCAGGGAGGATACGAGACGGACCTGACGGGCCAGGAAATGCAGCCGGGAATGGGTCTCGGCGCGAGGCGCGACTGACATGGCCGGGAACGCGCTTCCCCCGTGGCTCCAGGGGCTGGTGGAAATTTTTCGCCGCGCGGCCTGCCTGGGCCTGTTGCTGCTGGGAGCCTGGCTTTTCCTGACGCCGGCCGAGCGGCTGTTGCGCGTCAGCCTGCCGGACCTGCGCGCGAAGTACGAACGCGACGCCGCCCTGCACGGCGAGGACGCTCCCGGTTTCGGAGACTGGCTGGAACACGCCCTGCAGGGGCGCACCCTGGCCGTGTCCGGGCCTGAGTGGGCCGTGATGGCCTCCGCGCTCCAGTCTCCGGGCGAGACGCCGACCGGCGCGGGCAACCTCCCGGAGAGCCTCGCGGGGAATCAGGGGGATGGCGGAAAAGACTTCTGGTTCGCGGAAGACTCCCCCCTGGCGCGTTCCCTGGACCTGCCGAAGAACGAATTCCGATATCTGCTTCCCAAGGACGCGCCCCAGGCCCGTCCTCTGGGAGCCGCCTTCGTGGAAGCGCGCCACGCCCAGGCCGCGCCGGAGCGGCTCCGCCACCCCGGCAGGGCCGCGGCTCCCTGGCTCCTGCTCGCGGCGCTGGCGGCCTACGCGCTGCCGCCCAGGCCGTCCCGACATTCCGGCGCGGCACGCTACGGCATCGCTAGCGCCGTGATTGTGCCCGACCTGCTGGGCATCTCCCTGACGCTTTTCTTCTTTTCCCTGCCGCTGCTGATCGTCGGTTCGACCACGTCCCCTTCCGAGCTGCTGTCCTTGGACAACGGCTGGGCCGTGCTCACGTTGAGCTTCTGGAGCCTTGCGCTGCTGACCGCCGCGCTGCCCGCCACGGCGGCGCGCTACGCTTGCTTCCAGGCCTATGCGCTGAAGGAAGGGCTGATCCTGCGGACGCTCTGGCGGAAACGCCGGATCGGATTCGAGGAAATCGAGGAAACCCGGGCCTATGACGGCGCGGAACGAGCCCGGCTGCTCGCGCGGCTGCTGCTGATTTTCGGCGGCGGCATGCCCCAGACCATGGGCATGGCCCTGCTGATTTCCCGCAACGTGGAATGGGGGCTGGAGCTGCGACTGGTCGGAGCTGAACGGCTGCGCCTGATGTTCAACAGCCTCAAAAACGCAGGCATGTTGCTCGCGGCCCTTTCCGAAGCGGGCGTCGCGGTGCCGGACCAGCTGAAACGAGCCTGCGCCGGGGGAAACGATCAGTCCTGACGGATGTCCGACTCGTCCCGCTTGCTTTCGTTCACGGGGATGAGCACGTTGATCGGTTCGACCACGCCCAGACGCTTGTGCACGGTGCGCAGCTTCTGGATGAGCACGGAATTCAGCTCCCGCCCCTTGCGCAAGAGGTGCAGGCCGGTCTTGGTCATCACCGCCTGATCCACGAGCATTCCATGGCGCAGCTCCTTGACCTTCAGCGCCGCTGATTCGAAGTGCGCCTCCTTGCCCAGGCAGCCTTCCAGGTAATAGAGCATCACGGGATCGTAGCGCTCGATGTGCTCTTCCAAGTGATGGAAGGCCTTGGCGAAACTGTTTTCCCGGCTGAAGGCCAGATCGAAATCGATGGCGACCTTGAGGATGCGCGCTCCCTGAGGGATGTCGTCCCCGCTGATGCCGTCCGGCGGAATGCCGCTGCCGTCGTAGTTCTTTTCCTGGTAGGCGACCATTTCCGCAACGTCCTCCAGACGGGGAATGCGCGCCAGGAGGTTGCGCCCGATGAGGGGGTGCATGTCGTAAAGCTGCTTTTCCTCGGAATTCAGATGGATCCCTTTGGCGATCTTCTGCAGGGTCTGCTCCGGCAGGACAACGCAGCCTATCTGCGACAGCATGGCCGCCATCTCGTACTTCCAGATCTCCCCGATTCCCGCCTGCTGCGCGATGGCCTTGGCGAACCTGTCGATGCGGTTGGCCCGTCCAAAGGCTTCGGGATTCACCAGGGACAAGGTTTCCGTCAGCACGGACACGCACCCCTTGAGCGTCTTTTCCAGCAATTCGCGCTCCGCCGTCACCAGCGCGAACTGCCGCAGGCAGTCGTCGAGCACGGCGGCCAGGGTCTCGTCCTCGCAGGGCTTGGTCAAAAAACGGAACACGTGCCCGCGGTTCACGGCTTCCACAGCGGAGTTGAGGTCCGCGTATCCCGTCAAGACGACACGAATGGTGTCCGGACTGAGAGCACGGATTTCCTCAAGAAGGCTTATGCCGTCCTTGCCGGGCATTTTCAAATCCGAGACGACCACAGCGAATGGACCGTCTTCCTGAATTCGCTTCAGGGCCTCTTCCGGCCCGAGAGCCGTTTCCAGATCATAACGGCTGGTCAGAGAACGGCGAACGGCTTTGAGAAGCAGCTCGTCGTCGTCAACGAACAAGATCGTTTTCTGCATCGGCGCCTTCCAGTATGTTGTGACAAGCCTCGACCCAACCGGGAAGCTTTTCCACCAGCCCCGTGCGGAGCGAATAGGTCAGGTCCAGGGGATGCTCCGCATACCCCTTGTTGAATACTACCAATAAATGATCTATATAATTAGCAAAATGAGTCGTCGTCACCATCAGCGCCGGCTCCGAGATCATGCTTGAAGGGGCATGGTGCGAAGCCACGGCCTTGACCAATTGTTCCGGGAACCCCCAAAGCCCCAAAAGGTAGGCTCCCAACTCCGCATGATCCGTGTTCAGCACTTCCAGTTCCGCCTCGCGGATCGGTATGTTTTCCTGGTTGGTCAGCAGCAGTATCTCCCGGTACTCTCCGGGAAGCCGGTCCGCCAGGACCAGCTTGCCCAGGTCATGCAGAAGACCGCAGAGAAAAGCCTCCTCCACGTCCTGACGCCGGCAGCCCTGCAATCCGCAGAGCACACGCCCGAAACCGGCCACGCGCATGCTGTGCTCCCAGAGGTTCTTCAGCGAGAAGTTCAACCCGTCACGCTCCTTGAAGATGCTGAACATCGCCTCGGTGATGATCAAGCCCTTGAGCACGTCGAGGCCGAGCATGGCCGCCGCCTGTTCCGGAGTGGAGACCCTGTTCGGCAGCCCGAAGAAGGAAGAGTTTACCGTCTTGAGGATTCCGGCGCTCAGCCCCACGTCCCTGGAAAGAATTCGTCCGACCCTTGCGAGGGAGGCGTCCCTGCTTTCAAGCTCGCCCACCAGCTGGTGGTACACTGCGGGAAGCACGGGCAGGGCGTCGATGCGGGTGATCACCTTGCGAAGGCGTTCGTTGATGAAGATTTTGCGCAGGGCGTGCACGCGCTCCAGCGTGGAAACGAGCGTATCCAGGTCGCACGGCTTGCTCAGGAACTGATGCGCGGGCTTGACCGTATGCAGCACGGCCTGCTGATCGGAATGGCCGGAAAGCACGATGCGCACGGCTCCCGGCGCGACGGTCTGCGCCTTGGTGAGCAGCTGGGCTCCATCCATGCCGGGCATGCGCATGTCGGCCACGAGCACGTCCACGGGCTTGCTTTTCAGATGCTCCAGCCCCTCGGCGCCGCCCAGCGCATAGGAAATGTCCCAGTCCACATGTCCATGAAGCATTCTGCGGATGCCGCGCAGGATCATCTCCTCGTCGTCCACGAACAATACGCGCATGGTCATCGCCTTGCCTCCCCATTCAGGCCTTCCAGTGGAAAACGGATCAAAAACGTGGTCCCTTTGCCCACTTCGGAGCGCAGCTCGATCTCTCCGTGATGCCGCTCCACGATGGCGTGGGTGATGGCCAAACCCTGTCCCGTGCCCTTGCCCACCTCCTTCGTGGTGAAAAAGGGATCGAAGATCTTGTCGCGGTTCTCTTCGGGAATGCCGCCCCCGGTGTCGCTGACGGCGATCTCCACATATGCCCCGACCCGCGAGGTCTTGATCCGGATTTCCCCCTTGTCCCCGCTGACGCCCATTTTCTCGGCAACGGCGTGGGCCGCGTTGACGAGAACGTTGAGCACCACCTGGTTGAAGTCGCCGGGCACGCAGAGCACGCTGGGCAAGGTTTCGTCCAGGTCGAAGATCACCTCGGCATGGTATTTCCACTCGTTGCGGGCGATGGTCACGGTATTGCGGATCGCCTCGTTGACGTCCACCGGGGTCTGCTCCTCGGATCCGGGATGCGAAAACTTGCGCATGGCCTGGACGATGGAGCCCACCCGCGACACTCCTTCCTGGGCGTCCCTGACCGCACCTGGAATCTCTTCCAGGTCGCCGAGCGAAAGAGGGCTCAGTTCGCAGCCTGCCTGTTCGAAATCTTCGCGGATCCGCGCGAATGCCTCCCCCAGAAAGGAAAGGTTGCTGCTGACGTACTGGATGGGCGTATTGATCTCGTGCGCGATGCCCGCTGCGAGCTGTCCCACGGATTCCAGTTTCTGCGCGAGGTTGAGCTGCCGCTCCAGGTTCTTGCGCTCCGACAGGTCGAAAAGAATCAGGAGCATGCGCGGCTTGCCGCGTATGGTCGAAGCCAGAACGCTCAGGGCCACGGGGAGCACGCTGCCCCCGGAACGCAGCAGGCGGTATTCCTTGTCGCTTTGCGGCTCCATGATCCTCGAAGGAGGAACCGGTTTGCCGAGCACCGTCTGCCAGGCGAGAACCTCGCTGGACTTTCCGCGATAGTCGGCGCGGTCTCCCCCCAGCAGTTCCAAAGCCCGCTCGTTGACGTCCTCGATGATCTTCCTGTCCGGATCCACCACCAGGATGCCCGCGCGGATTCCCGTCAGCGCCTGCCGCAGGGTGGCCTCGTTGTCGCGCGATTCGCGTTCCGCCCGTTTGCGTTCGGTGATGTCCGTGACGCTGCCGACGATGCCCGCGGGGTTTCCCTTGGAATCCTTGTAGGTGGCCTTGTGGAAAATCACGTCGCGGATCTCGCCGTCCTTGCGCCGGGCGTGGCTCTCGTAGATCTGGACCCCTCCCCGGCGGGCGAGCTGGATGTCCTTGTCGTGATAGACGTGGGCCAGCTTTTCCGTTGAGATTTCCGCTGCGGTCTTGCCGATCAGGAAAGGCCGCATGATCCCGAAATATTGCTCGAAAGCCCGATTACAGCCCTGGTAGACCCCTTCGATGTTCTTGTAGAATATCGGGGTGGGCACGGCGTCCATGAGGGTCTGGATGAACTGGAGCCGATCCTGGAGCACGCCCTCGGCCATCTTGCGCTTGGTGATGTCTTCCATGAAGGCGACGAAGTGCGCGGGGCTGCCATCAGCGTCGGTCAGGGGGGAAAGGTGGACCATGACCCAGCAGTAGCCCCCGTTCTTGCGTTCGATGCTCATTTCCCCGCGCCAGGGCCGACCGTGCCGCAAAGATTTCCACAGCTTGTCGAGAAGCTCGTTATTCTGCTGCGCGCCCTTGAGAATATCCGGCGTCGCGCCCAGAACGTCATTCGGCAAGAGGCCTGTCAGCGCTTCGAAGGTGCTGTTCACATATTCGATGCGCCCCTCCCTGTCCGTCACGAACACGGCGATGGGACTTTGCTGAAGGGCCTGGGACAGTTTGGCGACCTCTTCCTCGATGCGCTTGAACCCGCTGATGTCCAGCAGGGTGAAGAGGTAGCAGGCCTCGTCGAAATGGGACACGCGCACTGCGGACATCAGGCAGGGAAGCCCTTCCTCGCCGCGCTTGAGGCGAATCTCGTGAGCCCGGAGAGAGCCCTGGCTTTCGAGCAGCTGCAACATCCGGGCGCGGTCCTGGGGGTTCTCGTAAAAATCCGGTGCGTAATGCCCGACCATGTCGTCCCTGGACACCCTGATCAAGTTCGCGGCCATGACGTTGGCATAGCGGATGATGCCGTCGCCGATCCGGGTGATGACCACGGGAACAGGCATGGCGTCCAACATCCCGATCCGTTCCCGCCGCCCCTGTTCAAAGGCCAGCCGGGCGCGGCGTTCCGTGGTCACCTCGTCGAGCAGGATCGTCGACCCCGAAAAAACCCCGCTCATGTCGATCGCGTGGGAGAGGGACAAGTCGAAATAGCGTTGTTCCCCACCGATCGTCAGCGGCTGCTCGAAGCGCCGAATCGCTTCCCCGGTCCGGCGTTGCTCTTCCAGGGCCTTGCCCAGCCAGGGCATCACTTTCAGAAGGTCCACGCTTTCAAGATCGTCATGTTCCACCAGCCGTCCGAGGAGCCGAGAAAACGCCGGATTCGAGTATTGCAGGCCCCGCGTCTCGCTGTAGATGGCCATGGGCTGGGAAAAGCTCTCCACGAGCGTCATGTACATGTTCTTGCTGTTGGTCAGTCGGCGGTTGGCCTCCTGCAATTCGCGGTATCTCTCCTCCTGGCCGAGTTCGACCCAGGAGGAGCAAACAGCTATTTCCAACCTGTCGAAAAACAGGGACAGCGCATCCGTCCAGTCGCTGCGCGAGGGGAATTTTTCCCGCAATTCATCCAGGTACGCATTGCGGTAGTATTTGAACAAGCCCTGAAACATGGACAGACTGACGCCGCGCGCCCTGTGCAGACGCGCCTCTTCCACGCCGAAAGCCGCCACAGGGTCTTCCCTGTATTGCGCATCGGCGGAAAGCACCGAGAGCCCTCCCCGGTCCAGCGCTTTTTCAAGCGCCCCGGTCAGCCCGCGCACGGACAGCCGCCAGTCCTCCTTCCTGCTCGAAGTGTATTTCGTGTATCCGTGTCGTTCGGCAAACGCCAGAATCCTGCCCATCAGGGCTTCTTCCGCGGCGCGCAGCAGCACGACAAGCTCATGCATCGACCTCATCCTCCCCTGTCCGGCCTTCCCGCTCCGCTGCGTCCGGCTCGATCCCGGCCGTCCCGTCCAGATCGTCTTCGCCTTCCGTTCGCGGCAGGGTGAACCGGATCACGGTGCCGCAGTTCTCGCCATCGGATTCGGCCCAGACCCGGCCCCCGTGCTGCTCCACGATGCGCCGCACCAGGGTCAGCCCGACCCCGGTGCCCCTCCCATTCGGAGTAAGCTGCTCGAACAGGCCGAAAACCTTGTCCAGGTATGCCGGGCGGATGCCCACGCCATTGTCGCGCACGAAGATTTCATAGCCTTCGGCGTCGTCCAGCGCGCCCACTTCCACAACGAGCGGCACATCGGGCCGCGCGAAAAGCGTGCAGTTTTCCAGAAGATTGTGCAGCACCTCGCGGAGTCGATCCCGGTCGCCGCTCACCACGGGCAACGGCGAAACGCTCCGCACCTCCCCGTCGCGGGCCTTGAGGGCGGAGTCGAGATCCACGACGACCTCCCGGAGCAATTCTCCGAGATCCACCTGCTCGTGGAATCCGTCCAGCGCGCCCAGCCGGAACAGGGTGGTCAGGTCGCGCAACAGCCCGCCGATGCGATCTCCGGCAAGGTCAATGCGCCGCAGGGCCAGTTCCGCACGCTCGATGTCGTTTCTGGAAAGAGCCTCCTGCAAGACGCCGATGAAGCCCTTGATGGTCACCAGCGGATTGCGCAAATCATGGGAGACGACGTAGGCGACGCGTTCCAGCTCCACATTGCGCGCTTCCAGCTCGGCCATGGAGCGCTCGCGCTCCCTCCGCGCCTGCACCTGCTCGGTGACGTCGTGCCCCTCGGCGATGAGCCCGAACAGCCTCCCTTCGCTGTCCATGGCGGGTTTGACGGAAAAATGCATGTCGAGCATGCCCCCCTTGCCGTCGGGGTGGCTGGTCTGCCAGCAGACGCCGCGCCCCCCGGCGGCCTCGCGCACCGCGTCGCGCAACAGTTTCCTGGCTTCGGGGGAATGCGCCCACCAGGGCGTCTTCCAGAAGTCGCGCCCCTTCACGTCGCGCTCGCGCAGGCCGTACGGCTCCAGCGCGGTGGCGTTGACCTCGAGCACCCGGCCTTCAATGTCCAACAGCACCATGAACTGGAAGCTTTGGTCGAATACGGCGCGCATCTTGTCGCGGCTGCGGCGCAAGCGGATGTCGGCCTGCCTGCCCTGAAGGATGGAAACCATCGCCAGCAGGGACGCCAGGAGAAAGACCACGAACCCGGCCCGGACCAGCTTCTCCGCCTGGGACGCGGCCTCGGCCTCGACATCGTCGATGTAGACCCCGGTGCCCACGATCCAGCCCCAGGGCTCGAAACGCTTCACGAAGGAGAGCTTGGGAACGACCCGATCCGGGTCGTCCTTCCACTGCCAGTAATATTGCACGAAGCCTTCGCCGGTCCTGCGGGAGGCTTCCACGAAGGCGACAAAGAGGCGGGTGCCGGCGCAGTCGGCATAATAGGTCAGGTCGGTGCCGTCGAGATCCGGGCGGTAGGGGTGCATGATCATGCGGGGGTGCAGGTCGTTGATCCAGAAATAGTCCTTGTTTTCCGGCCCGAAGCGCATTCGGGAAACGACCGCCGCCGCTCGTTTGCGGGCTTCGTCGCCCGTCAGCTCGCCGGAAATCTCCATGTCGTGATGGGCTTCGAGCACTCCCCAGGCGTTTTGCGTCAGCTCGCGGATCGTTTCCCGTTTCTGCTGCATAAGGGATTCGCGGACAGCGGGCAGGTAATAGAAAAACGCCGCCGCCAGGAACAGGCAGACCGTGCCGATGACCGGAACCGCCACCCGGACCCAGACCAACCTGAACGTATTCCCGCTGTTGCGACGATAGCCCACAGGAACCTCGCTGTTGAACAAGCCTGAATGCCTACCTTATGCATTAGCACAGAGCGAATTCCATAGCCAGTGCGGCAACGTGCCCGCGTCAAGATTCCTGCCGCAATGCCTTGACATCGGTGTGCCGTTCGCCAATTTTACAATGTGAAGCCATCCGGCAACGCCAGGGAGATTCCCCATGGTTCGATCCGTTCAGCACAAAAAAACCGACGCGGCGTGCTGGTTCTGCATAGCCGCCCTGATCGCGCTCGCTTCATGGACGCCCCTCCACGCCGGACCGGAGAGGGAGGGGCAGGTTCCGCCCCCGCCCCTGGCACGGCTCGACGTTTTCAATCCCCTGCCCCACGGCGTGTACCCCCGCGACGCGGCACCGCCCCGCATCCTCTGGGAAGCCGAGGGGGGCGCGGGCCGCTGGCTGGCGCGCATCGACCTGCCGGACGGCGGCGCGGCCTGCGCCCTTACCACGGCCCCGGAATGGACGCCGGACCCCGCTGCCTGGGAAGCCGTCAAAATGCGGGCCCAGGGCCGGGAGTGCCGGATCACGATCACGCGGCTGGACGAGCGCGGCGCAGCCCTTGCCCGCGGAACCGCCGCATTCGGCGTTTCCCCCGATCCGTTCGACGCGGCCGTCTTCTACCAGCAGATTCCGCTGCCGTTCCTCGCCGCGCAGGACCACCCGGAACAGTCCCGCTGGCTCGTGGCGGACCCGTCCTCTCCGGAGCCGCCGCGCGTGGTCTTCGGGGGCATGCGCCACTGCGGCAACTGCCACACCTTCTCCGGGGACGCCGCCACCTTCGGCATGGACATCGACTACGACAAGGACAAGGGAGGCTACGTGTTCATGCCCGTGGCCGAACATATGACCGTGGGCGCGGCGCAGATGTTTTCCTGGAACCAGTACCGCCCGGAACAGGGCAGGGTCAGCATGGGCCTGTTCACCAAGATTTCCCCGGACGGCTCCCGGGCCGTCAGCACGGTCCAGGAAAAATCCATGTTTTCGCCTCTGGACGACGTGGAATTCTGCCAGTTCTTTTTTCCCATCCAGGGCCATCTGGCCGTGTACTCGCGCGCCGACGGCACGATCCGCCCGCTGCCCGGCGCGGACAGCACGGATTTCGTCCAGACCAGCCCGGCCTGGAGCCCGGACGGAAAGCGCATCGTCTTTGCGCGCGCCCCCGTTGATCCGCAGCTCGTGGAAGCCATGGGCGAACGCACCTTTCTGCCTCCGGGCGAGGACCGCATCGAGGACTTCAACGCCCGCTACCCCTACCGCTTCGATCTCCACGTCCTGGACTTCAACGACGGACGCGGCGGGAACGCCCGTCCTCTGGCAGGGGCGTCCGGCAACGGCATGAGCAACTATTTCCCCCGATTCTCGCCGGACGGACGCTGGATCGTGTTCTGCCGCGCCGAGACCGGACTCGTGCTCCAGCCGTCGAGCGAGCTCTGGATCGTGCCGGCCGAAGGAGGAGAAGCGCGCCGCCTGGAATGCAACACCGACCTGCTCAATTCCTGGCACAGCTTTTCGCCCAACGGACGCTGGATCGTCTTCTCGTCCAAGCAGAACACGCCCTATACGGAAATCTTCGCCGCGCATCTGGACGAAAACGGGCACGCCTCGCGGCCCGTGCTGCTCGACAGGCTGGGCCATCCGCGCCTGGCGTCGATCATTCCGGAAGCCGCCGACAAATCCATCCTGCGTATCCAAGGCATCGAGCTGGCGCGCCCCTGACCGAACCGCACAAAAAAGCGGCGACCCAGGTCGGGGTCGCCGCCGCAGATGCGCCCGCCAGCGCACCAATGCTCAGCCCTGGCGAAAACGGTTGCGCCCTTCCTTCTTGGCTAAAAACAGGAGCTTGTCCGCACGGTTGAAGAGACTCTCAGGTCCGTCGCCCGAACGAAATTCCGTAACGCCGAGACTCACCGTCACGATCTCCCCGCAGTCCATTTTCGTGCGTTCCACCAGGGCGCGGATCTTCTCGGCAACGACGGCGGCCTGTGCCAATTCGGCTTCCGGCAGGAGCACAATGAACTCCTCTCCGCCGATGCGAAAAAGCATATCGCTGCCCCTGAGGACGTCGTTCACGGCCTGCACCACCTTGCGGAGCACGCTGTCGCCCTCGCCGTGCCCGTAGTTGTCGTTGATGCGCTTGAAGTGGTCCAGATCCAAAACCAGGTAGGAAAACGGACGGCCGTACCGGTTCGCCTCGTTCAGAAGCGCCTTGATCATGTCGTTGAAGATGAAACGATTGTAGGCGCCGGTCAGCTCATCATGCGCAGCGCCGTATTCCAGCCTGCCGCGCACGATGCTGCGCACGATCCAGAAGATGGCCGCCAGCAGGGGAAGATTGAGCACCAGCAGGCCCATTCCGAACATGTTGCGGCTCCATTTCTGCTCGGCGATTGCCTGGGCCGTGAACACGGCCTGGTCGGCCTTGTCCCAGGCGACCTCGCTGGCCAGGAGCAAGTCCCTGCGGGTTTCCGGTCCCGGATGGCTGCCGTACCTCTGCACGGTCAGACGCAAGTCGTCCCAAGCGGTCCGCACGGCGTCGATTCTGGCCTTGAAGCGATCGGATTCCATGCCGATGGCATAGCCTTCGTCGGCACGCTCGAATTCGCCCATAAGTTCATCGACGTTCCGCACCAGTCTTTCGTCCGACTGCCCCAGCGCCGCCAGTTTTGCCAGTCGCTGCATGGACCCGCGCAGCACTCCGGCATAATTGATGATCTGCGCATCATCTCTGGTTGAGGTCATCTGATGATAAAAGTACGCCCCGTCCACGAGAACGAGCAGCAAATGGAGCAGCACCAGCAGCAGCAGTCGCGAGGAGACTCTCTTCATGCTCCCAGGATACGGCACAACGGGAAGCAATACAACTTGCGGAACGAATTTCCAGCGTCTTTCCCGGATTCGAAGTTCCATACCGACAGTG
This sequence comes from Paucidesulfovibrio longus DSM 6739, assembly GCF_000420485.1. Taxonomy (NCBI): domain Bacteria; kingdom Pseudomonadati; phylum Thermodesulfobacteriota; class Desulfovibrionia; order Desulfovibrionales; family Desulfovibrionaceae; genus Paucidesulfovibrio; species Paucidesulfovibrio longus. The sequence continues at coordinate 478,870 of NZ_ATVA01000011.1, read as the reverse complement.
CCCCTTGGCGTTCCGGCAATGGTTCTTTCTGGAAAAGGCTGCTATGTTTCCAAAGACCATCACCCCAACCGGAGCAAAGCCATGAACAAGAAAGGATTACGCGGCGCGGCGCTGTTGCTGCTTTCCGCATTGCTGCTGTTGCCCGCTTCGTCGGGAGCCATTTCGCTGGAAGGCGTGCTCGACACCGCGAACAAGGCGCTCTCCCCCGCCGATTCCGGCAGCGGAACTTCTTCGCTTACGAACTCGGACATCGTGGCGGGTCTCAAGGAGGCCCTGAACAAGGCCGTGGACGAATCCGTGGCCTTCCTCGGCAAGCCGGGCGGCTTCCTGGACAACCCGGAAGTGCGCATCCCCTTGCCCGGCTCCCTGAGCAAGGCGCAACAGATCGCCGAGGCCGCAGGCAAAGGCGAACTCGCCACCGCCTTTGTCGAATCCATGAACAACGCGGCGGAAAAGGCGGTGCCCGAAACCGTGGACGTGTTCACCAAAGCCATCAAGGCCATGAGCATCGAAGACGCCAAGGGGATTCTCGAAGGGCCGGACGACGCCGCCACCAGCTATTTCAAGCGCACGAGCACGACGGACCTTACCGAACGCATCCGCCCGCTGGTTTCCTCGGCCATGGAAACCGTGGGCGTCACCCAGCGCTACAAGGAGCTGACCTCGGGCGTGTCCTCCATCGGCGCCATGATGGGCAAGGACTGGTTCGACCTGGACGGCTACGTCACGGAAAAGACCGTGGCCGGGCTCTTCAAGGTCATGGCCGAGGAAGAGGCCAAAATCCGCGAGAATCCCGCAGCACGGACAACGGATCTGCTCAAGAAGGTCTTCGGAGCTGTGAACTAGCGAATAGAAAACGGGCCGGACACCCTCAATGGCGTCCGGCCCGTCCGTTCAAGCCTCGTTTTCGGCCGCTGCTCCGCAAGCGGCCCGCGGCACTACTTTCGCGCGCCGCGCATGGCCCGCCGCAGGCAGAGCACGGCTCCGCCCCAGGTCACGCCGAGCCCGAAGATCATCATGGCGATGGCTCCGAAAGACATGGTCTACCTCCTCCGCATGAAGTTCGCGTTCCGGGCGGCTCCCACACCGAAAGCGCCCTTGCCCAGCGGCAGAATCACCGCGAGCAGGGCGCAGGCCGCCAGCACCAGCCAACCGAAAAGCACGATGGCCTTGGTCGCGTAGCCCTCGTAGTTCACGCTCAGGTCGCCCACGAAGTTGCTCACGCAAATGGCGCCGAGCATCAGCGGCACGATCAACCGCAGGCAGAGGGTCCAAAGACCGCCCACGGAAAACTCCGAGAGATTGTTGATGTGCTTGCGCAGGCTGTCCAGGTCGCAAAACCAGGCGATGAACACGATTTCCACGAGACCGCCCAGCAGCACGCCGTAGTTGTTGATGAAGTGGTCCACGATGTCGAGCAGGTAGAGACCGCCGCCCGTGGTGAAGGCCATGCTGACCAGGAGTCCCCCAAGGCAGAAGAGCGTGGCCGCGACACGGCGGGAAAGGTCGAGCTTGTCCATGACCGCCGAGACCACGGCCTCGGCAATGGAGATCTGGGACGAAAGCCCGGCCACGACCAGCGCCAGAAAGAACAGCGCGCCGAAGAACACGGGCATGGGCATCAGGTTCACGGCCGTGGGCAGCGTCACGAAAGCGAGGCCCACGCCGGAGCCGGCCACTTCGCTCACGGGAACGCCCTGCTGGTGGGCCATGTAGCCGAGCACGCTGAAGATCATCAGACCGGCAAGCATGGAGAAGCCGCAGTTGATGAACACGGTCATGCAGCCGTTGTTGGCGATGTCCGAACGCGAAGGCAGATAGCTGGAATAGGCCAGCATGATGGCGAAGCCGATGGACAGGCTGTAGAAGATCTGTCCGAAGGCGTCGGCCCAGACAGAATAATCCAACAGCGCCGAAAAATCCGGACGGAAGAGCCATTCCAGCCCCTCGCCCGCTCCGGGCAGCATCAGCCCGCGCGCGATGAAGACCAGCACGAGCACGAAGAGCACCGGCATGAAGATCTTGTTGGCCCGCTCCACCCCGCCGCGCACTCCCGTGAACACGGCCACGTAGGTCACCAGCCAGGCTCCGACAACCCCCCAGAACACCGGCAGGTTCACCCCGCCCATGGTCAAGGGCGAGTCCGTCAATCCGAGGAAATTGCCGAAGAAAAAGTCCTTGGGCGCATCGCCCCAGCCGAGGCTGAAGGAAAGCAGGAAGTAGTTGACGGCCCAGGAAATGACCACGACGTAATACGTGGAGATGACAGCGGCCACAAGCACCTGCCACCAGCCTAGCCATTCCATGCGGCGGGATATGGAGGCGAAGATCTTGGGCGCGGAACCGCGAAAGCGGTGCCCCAGGCCGAACTCCAGGATGATGAAGGGGATGCCCGCAGCCAGCATGGCCACAAAGTAGGGTATCAGGAAGGCTCCCCCGCCGTTCTCATACACCATGTAGGGAAAGCGCCAGATGTTTCCCAGCCCGATGGCGGACCCGACAGCAGCCAGGATGAAGCCGGTGCGGGAACTCCAGGTCTCACGTTTGCTCATGTGTCTTCTCGCTTGCCTCTTATTTTCGCAGAAGAAAAAAAACGCCTTCCCATTCTGCGAAAAACGTCAAATTCAATATTGAAATTATACCATTACGCCAAAGGAGAGGGAACTTATACGAGAATCGCGCATTTGTCCAAGTCGGAATTTCCGCATGAAAAAAGGCCCTTTCGGGCCTTTCCCACGCGCAAAACGGCTTCGGGGACGCGATCCCGCGCGGATCACCCCGCGTCGTCCACGCATGAAAGACCGTGGCACTCCTCGTCCCGGAACGAATCGCGGATGTCCATGATCTCGTCAAGAACGGAAAAGAAGACGTCCACGACCGCGGGATCGAAATTCAGGCCGCGCCATTCCCGAATGATCTCAAGAGATTTATCCACTGAAAACGGCTCTTTGTACGGTCTGCGGGAAAGCAGGGCGTCGAACACGTCCGCAACGGACACGATGCGCGCCGCGAGCGGGATGCTCCGTCCGGCCTTGCCGTTGGGGTAGCCCTTGCCGTCCCAGCGTTCATGGTGGTTCAGGGCGATGACTTCTCCCAGGCGCAGGATGCCGGAGCTGTCGCCTTCAAGGATGCGCGCGCCGATGATCGTGTGCCGCTTCATGATTTCCCATTCGTCGGGGTCGAGCTTGCCCGGCTTGAGCAGAATCCTGTCGGGTATGCCGACCTTGCCGATGTCGTGCAGCGGAGCCGCGTAAAGAATACGGTCCACCACGGTTTCCGGCAGGCCGAGGCCTCTGGCCATGGCCGCCGAGGAATGGCTCATGCGTTGGATGTGCGCTCCGGTGTCCTCGTCCTTGAATTCCGCCGTGCGCGAAAGCCGAAAAATGGTGTTCAATGAAGAGGACTTGAGATTGGACAGGGCGTTTGAAAGCTGCCTTGTCTTGCGCTCGACCTCCGCCTCCAGCTCGCGCTGATAATTGCGCAGGTGGTCCGAATAGGCCTTGACCTTGACCAGCGTGCGCACGCGGGCCAGCAGCTCGCTCTTGTCCACGGGCTTGGTCAGGAAGTCGTCCGCGCCGGACTCCATGGCCTGCACGCGGTCCGAAACGGCGTCCAGGCTGGTGACCATGACCACGGGAACGATCCGGGCGTCCGGGTCCATCTTGATTCTGCGGGTCGCCTCGAAGCCGTTCATCCTCGGCATCATCACGTCCATGAGGATCACATCCGGACAGTCGGCAAGGGCCCTTTCCACGGCGTCGCCGCCGTCGGCGGCCATGATCACCTCGTACCCCGCCGGGATCAGCAACGCCTCAAGCAGCCTGCGGTTGCGATCATCGTCATCCACGACCAGGATGACGGGTCGGCGAACGGTTTCCACTTTCATCTCGCATTCTCCTCGGGACCAGGCATCATCCCGCCATTCATGGGCAGGGCCAGCACGATGCCGGCTCCCTTGCCGGGGCCCTCGCTCTCGATCCAGGCCGCACCGCCATGCAGCTCCGCGTATTTCCGCACCAAGGCCAACCCTGATCCCACTCCGGCCCAGCCGTCCGCCGCTTCCCGCGGCAGTTTGAAAAACGGCTTGAACACGTCGCGGCACTCCTGGCTGTTCAGGCCGCCGCCCCTGCCCTCGACCACATACAGCAGCACAGGCCCGTCGACGAGTCCGGCACGCCTTGCTTCCTCGGCGTCCGCACGCCGCGCCCGGAGCACGATTCGCCCGCCCGCCCCGAAAAGCCGAAGACCGTTGTCGACCATGCTCAGCAGCGCCTGCCGGATCTTGTTCCGATCAAGGGCCACCGTGGGCAGCTCCTCCACTTCGGATTCCACTTGAACCCCGCATTGCAGCGCCCTGTCGCGCGCCAGGGTCAGGGTGCGTTCCACCAGGTCGCCTGGACGCACCGGACTGATCGACAATACGCCGCTGCTCATGTCCACCCGGGCCAGGTCGAGCACCTCGCCGATCAGCATGTTGAGCTGAAACGCTCCCTGCACGATGTCGTTGACGTATTCGGCCTGCTTCTCGTTCAGGGGGCCGTAGTACTCGTCCTGGAGCATTTGGGAAAACCCCATGACCGCATTCAACGGCGTGCGCAGCTCGTGGCTGACGCTGGCGAGAAAAAGCGATTTGGCCTGGTTCGCGCCCTCGGCCTCGGCCTTGGCCGAGGCCAGCTCGGAGCGGCTTTCCGAGAGCTGGCGCAGATACCGCCGATACTGATAAAATACTCCGCCCCAGAGCGAGAGCAGGAGAAGGATCATGGCGGCGCCGGCCACCAATGAGCTTTTCCCCCTTTCAAACTGGGTTTTCATGTCCGCGGCGTGGCGCTGCGCTATCAGCGCGTCCGCCGCGTCCAACGCCCCGGTAAAATCGGACCGCGCCTGCCGGAAGGGCTCGGAGCCGAGCAAAGCCTGCGCCTCTGCTTCTTTCCCAGCGGAGGCCAGCTCGAAAATGCGCCGCTCCTGCTCGGCGAGGGAGGCCCACTGCGCGCGGAACATCGTCGAAGCCGGCACTCCCAGCGCCTGGGAGAGTTCTTCCGTCCTGCGCATGAGCCGATCCATGTTTTCCTGGATCTGCTCGAAGTCCCCTCCATAAAAGAGAATGCTCTCGGGAAGGGTGGACTCCAGCAGAGAGGACACGGCGCCCTCTTCGCCAAGACGCAGGCGGTCAAGGATGCGCATGAGCTCGCTCTCCATGCCGACATGCATGCGGTAGCGCTCTTCCATGTCCTGGACGAGATGGATTCCGAAAATCGTCAAGGCGAGGGCGACAGCGAGCCCGGCCCAGAAGAAGAACGACAAGCGCAGTCGAAACCTGCTCAGCTTGGGGCGTTCCGCCCGCCCGCCCGCCTCCGGCCTGAAACCCGTTGTCATGCGAGGTAGTCCTGAAACATCTTCACCAGCCTGCGCGTGTCGATGGGTTTGCTCATGTATTCGTCGCAGCCGGAGGCCCGGATCTCTTCCTCCTCGGTGGGCATGGAAAAGGCCGTGAGCACCACGATGGGCGTCTTGTCCAGACCCGGCGTTTCGCGAATATGACGGATCGCCTCCAGACCGTCCATGACGGGCATCTGGATATCCATGAGAATCAAATCCGGAGCGCTCTTCCGGGCGAGGTCCACGCCCTCGCGGCCGTTGACCGCCTCCAGCGCCTGATACCCCTTGGCTTCCACCAAATCCTTGACCAGCCTGCGGCTGCGCGGATCATCCTCTACGATAAGCACGCTTTTCGGCATGCCGCCACTCCTCGTTTCCTGCATGTTACCCTTTGCCCTGCCATGCGTCCGCAGGGAGCACGAACGTAAACCGGCTGCCCTGACCCTCGCCCCGGCTCTCGGCCCAGATGGCACCGCCATGCAGCGCCAGGAGCTGGGCGGACAGGGGCAGGCCCAGCCCGGTGCCCGGAGTTTTTCCGGTCCGGCCCGCACTCACTTGATAAAACTCCTCGAACACTTTCCGCAAGTCCGGCTCCTTGAGCCCGATGCCGGAATCCGTCACGGCGACCTCCAGCCAGTCGCCGTCATCGTCGGAAAGGCCGCCGCGCAGAGGCTCCGGGACCATTCCCTTCGCTTCATCCGCGCTCAGACGTCGGGCGGAGAGCACGATGCTGCCGCCGTCCGGGGTGAACTTGGACGCGTTGGAGAGCAGGTTGAAGACCACCTGCTTGATCTTGCGCTCGTCCGCGTTGATCAATCCCAGGTCCGGCCGGAGGTCGAGCCGCAGGTCGATGCCGTGCCGGGAGGCCTTTTCCCGGATGTAGATCAGGCTCGTGCTCAGCAGCATGTCCAGGTCGAACCGGGAGGGCAGCAGCTCCATCTTGCCCGCTTCGATCTTGGACAGCTCCAGGATGTCGTTGATCAGCGAAAGCAGGTGGTGCCCGCTTTGCAGGATGTCGCCGACGTATTCCTCCTGTTTCGCGGTCAGCGGCCCGAAGTATTTGTCCTGCATGACCTCCGCGAAGCCGATGATGGCGTTCAGGGGCGTGCGCAGCTCGTGGCTCATGGAGGCCAGGAAGTTGGATTTGGCCTGGCTTGCGGCCTCGGCCGTCTGCCGCGCCTGTTCCGCCTCGTCCTTGGCGCGGATGAGCTTCTGCTCGGCATCCTTGCGTTGGCCTATGTCCGAGACGAAGCAGCAGAGAAACGGCTCGCCGTCGAACTCCTGGTAATACGTGACCACCTCCACGGGAATGAGCGTTCCGCCCGCGCGCCGGTGCCGCGCCTCGAAACGCATTCCGCCCAGGCTGCGGTGCTCCTGAAAACGCTCCGGCCAGCTCTGGAGGTTGAAGTCCGGATCAAGATCCCAAAGCCCCATGCGGAGCAGTTCTTCCCGGGGAATGCCCAACAGGCGGGCCGCGCCCTCGTTGACGTCGAAGAAGGTGCCGTCCGGCCGCACCCAGTAGATGCCCTCGCCGGAACGGTCGATGGACAGGCGCGTGCGCCGGAGCGTCTCGTCCATGCGCTTGCGTTCGCTGATGTCTTCCAGCACGGAGATGAAATGAACAGGCTTGCCGTCATCGTCGCGCAGCAAGGATACCGTCAGATTGACCCAGACGATCTCCCCCTGCTTGCCGACATAGCGCTTTTCCATGCTGTAGTTGTCGATCTCTCCGGAAAGGACTTTGCCGACAAGCTCCAGATCCTTTTCAAGGTCGTCCGGGTGGGTGATGTCCTGGAACGTGCGCCCCATGAGCTCTTCGCGCGAATAGCCGACGATGCTGCAAAGGCGGTCGTTGAAAAGCAGCCAGGAACCGTCGAGGCCCACATGGGCTATGCCCACCGCGGCCTGCTCGAAGGTGGCCCGGAAGCGCATCTCGCTCCAGACCAGTTCCTGCTGCGTGTTCCTGATTTCGGTCATGTCCCGCAGCACCGCCGTGAAGAAGCGCTGATCGCCCACGGTCACGTCGCTGATGCCCAGCTGAACGGGGAAGGTCGAGCCGTCCTTGTGCATTCCGATCAGCTCACGGCCCTTGCCGATGATGTGCGGCCCCCCCGTGCGCAGATAGCGTTCGATGTATTTGGCGTGTTCTTCGCTGTGCGGAGAAGGCTGAAGGATGGAAAGGGGCTGCCCGATGGCTTCGCCGGCGGAGTAGCCGAAGATGCGTTCCGCCGCCTTGTTGAAGCCGATGATGCGCCCTTGCAGGTCGGCGCTGATGATGCCTTCGAGCGTGTTGTCGATGATGGCCGCGTTCACGGCCTCGCTGCGGGCCAGACGGGAATTGGTCCATTCCAGCTCTTCGGTGCGGCTGCGAACCTGATCCTCCAAATTCTCGTAGAGCATCTCCAGGCGTTCGGCCATGTCGTTGAAGATGTCCGACAGCACCCCGATCTCGTCGCTGCTGCGAACGTTCGAACGGAGCTTGCGGTTTCCCGACGCAAAGCCGGACATGGCCTTCTTGAGACTCAGCAGCGGGCGGCTCACCGCGGCTCCGCCGTACAGGGCGATGGTCAGCCCGCCGAGAAAGGCTCCCACGGGCACGAGGAAGACCAGCCAGGAGATGTTTCGAAAGGCGGCCGCCGGCGAGGGCCGTTCCGAGATGTGAACCAGGGTGAGCGTTTCGTCGGGCCGCCCCAAGGATACGTTCAAAGGCGTGGCCAGCCACTCGCCCTCGTTGAACCGGACGGTCGCCGTCTCGCCCCGCAGCAGGAGCGAAGCCTCTTCCGGAAAATCGCGGAACAGGCTCATCCCCGTATCGAGACTGTCCGGTCCGCCCCAGTTCCGGCCCGGATCGCGGTCGTGGTACACGTAGCTCCCGTCATCCTTGACGACGACCCAGAATCCGCTGCGGTGCGGCATGGACTGCACGAGGTCGGAAAGCAGCCAGTCCCCCGTATAGTTGAGGACGAACAACCCGCCTGTTTCGCCTGTCGGGCGCTGCACAGGAGCGATGAAACGAAGCATGGAAGTGGCCGGAAGCTCTACCTTGCCCTGCTCGCGGTTGAGATCGAGACGCGAGACGTACACGCTGCCCGGAGGCGTGAGCATGGCCTCCTGAAAATAATACCGGTTCCGCTTGAACTGAAGTCGATCCTGCGGAAGCCGCTCCACACGGCCGTTCTTGTAGTCGAGCCGATAGCGCTCCCACCCCGTGGCGTCGAGTATCCGGAGCTGCGCGTAAATCCGCTTGGACTCCATAAAGCCGGAAAGGAGCGCGTCCAGACTCTCCGTCTCGCCCGTTCCGCCCCCCCAGGCGTGTTTCTCGAACAAGGTCTGCACGTACGGCGAGTTCGCGAGAAAAATCGTGTCCAGCCGGGCCATTTCCATGCGTCCCTGCAAATAGGCCTGGGCCGCCTGCACGAGAGCTTCCTCGCTCTTGCGCATTTCCAGATCCTGACCGCGATAGACGAAATACGTCGTCAGCCCAAGACCGGCGGCAAAGACGGGAATCAGCGTCAGGACGGTAAGGGCCACGAGCCGCCAGCGGATACCCAACGATTTCAAGATCATAAAAATCTCCAAAAGTGATTGACCATGCCGTCCCTTAGCTTAGCAAAACGCGAGGAATATAGAAATACCCGCATGCGTTATTTGGGTCCATTTGCAGCGAGGCCGCGCGGACCTTGCGCGCAAAAAAAAGCGGCGCCCCCTTTCAGGGACGCCGCTGGCGAATCGTGGCGGAGAGGGAGGGATTTGAACCCTCGATAGAGTTATTAGCCCCATACCCGCTTAGCAGGCGAGCGCCTTCAGCCTTGCTCGGCCACCTCTCCGTAATGGTGCGCTACGCGCAAAAGCAATGAACAGAGGGAGGCTTCTACCCTCTCCAGGTCCGTCTGTCAAGTCAGGCGGTTGCCTGTCAGCGCTGCTTCTGGCTGCGGTTCTTTTTGAACCGCCAATCGGCCTTGGCCACGGCCTTGCCCGCCCGGCGCTGGATGGGAGCGGACTCGGCGTTCTCCTCCTCCCGCTCGCGGGGAAGATGCTCCTCGACCTTGCGGCCCGGTCCGGCTTTGCCCTTGGCGGAAATGCCGCGCTTGATCTCTTTTTCCCGCTTCTCGTGCGTGGAGCGGAAGACGAGGTTCATGGGCGCGTACTCGATGCCGAACAGCTTGCGCAGCTGGTTTTCAAGATAGCGCTTGTAGGCGTCCTTGAGCAGGGTGTGGTCGTTCATGAAGAACACGAAGGTGGGCACGTCCTCGTCGGCCTGGGCCAGATAGTAGAACTTGGGCCGCCGGCGCTTGATGACCGGGGGCTGGTGGCGTTCCAGGGCCTCGGTCATGGAGCGGTTGAGCACGCCGGTGGTCACGCGGACGCTGCATTCCTTGTGGATTTGCTGCGCGAGCGGCAGAATGCGGCCGATGCCCTTGCCCTTGAGCGCGGAAATGTAGAGCACGGGGACGTGCGGCGCGAAGCGCAGCTCATGCTCGAAGGCCTTCTTGAGATCGTTGAGCAGGTTCGAGGGCACGAGGTCGGTCTTGTTCACGGCCACGAGAAAAGGCGTCTTTTCCTTGACCAGAAATTCGAGCAGCCGCTTGTCCTGCCGGGTCAGGCCCTCCATGGGGTCCACGACCATGACGGTCACGTCCGCCTTTTTGCTACTCTTGAGCGCGCGGACCACGGTGAAGCGCTCCAGGCGCTCCACGATGTTGGTGCGGCGGCGCACTCCGGCGGTATCCACGAAGGTGAAGCGCTTGCCGTTCTTCTCGAAGGTCACGTCCACGCTGTCGCGCGTGGTGCCGGCCACGTCGCTGACGATGAGCCGGTCCTGGCCGATGAGGGAGTTGATGGTCGAGGATTTGCCCGCATTGGGGCGGCCGAGCATGGCGATGCGCAGACCCCGCTCCACGTCGTCCGCGGGCTCCTCAACGGCAAACTGCTCGGCCATGTCCGCGACGCGGTCGCGCAGCTCCTGAAGATTGTAGCCGTGGGAGCCGGACACGGAGAGCATCTCGAAGCCCAGGACGTGGAATTCGCTCTGGGCGCGGTCTTCCAGCTCGGCGCCGTCCACCTTGTTCACGACGAGCAGGACGGGCTTGCCGCTCTGCCGGGCCAGGCGCGCGGCTTCCTCGTCCAGGTGCGTGAGGCCCTCGCGTCCGTCCACGACGAAAAGCACGGCCTGGGATTCGGCCATGCCTTCCAGGGCCTGCTCCACGATCTCGCGCTCGAAGCCCTGGCCCGTGACGCCCTGGCCCGGCTCGGACTCCATGCCCAGGACCATGCCGCCCGTGTCGATGAGGCCGAAGGGCACGCCGCGCATGACGCCTTCGCCGTAGATGCGGTCGCGGGTGACGCCGGGCGTGTCGTGGGCGATGGCCACGCTCTTGCGCAGGAGTCGGTTGAACAGCGTGGACTTGCCCACGTTGGGGCGTCCTATAAGTGCAAAGGTCGCTGGCATATCGTTTCTCTGTATGTTGCTGGGGAGATGCGGGGAAGGCCGCTCCCCGTTACGCACACCGTTGCGGGCCTCGCCCGGCTACGGAATCGTCAATACTAATGGACCCGGCAGGGAAGCGCAACCCGAAGCGGGGCAGCAGCCATACATGAACGCGCCCCGGCATGCAAGGAATTCCCTGCCTGCCGGGGCGGTGCGTCGCCGTGACGGTTTCCGACGCTAGGCGAACAGCTTGGCGATGTTTTCTTTGTAAGGCGGATAGATCACGCCCTTTTCCGTGACGATGCCGGTAATCAGCTCGTTCGGGGTCGGATCGAAGGCCAGGTTGTAGACCTGCACGCCCTCCGGGGTGATCTGGTGGTCGCCGATGTGCGTGACCTCGCGCGGGGTGCGGTCCTCGATGGGCACGTCGTCGCCCGTGGGCGTTTCCGGGTCGATGGTGTAGACCGGGGCCGCGACATAGAAAGGAATGCCGAAATGCTTGGCCAGCAGCGCCACGCCGAAGGTGCCGATCTTGTTCACGGCGTCGCCGTTGGCCGCGATGCGGTCCGCGCCGACAACCACCTTCTGCACGAGTCCCTTCTTCATCAGCAGGGCGCAGGCGTTGTCGCAGGCGACCTTCACGGGGATGCCGTCCTTGTGCAGTTCGTAGGCCGTGAGCCGCGCGCCCTGAAGAAACGGACGCGTCTCGTTGGCGATGACGCTGATCTTCTTGCCCTGGTCCACGGCCCCGCGAATCACGCCGAGGGCCGTGCCGTACCCGGCGGTGGCCAGCGCGCCCGCGTTGCAGTGGGTCATGACCGTGTCGCCCTCGTCGATGAGCGCGCCGCCGAACTTGCCGATCAGCTCGCACATCTCGATGTCGCCCGCGTGGATTTCCTTGGCGCGGGCCAGCCAGACGCCGCAAAGCTCCTCAAGGGACACGTCCCCGGCCTCCTGCCAGACCCGGCGCATCTCGCGCACGGCCCAGCGCAGGTTCACGGCGGTGGGCCGCGCCTTCTCGATCTGGTCCAGCTTGGTCGCCAGCGCGGACTTCCAGTCGGCAACGCCGCTCTTCTGCACCTCGCGGGCGGCCACATAGCAGCCATAGGCCGCTGTCACGCCGATGGCGGGTGCCCCGCGCACGACCATCGTAATCAAAGCGTAGTAAATCTCGTCGGTTGTGGTGCAGTCGAACCAATCCTCCCGATTGGGAAGATAGCGCTGATCCAGCAACACGAGGCAATCCTTTTCCGGCGAAAACTGAATGTGGTCGGTCACTCGAACTCTCCTGAAAAAACATTTCCCGCCGCGCAAAACGCAAGCGGCACAAGGAACGGCCAAAAACAAAAGGGATTGCGGCTCCCCGCCTTGTGGCCCCGACGGATGCCCGTCTTGCTGCCTGTTTCGAGGCTTCGACTGATGCCCCGGCTGATGCCCGTCTTGAGGCTCCGCCATGAAGCCTCCAACGCAAAGCCTTCCCGCCTCAGCTCCCGCGTTGAAACGCGGGTGCGCAGCACCGTGTTTCGACGCCGAGTGGGAGTCTCAAGGGGCATTGCCCCCTTGAGCCGCCGGAGGCATTCCTGCTCACCGTCCGCCCAGGCCGCCGGAGGCATTCTTCCTCCCTCCGTCCGCCCCAGCTCGCCGGAGGCATTCTTCCCTCCTCGGTCCGCAACAGCCCGCCAAGCTTATTCTTGCCCTCTCCAGCTCCGGCCCGCCACCACGAACGCGCGACGAACGCACGCCCGCTACGAAAGCTTCTGGGCCAGCATCTTGCCGACCACGCCGGGGTTGGCCTTGCCCTGGGTCTTCTTCATGATCTGGCCCATGAGGAAGCCGACGACCTTTTTGTCGCCGCCGCGCACGCGCTCGGCTTCGGCGGGGTTCTCGGCGATGACCTCGTCCACCACGGCCTCCAGAGCGCCGCTGTCCGACTCCTGGGCGAGGCCCTTCTCCTTGACCAGCGCCTTGGGATCCGCGCCGTCGCGCAGCACGTCCGCAAGGATGTCCTTGGCCGAGCGGGCGCTGACCGTGCTCCCTTCCACCAGGGCCACGAGCGCGGCCAGGTCTTCCGGAGCGCCCTTGCAGGCGGCCAGGGTCAGTCCGGTGTCGTTGAGCAGCCGGGCCACGTCCACCATCAGCCAGTTGGCGATCTTTTTGGCCTCGCCGTCAAAGGCGTTCGCTGCGGCCTCGAAAAAGTCCGCTGTCTCGCGCTCGGCGGTGAGCTGGTCCGCGGCCTCTTCCGGCAAATCGTACTGCCCGACGAACCGGGCGCGGCGCGCTTCGGGCAGCTCGGGAAGCTCCGAGGCCCACTTTTCGATCCAGGCCTCTTCAAGCACCATGGGCACCAGGTCCGGACAGGGGAAATAGCGATAGTCGTGGGCCTCCTCCTTGCCGCGCATGGAGTGGGTCGTGCCCTTGTCCGCATTGTAGAGCCGGGTTTCCTGGACGACCGCTTCGCCGTCCTCCACGAGGTCGATCTGGCGTTGGACCTCGTATTCGATGGCCTTCTGCACGTGCCGGAAGGAGTTCATGTTCTTCAGCTCGGCGCGCGTCCCCAGGGTTTCCTGGCCCTTCGGGCGGATGGACACGTTGGCGTCGCAGCGGAAGGAGCCCTGCTCCATGTTGCCGTCGCAGATGTCCAGGTAGCGCAGGATGGAATGCAGCGACTTGAGGTAGGCCACGGCCTCCTCCGCGGAACGCATGTCCGGTTCGGAGACGATCTCCAGCAGGGGGACGCAGGCGCGGTTGAGATCCACGAAGCTGACGTTCTCCGAGGCGGAGTGGATGGACTTGCCCGCGTCTTCCTCCATGTGGATGCGCGTCACGCCGATGGTCTTGCGTCCTTTCGGCGTGTCGATCTCGATGCGGCCGTGCTCGCAGATGGGCAGGTCGAACTGGGAGGTCTGGTAGCCCTTGGGCAGGTCCGGGTAGAAATAGTTCTTGCGGGCGAAGACCGATTTGCGGTTGATCTCGCAGTGCACGGCCTGGCCCAGCTTGACGGCGTATTCAAGCACCTTTTCGTTCATCACCGGAAGCACGCCGGGCATGCCGGAGCAGACCGGACAGACGTTCTCGTTGGGCTCGTTGCCGAACTCGGTGGAACAGGCGCAGAAGAGTTTCGATTTGGTCTTGAGCTGGGCATGCACTTCGAGCCCGATCACCACCTCGTACTGGGCCATTTCTCGCTCCTGTATCGTAAGATATTGTCCAGAATCATTCTCAACGAGCCGGAATCCGTTCAGTTTCCGGATCCGGCGAGGGCCTTCCTGCTCAGGAGCAGATAGACCGTGGCCCTGCTGTAGACATGGCAGGCCACTTCCTCGATTCTCGGCCCCACGCCGATGAAGTAGTCGAGCCGTGCGCCCTTGATGGCCGCGCCCGTATCCTGGGCCAGGGCCAGACCGTGCACCCGCCGCGACCCCGTGCCGTCCGGTCCGGGAATGTCCGCGTCGAGCACGAGCATGGAACCGAGCGGCAGCAGCTTGGGATCCACGGCCACGCTGACCATGGGCGTCAGCGGCCTGTTGATGGCTCCCAGGGAGGGCTGACCGTCGAACCGGAAGAACACGTAGCTCTTGTTCTCGGCCATGAGCTTGGCGGCCTTTTCCGGGTATCGGGCGCAGAAGTCGCGCACGAACCGCTGGCCGCGCCGTTCCTTGGGCAGATATCCGTTGTGATAGAGGATATTGCCCAGGCCTTCGAAATCATGCCCATTTCGCGCAGCGTAGACCACGTGGCGAATGGTGCCGTCCGGCAGCCGCAGACTGCCCTGCCCTTCGACCTGAAGGTAGAATACGTCCACGGGATCCTTGGCCCAGGCGATTTCCAGGCCCCTGCCCGCGAGCACCTTGCCCAGGTCCACATCGGCGCGGGTATGGTACGGCAAGACCTGCCCGTTTTCAACACGGTAGACCGAGGGCACGCCGGACTGGCCGCTCTTGCGCGTGCGCAGGTCCGGCGGCACGCCATAGATGGGATACTGGTAGCCGGGCCGCTGGGTCAGGCTGGCTTCGATCTCCGGGGTGTAATACCCGGTCATGAGCGGCTGCGGCGTCAGCGCAAACCACTGGAAATTCTCGGCCAGGAGTTCGGGCCGCCGATCCAGGTACGGCAGGAGCCGGATCATCTCCGTGAGGCTCCGGCTGATCTGGCCCCAGGTGACGTTCAGGCCGTGGCGGGACATGGCCACCGCGGACTGGGGCTTGCCGCGCACGTAGTCCAGGCTGTAGCGCAGGCCCGCGTCCAGCTCCATCCACGAATGCAGTCCTTGGCTGCGCAAATCCAGCGTCCGGCTTTCCTCGGCCGTGCGGCCGTGGTTGAAGGAGCAAAACCGGGCCGCGTCGGTCAGGGAAGGCTGCACCGGCTGCGGCGCGGAAGGCAGCGGCGTCTTGCCCGCGCAGCCGGCCAGCGCGAGCAGGAACAGGGCGAGCAGCGCGGCGGCAAGGCGCGGGAAGCGAACCGCCCCCCGGCCCAAACGCGGCCGCGCGAGCGGAAAAGCGTATCGACTTGAGGTCATATCGTGTTGGTTTCGTTGCAGTCTTCGATGGCCACATCGCAGAACTTTCCGACCCCGTATTCGCGGCGGCGGAAAAACTTTTCCGGGCTCGGTCCGATGATTTGAAGCTCGCGCTGCTGGCGCTGCACGTCCAGGGCGATGTTCATTTCCTTGGTGCAGCCCGTGGAATAGGTCGCGTCCTTGCCTGCCCAGACCGGCGGCACCTTGCGGTTCATCAGTTCGAAGCTGCGGTCGATGTCCTGCACGGACTGGAAGCGCCAGATGTCCAGGTAGCCGCTGCGCTGGACCTTCTCCCACATGTACATCAGGTCGTCCGCGTCCATGCCTTCCTCGAAGTGCTCGGCCGGGTTGATGATGTAGACGCCGTCCAGGCGCGTGCGCAGATTGCGGATGAACACGTTCATGACCTCGATGGCCGTGCTGGTCTGGCCGGGAATGGAGCCGATGATGCCGGAATAGAACATCACGGTGTTTCCGGCGGCCGAGGCGCGGCGCATGTCGCCGATGATCCGTTCGGCCTTGGCCAGGATATCGGACTCGCGGAACTTGCGCGCCCAGGGAGCCTTGGGCTTGAAATTGAGCACGAGCTTGCCCTTGTCGTCCCGGAAATAGCTGAAGATGTCCCGCGTGAAGGAATGGCTGGTCATGATGGTGCGGCGGTAGTTTTCCTGGCCCTTGACGATGACCAGGTCCGCCTCCTTCCAGACGCGGGCCAGGGCCACGCTCATGCGGTAGGGGTTCAGCCGCTCGCGCGTGCCGTCGGAGATGACCACGAAGGGATGCTCGCGCATCTCGCGCAGCAGCTCGTTCTTGCTGACGCGCACGTTGGTCAGCAGCCGGGCGCCCTTGAAGCGCTCGGCCAGCACGGGATCGTTTTCCATGTCCCAGAAGGTCGGCGCGTCGAAATAGAATCCTTCCTTGAGCGCCAGCACGACCCGGTGCCCCCGCCGGAGCATGGCCCGGATCAATTCCAGGTCGAAGATCAGGCCGCCGCTGTTGTAGGGCATGAAGAGAATCTTGAGCGGGCCCGGCTTTTCCGGAGAGAAGAGCTGGTGCAGTTCGCGGAAGACTTCGCCGTTTTCCTCGATTTCCTTTTCCACATCGCCGCAGGACTGGAAAAACTCGCCCCAATGGGCGAAATTCTGGAGCGTGGAAGCGCAGATCAACCGCTTCATCTCCAGGAAATCCATCTCGAAGCGCAGGTCGTCCATGCGCATGCAGCTGCGGAAGGCGTCCGGGCAGCGGTTCACGAAACGATCCCACTCCGTGCTTTCGACGATCTTCTGCGCGGCCTCGTTGGCGAGCTGCTTGCGCTCCCGGTGGGGGTCGTCAATGCCGCTCTGGGAAAGAAAAATGGTTATCATCCGCTTCATCACCCGCGAGGGGATGGCGATGCAGGAATCCATGGCCATCTGGAATTTGTAGCGCGCGAGGTTCAGAATCTTGCGGCGCTGGTAGGGATCGTGGCAGGAGGCGCGCACCAGGCGAATCAGGCTGCGCCATTGCTCAAGATACATCTCCCGCAATTCCGGCGACATGCGCGACTGGAGCAATTGCAGAAGCATCCAGTCGGAACAGGGCGCGTAAAACGTATCGCTCTTGCAGGCGAGCATGAAGCGGACCTGCTCCGGCGAGGCGTTCTTGAGCGGATCGATGCTGTATTCCAGACCGTTCTCGGTCATGAAATGCAGGAGCAGCGCATCCATGGCCGGGTCTTCGCCCCGGCGGATATCGAGAATGGAACTGTAGTTGCGAAGCGGGGTCACATCAACCTCCTTGCAGGAAACCCTTGCCGATCAGCCTCGAGAAAAAAGTACCGCCGCCCGTCTGGACGAGCAACAGCTCCCGGGCGCAGCGTTCGAACATGACGAGGTCGCCGGAGGAAAGCGGAACGACTTCCTGCCCGTCCTCGGTGAGGTAGACGTCCGAACGCTTGGCGTCGCACTCGACTTCCACGGAAAGAGGCTTGTCCGCCGGCAGGACCAGGGGTTTGAAGCCGTTCAGAAAAGGACAGATGGGGGTTACGCTGTAGGCGTCGGTTTCCGGGTAGAGCAGCGGCCCCCCCGCGGAAACGCTGTAGGCAGTGGAACCCGTGGGCGTGGAGATGATCACGCCGTCCGAACGCATGCTCGTCACGGGTTCGCCGTCGAAATACATGCCCAGGCGGATCAGCCTGGCCAGGGATCCCCGGCTGATGACGATGTCGTTCACGGCAACGCCTTGCGCGGCCTCCTTGCCGTCCCGGAGCACGCGATAGGACAGCAGCATGCGGCGCGATACCCGGCTCTGGCCGCGCAGAACCCGTTCCAGACGTCGGCGCCAGTTTTCGCGGGAAAGCTCGGCCAGGAAGCCGACCTGCCCCAGGTTCAGCCCGATCAGCGGCACGCCGAGACGGTAGAGCCTCCGGGCCGCGCTGATGAGGGTGCCGTCCCCGCCGAGCACGAGGATCAGGCCGAACGGGCTGGACTCCGCATCGGCGGGGTCGCCGGAGGCGTCCGTGCGATGCTCGCAGCAGTCCGCGGCGCAGCCCTGCTCCGCGAGAAACGACGTGATCTCGGAAGCCAGGTCGCGAGCCTCGGAATTTTCTTCCTTGATGACGAGAAGTACGCTTTGAATGGCCTTGGACATGCCCTAACCCCATAGTCTTTTTCACGCTGAAACGCCACTGCAATGTCAGCTGCCCGCCGAAATCCGGGCACCGCGCCAATGTCTGCGATGCATGTTTTTTTATTTTTTTCCCTGCGGACCCCTAAAGTTTTTTTGGGCCGAGTCGATACATACATCAGGAGGGAACTTTTATTGTGAGCACCAGTCCGGCAGAAGTCCGCAGAATGCTGCACACTTACGGGAGGCAGCTGACCAGCGCAAAGCGGCTTGCCCGTTTCCGCAGGGCCATGATGCCCTCCGGGGACCAGGACCGGATAAATATTTCGCGGGAGGCGAGAAGGCGCGAACTCGTACAGCGCATCTCGCAGGAAATCATTGAAAACCTGATCGTAAACGGCTCGCATTCACCGGTCATAGGCGAGATCCTCGATCAGCTGGAGACGGAAGCCGGAAGTCGGGTCATGCTCGACTACCCCCTCGACGGAGGGGACGTTCGGCTGCTATTGGAAACCAAGGCCGGTCCGCGTGAGTTGACTGGAGACGAAAAGAACCGCATCCTGAAGCGGTTGTGGGAGATCACCCTGGCCAAGGTGGACGACACCATGCTTTGACCAGGCTCAGGGAGGCCAATATGGATATCAACAACATCGTCGGGGAACTGAATCCCTACACGAAGCAAAAGGTACAGGAAGCCAAGCGCGCCAAGAACGCGAGCTCCTCGGACTCCAAGTCCTCCGAGACTGGCGACTCCGTGCAGCTTTCTTCCGAGGCCCGCCTGCGCGGGACGGCGCTTTCCGAAGCCGGTCGCGCCTCCGACGTGCGCGCGGACCGGGTACGGGAACTCAAGGAGCAGGTCCGCAACGGAACCTACCAGCCCGACATCAAGAAGGCTGCGGCGAACCTCATCCGGGACGACCTGAGCCTGCTGCTCTGAACAACCGGAAAGACAGCCTGACGACCGGGTCTGGCACTGCGTCCATAGTAGAATAAAAAGCTCTTTATATACGGCATGTTCCAACTGTTTCTGGAACCATCCAGCCCCTCCTGCCCCTGCGGTTCGGAGGGGCTGGATGGTTTTCATCCCCGGCATGCAACACGAAGGGCGCTTCTCCAAGGAGAAGCGCCCTTCGTGTTGCATGCGAACTCCGCCGCGAAGCGGGCCTCGTCAGCGGCCCCCGGCCAGATACACATGGGGAGGATAGCTGGAATCGGTCTGGGGAGACTGGATTCCCACACGGGCCGCCGTATTGATCACGATTGGCCCGGAAAGGTTCAGGGTGGTCTTTTCCGGCTCGTTGCGGGGAATGCTCACCGTGGTCAGCACGGCCAGCTCCTCGTCGCCGGTGATGCCGAGGATTTTCTTCTCCGCTCCGTCCAGCCGCACGCCGAAGTCCTCGATGAAGGCCATCGGATCGGCCACGAGCAAGCCCAGCCCCGGATCCTCGAGGGACTGGAGCAGCAGGAACGGCGAGCTGTCGTTGACCTGGAGGAGTACGAACTCCCGCTTGTCCTCGAAGCCGATCAAACCGTGCGGGAAGCGGACGATGGAATCCTCGGCGATTTCCCGTTCGCCGAGGCGCGTCCGGATCACTCGCTTTCCTTGCGCTGCCATAACGTCGCCGCCTGAAGGAGGTCCTGGTCTGTGCATTCCAGGGCCTGCCGGTTTTGTTCCTTGATCCGCAAATAGACTTCTTCCCGGTACACGGTCATTTCCTCAGGCAGTTCCAGGCCGAGCTTGATCTGCTTGCCTTGAACGCTGAGAACCTTGAGCTTGATGTTGTCGCCCAGGTAGAGACTTTCTCCGGGCCGCCGGGTCAGAATCAGCATCGTTTCTTCCGTTTCCTTGTTGCAAGGATTCCGCCGGGCTCAGGCCCGGATGGAACCGTCTACCCCAGCCCCCGCAGAAAGTCCAGGCATGACGCCCGGTCGGAAGCGTCAGATGAACTTCATGAGGTTCATGTTCATGATCAGCGAGGTGGACCGCAGAACGGATTCGTACACGATCTGTCCCTGGGATATCTGGGTCATCAGCTCGGCCACGTCCGCATCCTCGATGCTGGACATGCGCGCCTGCTCGTTCAGCTTGAGGTTGTCCACGAGGCCTTCGGCCACGGTGAGCCTGTTTTCCCGCCCGCCCACGCTGGCCGCGGCAGTGAGGATCTGCTGCTGCGAGCGGTCCAGGCTCTCCAGGCAGCGCTGCACGCCGCTCTGGTTGTTGGTCTCCAGGAAAGCCACGAGGTTGCCGACCGTCTCGAAAAGGTTCTTGGTGTACCCGGCGTTGGAGGTGTTCAGCGTGCTTGCGCCCGAGCCGTTGTCGAAGACCACGCTCGTGTTCGCGCTGTTCACGGAAAGCTTGCTGCCGCCGTTGGCCCTGACAAGGTCGGGATCCTGATAAAGTCCGCCGAAGATGTCCTTGCCCACGTCGTTGAGCCGCACGGTCTCGCTCACGGAGATGTTCACGTTCACCGAGGCGGCGCGCGGGGTGATCACGAACTGCGCGCCGGGCTGGAGTTGGTTGCCGCCGTTGGAAGCCAGGGTCAGCATGCCTCCCGGAGGAATGGTGATCAAGGCCTGGTTCGAGGTCAGATCCGCCGAGGTGGTGTTGCCCGTGACCCAGCTCGCGCCGCCGTCCAGGCTGTAGGAATACTCGATGACCTCGTCCATGCCCACGGCCGTGTCGTTGTCGATGCGCACGACCGTGTTGTTCGCGTTGAAGGAGCCTGCCGCGGTGGCCGTGATGTTCTGCACGCCCTCGCCCATGCTGTCCACGCGGATGGCGTCCATGTCGTCGCCGAGATAGAGCGCGGAGGGGCGCAGCCAGGCCCAGGTTCCGCTGGCATCGCTGGTGTCGGTGAGGTGGTTGGCCTTGACCCCCTCGCCCGCGTCCACGCCGGAATAGACGACGGAGGCTCCGCTCTGGGGCAGGTTCACCCGGACCTGGCCGCCCACGACGTTGCTCACGGTTCCGTCCGTAAGGAACGTCTTGCCGCCGTCGATGGAATAGCGAACGCCCACATTGCCGGAATCGAAGGAAACCGTGTCGCCCACCGCCGTGGCCCCGGTGGTGTCGAAATATTGCACGAGCACGGTGCGGTCCGAATTGCCCTCGACGCTGAAGGTCGTGTCCGCGTTCAGGTCCGGATCGTTGGTCGTCATCCAGAGCACCTTCTCGAAGGCGTTGGAATCGGTCTTGTGCCCGGCATAGATGCTCTTGTCCTCGAACTCCATGTTGGACATCTCCACGAGCTGATCGAAGATGGAGCGCAGCTCGTAGCTGATCTGCTCGCGGTTCTGCTCGTCGTAGGTGCCCGTGGCTCCCTGCTCCGCAAGGGTCTTGGCGCGGGTGATCAGCGCGGAAACCTGGGTCAGGGTGGAATCCGAGCGACCGAGCCAGCCCTTGGCCGTGCTGATGTTTTCCTTGTACTGGCCCAGCGTGCGGATGGCGTCGCGGTGGTCGAGCACGCGCTCCATGCCCACGGGGTCGTCCGAGGGACGGATGATGCGCTTCTGGCTCTGGGCCTTGACGTTCAGGTCCATCAGGTTCGTCAACGAAGCGTTCATGTTCGTGACGTAGTGCGCGTAGAGCATCTGCTGGGAAACTCGCATCTCGCTCCTCCCCCTACGGCTTCATGGACAAGACGGTTTGCAGCATCTGGTCCGCCGTGGTGATCAACTTGGCCGCCGCCGTGTACGAGTGCTGATAACGGATCAGGTTCGCCATTTCCTCGTCCAGGTTCACGCCGGAGACTTCCTGCTGCCGGTCGTTGAGATCGCCGGCCATGGTCGAATGATAAGTGCTGTTGAACTTGGCAGTGTTCACGTCCGCGCCCACGCCGCCCACGATGCCGTTGTAGTAGTCGAGCAGGGACTGGCTGGTGCGGCCTTCCTGCACCGTATAGATGCTGACGTCCGTGTCTTGGAGGGCCACCATGGCCATGGCCGTGGAGTTGTCCCCGGCGTTCATCTCGCCGGCTCCGTTGACGTGCCCGGCGCAGAGGAAATCCTGGTCCCCGGCGACCCTGACGTTGACCTCCATGTTCCCGGCATCGGTTCCGGTAAAGAAGGTGTTCACGCCCAGGGCCGCGTTCAATCCGGCCGTGTCCGCGCCGAAGAGAAATTCCTTGCCGTCCTTGGCCTCGATGCGCAGGCGGTTGTTGACCACGCTGGCCGTGAGATGGTCGCCGAAACTGCGGTTGTAGGCGTCGGCCACGTCGTTGAGGCTGTGCGTGTCGGGATCGAAATTCTGCTGGCCCGGAGCGTCGGAGAAGTCCAGGGCCGCGCTGGAAGCCAGAAGCCCGGTGTCCTTGTTGTAGACGTAGACCATCACGCTGCCGGATTCGAGCTTGCTGCCGAAGTAGAGGCCGGAGGAGTCGCTGCCCAGGGCGCGGTTCGGATCGTCCACGGCGTAGGTGCCGTCCACGTAGGTGAACTTTTCCAGCCCGGCTCCCTGGCTGTGCCTGCGGTTGACCTCCCAGATCGTGGCTTCGGCGAACGCGTCGAGCTTGTCGCGATACTTGCCCACGTAGGCGTCGCGGAAGTTGAAGTAGGCCGCGAGGCTGCCGCCCGTGGTGCGCTGCTCCTCGTCCATGCCCGTAAAGCGGATGATCGGGGTGATGTTCTCCTTGTGGGAGGTGTTCTGCACCCAGTAGAGTCCCCGCTGCGGGATGATCGTGAAGGTGTCGCCCGTCTTCATCTGGTTGACGGGCATGGTCCGCGCGTTGCTCGTGGCGCCGAAATAGATGCCCAGGTCGTTGGCCGCCACTTCCTGGCCGTATGGCCTGGCCTCGAAAATCTTGGTCGAGCCGTCCTCGTCCTGGAGCCAGGTGGCCCCGCCGTCCAGGGAGACGCGGAACGTGGCCACGTTGGGCGTTGCCGCGCTGCCCACCACGCCGTCCGAGAGCACTTCGAGCGTGTACTCGTAATTGTCGTTGCCCGTGAAATAGGCCGTGCCGTCGAAATTGGAGCCTTCCTGGACCTGCTTGACGGTCTGGGGCGCGCCGAATTCGAGAGCGAAATGTTCGTAGCCGTCCACCAGGGTCTGGCCGCCCTTGGTCAGCACGGCGAAATCCCCGCTGCCCTTGTCCAGGGTGTAGACGTCGATGATGCCGCTGAGATCGCGCACGAGCTGGGCGCGCTCGTCGTAGAGGCTGTTGGGCGCGTTCTGGCCGAGGTTCTCGTGGATGTTGATGTTCCTGTTCGTATCCGCGATCTTCTGGATGATCGTGTTCGCGTTGGTCACATCGTTGGTGATGAGTTCCTCGATCCGCTGCTGCATCTGCTCGAGGTTGCTGTTCGCGGTATGCAGGGTCGAGGTCAGGGTCAGGGACTTCTCCAAAAGGTCGCTTCTGGTGCCGTAGTCGTCGGCCCGCTGGGAAAGGTCGTTCCAGGAATTGAAGAACCCGGAAATGGAGTCGCTGATGCCCACGCCGTTGGCCTCGTTGAAGAGCGTCTCGACGGTCTGGAGGGAGGAATGGAGCGTGCCCCAGCGGTCGCGCATGGTGGCCTGCTCCAGGTACTGCGTCTCCACGAACTTGTCGAAGTGGCGCACGACCTCGGCGGCGCGGACGCCCGTGCCCATCTGCCCCGGCCTGTAATCGATGCTGATGCCTTCTTCCAAACGCACGCTGCGGCGGGAGTAGCCCACGGTGTTCACGTTGGCGATGTTCTCGCCGGAAACCTGGAGCTGCGCCTGCGAGGCGAACAAGGCCCAACGGCCCATGTCCAGAATGGAATTGGCTCCGAACATTACAGCGTCCCCCGCACCAGTCGCGATTCACCGGGCTTGGAGGCATAGCGCCCTCTCGCGGAGTAACCCTCGACGCGCGTAGGCTTGAGCTTGGAGTGCATGTAGTTGAGCAGCTTGCTGCTCTGCTCGAAAAGGGCCAGGGCGAGCTGCTGGTTGCGGGAGGCCTGTCTGGCGCAGCGCTGCTCGTCGTCGTCCAGGGTCTTGAGCTGCGCCTCGATCCCGGCCCGATCTTCCGCCGCGAGCAGCGGCAGGAGTTCACGAACCTTCCGGGCCTTGCCTTCCGAGAGGATTCCCACCGTGCGGGAAAGATCCTCACGCTCGCGCATGAGCTGGCGCATGAGTTCCTGGATGGACAATTCCAGCGGGGAGACGCCGCGCGAATCACGGTCCTGGAGACGGGAAAATTCTTCCTCCAGCAGAACGTGCAGAAGGAGCATGGCCTTTCCCTGGCGGGCTAAATTTTCCTTAAGCCGATGCAACATGATTTTCCCCGAACCTTTTTAACATACTGTCGTAAAAGCTTATTTCACCCAACCGCACAAGCGGCCGGAGGGAGCTTCACTTGTAATGTGCAAGTATCCGGCCAGGATTCGCAGTCCGGCGCATGCCGATGTCCCGCGCCAGGCGGTCGAGCCGCGAATCGACCTCGGCCTGGCTCAGGGAGCCCAGGCCGGCAGCGGAGGTTTCGCCTTGCTTGACGCCCGCGTCCGCAGGGGCTTCGCCGCCGCCCACGGACATTTCCCCCGCTTCCAGGGGGGCCGATGTTTCGGGAGGCGTGGCCGGTTCCGGCCCGCGGTCGAGGCGCGTGTCGAGGGCGGCCTCTTCCAGGGTCTTGATGTCGGGCTTGCCGTTGCGCGCCAGAGGCTTGATCTCGGCGTTGCCGGGCAGCGTCTCTCCGCTCGTCGTCTTGAGCCGGGCAGCGAGCTGGTCGTAAAGCATCTTGGAGAGGCCGATGCCGCCGGAATCCGCCATTTGTTCCGAAAAGGCCCGGTCGAACATGGAGAGATACATGTCTTCCTGCTGCGAGTGCATTTCTCCCTTGGGCACGGTCTTGCGCATCTGCTCCCAGAGCTTGCCGATGAACACGGCCTCGAAGTCGCGGCAGGCCTTCTGGAGCTGCTGTTCCTTGTCCGGAGCGCCCTGAAGCCGCTGCTTGAGGCTGTCCATGCGCTGCTTGTAGCGGATGAGTTCCTGGTCGCTGGCCTTTGCGTTGGCCATCTGCACGTCCATGGCCGCGATGTCTCCGATGCCCGTCATGTTAGATGACCTCCAGGTCCGCGTAGAGCGCGCCCGCGGCCTTGAGCGTCCTGATGATGGAGATCAGGTCGCGCGGGGAGGCGCCGATGGCGTTCAGCCCGTCCACCAGCTCCTGAAGGGTCGCGCCCTCCATGAGCATCAGGCGGTTGTTCTGCGAAGTGATGCCGATGTCTGTCTGGGGGGTGACCACGGTCTGCGCGTTTTCCGCAAAGGGGCCGGGCTGGCTGACCTGCTGGGATTCCGAGATCACGATTTGCAGGTTGCCGTGGGCCACGGCCACGCGGGAGAGGCGCACGTCGTTGCCGAGCACTATGGTGCCGGTCTTCTCGTCCACCACGACGCGGGCCTTGCTGTCCGGGGAAATGTCCAGATTTTCCAGGGAGGCCATCAGCGGGACCATGTTGCCCTGGTACTTCTGCGGAACCTCCAGGTGCACGGTGGAGGCGTCGCGTGCGCTGGCGAAAGGTCCGCCCAGGGACGCGTTGATGCGGTTGACCACCTGCATGGCCGTGCCGAAATCCTGGACCGAGAGATTGATGGTCAGGGAGGTCTGCTCGTTGAAGCGGAAGGGAACCTCGCGCTCCACGATGGCCCCGCTGGGAATGCGGCCCACTGTGGCGATGTTCTGCTGGGCCGTGGCCGCGTTGCCGGAAACGGTGTATCCGCCGAGCGTCAGCGATCCCTGGGCCACGGCATAGACCTTGCCGTCCAGTCCCTTGAGCGGGGTGATCAGCAGCATGCCGCCGAGCAGGCTCTTGGAGTCGCCGATGGAGGAGACGGTCACGTCCAGGGGGGAGCCGGGACGGGCCGTGACGGGCATCTTGGCCGTGACCATGACCGCGGCCACGTTCTTGGGCCGCAGGTTGTCCGCGTTGACCTCGACCCCCATCTTGTCGAGCATGTTGCGCATGGAGGTGATGGTGAAATTGGAGTTGGTTCCGTCGCCCGTGCCGGAAAGGCCGACCACGAGGCCGTAGCCCACCAGTTCGTTGTCGCGCATGCCGCTGATGGAGGAAATGTCCTTGAGCCTCACCGCCGAGGCGGCTTCTGCCAGCACCACCAGCAGAATCAGGGCCGCGATGGCGGCGGAGACGACCTTGTCCCAGGCCTGGAAAGGCGGCTTGCGGTGGTAGCGTTCGCTGATCATGAGATTGCGCCTCCTTGCGCGAAAAAACCTAGAAAGGCCACACGTTGTCGAGAATACGGGTCAGCCAGCCGGGACGCTGCTTGTCCGCCAGCACGCCCTCGCCGTAGAGCTCGATCTGGGCTTCGGCCAGGGAACTCGACGGCACCGAGTTGTCCGACTGGATGTCGCGGGCGCGCACCAGGCCGCGCACCACCAGAATCTGCGTCTCGTTGTTCACGCGGACCCGGCGCGCGCCTTCCACCTGCATGACCCGGCCGGGAAGCATCCGCACCACGCGGGAAGCCACCGTGGCGGTGAGCGTGGTGTTGCGGGTGGTTTCCCCCTTGCCCTCGAAGGTGTTGGCGTTGTCCGACTCGATGGCCAGGCTCGGAGTCAGGCCCAGGCTGTCCATGGCTCCGCCGAGCAGGGTGCCCTTGTCCGGCGCGGCCGTGATGCCGTACTGGTTCGTGGTGGTCCGGTCGGAGGTGGTGTCCGCCTTGGAGCTGGCGTCGGCCACCTCGGAAACCACGACCATGACGATGTCGCCCACGCGGTTGGCGCGGTTGTCCTCGTAGAGGAATTCCGCCGTGTTCTCGGTGAACAGGGAGCCGGGGTTGTCCAGGGGTTCCGGTTCCTCGTAGGCCGGTTCGGTGAGGATCGGCATGGGCGTGGGCTCGCTCTTGGCGGCGCAGCCGCCGAGCAGCAGCGCCACGAAGCCCGCCAGAAGCGCCGGAAGCGCGATGCGCTCGATGAAACGTCTCATTGTCCTTCTCCCCTATCTGACCGACACGGTATTGCGGTCCACCACCGTGGCCAGGACCGTCTTCTTGCTTTGCAGGTTTCGGACCTCAACGGTCTGCCCCTGGTCGCCGTCGGCCAGGGCCTCGGCCTTCACGGCCAGGGTGATGCGCGGGCCGCGATAGACCAGATTGACGGTATCTCCCTTGGATACCATGGGTTCTCCGTCAAGAAACTCCATCTCCAGCGGCTGGCCCGTGCCCACGGAACGGTTCATGCGGTAAGGTCCGGACTTTCCGTCCCAGACCTCGCCCAGGTAGGCGAGATTCTTGCGCATGAACATGACCTTGTCCGGGGTCACGGATTCGAGCCTGTTGATGGGCTTGGCCGCGCAGGGCACGGCCTTCCAGAGATTCACGAAGGCGCTGGTGGCCACGCGGCGGGTGATCCTGCCGTCCTTGGCCACGGCCCGGATGAGCATGTTCACCCGGCCCGGCTTCAGATCGTTGTTCAGGGCCACTTCGACCTGGTCGAAGGCATCGTCGAGAAACAGGAAGGAAGGCAGACGGATGTCCTTGATTTCCGGTTCGCCGCCGAGGCTCGCGGCCTTGGGCGTCAGAAAATCGACAACGAGCCGTTCCAGGGCACGACGCTCGAAGACGCGCCCGCCCTTCTGAACCACGAGCCTGCCCGGCAGCACGCAGGAATCGGCCACTTCGGGAACGTAGTAGGCGAGCATCTTGGCGATCTGCTCTCTCGGCAGAGCCTGCTGGCGTCCGGTGTATTCCGGCGACTTCCAAAGTGGCCGCACGGCCAGTTCCCTCCAGACCTCCGGGCGGACCGGGCCGACCGGCTCGGCGATGTCGCCCAGGAGCACGCGCTCGGACTCCACGCAGGCGGCCTCGCGGATGCGCAGGCTCCAGCCGGGCTCGCCGGCGGCGTCCGCGCCGCCGGGCAGCAAAGCCAACGCCAGCACCGCGGCGGCCAGGAGCAGCAGGATCACGGCGGGGCCGGTCCGTCCCATTCTGGCTATTCTCGCGCTGTTGCGTCTCATCTTCTTCCTCCATTCTGCCTTTGCGCGCCTAGCGCTTCACGTTGATGGCCGTCTGAAGCATGGCGTCCGAGGTGGTGATGGCCTTGGAGTTCACTTCATAGGCGCGCTGGCCGATGATCAGGCCGACCATTTCGTCGACCATCTCCACGTTGGAGCCTTCCAGGAATCCCTGGGCCAGGGTGCCGAAGTTGGTATCGCCGGGAGTTCCGGCGGTGGCCGCCCCGGAGGCCTCGGTTTCCTTGTAGAGGTTGCGGCCTACGGCGTTCAGCCCGGCGGGGTTGATGAAGTTGTAGATCTGGATGTCCGCCGAGGCGAGTTCCGCCCCGGAGCTGTCCAGGGCCGCGATGTGGCCGTCCTCGGTCACGGCGACGCTGACCGTGTCCGCGGGCACGGTGAATTCGGGCTGGAGCGGGTAGCCCTGGGGCGTGACCACGCGGCCGTCGTTGTCCAGCTTGAACGAGCCGGCGCGCGTGTAGACGTCCTCGCCGTTGCGGTCCACGAGGAAGAACCCTTCGCCCTCGATGGCGATGTCCAGGGGGTTGCCCGTGTTCTGGAGGTTTCCCTCGGTGAAGAACTTGTGCACGGTCACGGGACGCACGCCCATGCCCACCTGGATGCCGGTGGGGATGCGGTTGCCGCCCTCGTTGATGGTTCCTGCCATGCGCAGGGTCTGATACATCAGATCCTCGAACTCGGCCCGGCTCTTCTTGAAGCCCGTGGTGTTCACGTTGGCCAGGTTGTTCGAGAGCACGTCGATGTGCGTCTGCTGCGCCACCATGCCTGTGGCCGCCGTCCAAAGCGAGCGCATCATAATAGATAACCTCCTGCCGCTTACGAGTTGGCGCGGCCGACCGTGTTGATCAATTTTTCATCGATCTCGCCCGTGCCCTGCATCATTTTGGTATACATCTGATGAGCGCGCTGGGTTTCGATCATGTCCACCATCTCGGTGACGACCTCCACGTTGGGCTTTTCAAGAAACCCCTGCTCCACGGTGAGATCCTCCGGCGGAATCTCGGCGGCCGTCCCCTTGGGGTCGAGTTGGAAAAGGTTGTTGCCGATCTTCTGGAGCTGCCGCAGGTCGTCCACGGCCACCAGTTCCAGCTCGCCGACCACCTGGTTGTCCGCGCGGATCTGTCCCGCGGAATCCACGGTCACGGCGGCTGTTCCGGCCGGGATGGTGATGGGGCCGCCGTTGCCGAGCACCTCGAAGCCCTGCTCCGTCACCAGCGTACCCTCGGAACTGAGCCGGAAGCTGCCGTTGCGCGTCATGTAGTCCCCGTCCGGAGTGCGCACGCGGAAGAAGCCGTCGCCGGAAAGCGCCAGGTCGAGCGGGTTTCCGGTCATCTGAAGGCTCCCCTGACTGAAGTCCGTCTTCTGGTCCGAGAGACGCGGCTTGGCCATCAGGTCGGCCTTGGGCCACATGTCCTTGTCCCGCAGCGACGGACGCGCATCGACCATGTAGTCGTGGGCGAAACGGAGAAAGGTGTCGTGAAAGGCCACCTTGTCCCGCTTGTACGCAGTGGTGTTGACGTTCGCCAAATTGTTGGCGATCTGGTTCATCCTGATTTCATTCGACATAGCGCCGAACATGGCGTTCATCATGCTGTCCCGCATGGGATCACCTCCTCTTCGAGCAAAGCAGATGCAACATCCGGTCCAACGAATCGGCCCGGCCCGTAACCGTTTCTTTACCGTTCCGTCGCGTCGCGGAAATGATCCGGCCCGCCCCGCAGGCGTATGCAGGAACGGACGGAGGACCGCCATGCACATCCGACCCAAGAACGTCTTCAAGGCCATCTGCTACGGACACGGCTGTCGCATCGAAGCCGATTCGCGAGGCAGCAACCGCGCCAGCCTCGTGGACATCTCGGCCACATCCGCGCGGCTCGTGCTGCTGACCGACAAGGACACCAGCAGCGAGGCGCTGCTCCGGCGCGGCGACAGCGTCGCCCTGCACCCTCAATTCCTGGAGAGCACGGACTTCGAGACGATCCCCACGCGGGTCATGCACGTGCAGGGACAGGACGTGACCCTGCGCTTCGAGGCTCCTCTGCCCCTGACCAGCTCCCGCCTGCTCGCGCTGACCCGCCGCTGAGGCGCATGCGCGGGCATAACGGCGCTCCTGTCGTTTCGCTCCGCAAATAACGGTTGACAAGCTTCAAGCTCCCGCCTAAAAGGTTTTGTTCGCACAGGGGGCACTCCCCGGTGCGGATGAGCGGGTGTAGCTCAGCTGGCAGAGTACGAGCTTCCCAAGCTCGGTGTCGCGGGTTCGACCCCCGTCACCCGCTCCAAGGCTCAAGAGGGAAATTCCGCCCAAGCCACAAGGGCTTGATCATCGGGGTGGGCCTTAGGGTCCACTTTTTTATTTATGGATCGGCGGAAACTTATATAACCAGGCGATTTTCATGAAGCGCACACGACTGGAAGAAAAACTCTACGCACTTGCCGAGCCGCAGATCGAAGCCCTCGGCTACCGTCTCTGGGGTCTGCTGGCTCCGGCGGCCGGCAACAAGACCGTTGTTTCCGTATTCATCGACGCCGACGACGGGGTGAACGTGGACGACTGCGCCAAAGTCAGCCGCGACCTGGGCGTGGTCCTGGAGATGGAGGACGTGGTCCCCAGCTCCTACACGCTGGAGGTTTCCTCTCCCGGCCTGGAGCGCAGGTTCTTCCACCTGGAGCAGATGCGCGGCTTTATCGACCGCACCGTCGCCGTGGAGCTCACCGAGCTGGTCAACGAGCGGCGGAAGATCAAGGGGCGGCTCGTCCAGATCGGCGACGGCGAGTTCGAGCTTGAGGAAAACGGCGCGCAGATGCGCATCGAGTGGCAGTGGGTCAAGTCGGCCCGCCTGGTCCACGAATTCTAATTTCCCAGCCCTTCCGGCCGTTCCGGGAGGCGGAGGTTGCACCATGTCGGAACTGAAGAAAGCCATCGATCAGATCAGCAAGGACCGCGGCATCGACCGCGATCTCTTGATCGACACCCTTGAAGAAGCCGTGCGCTCCGCCGTGGCCCGCAAGTATGGCGACGCCATGGACATCGAAGTCACCTTCAATGAGGATCTCGGCGAAATCGAGGTCTATCAGTTCAAGGTGGTCGTCGACGAGGTGCACGACGAGATTTCGGAAATCATCCTCGAGGAAGCGCAGCAGCACGATCCCGGCGTCCGGCTGGACGACGAGATGGGCTTCAAGCTCAAGATCGAGGATCTGGGGCGCATCGCGGCCCAGTCCGCCAAGCAGGTGATCATCCAGCGCATGCGCGACGCGGAGCAGGAGATCATCTTCGAGGAATACAAGGACCGCGTGGGCGAGATCGTGGGCGGCATCATCCAGCGCCGCGACCGCACCGGCTGGATCATCAACCTCGGCCGCACCGAGGCCCTGCTGCCCAAGGACGAGCAGATTCCCCGCGAGCGCTACAAGCGCGGCGACCGCGTCCAGGGCTACATCATCGACGTGCAGAAGGAATCGCGCGGACCGCAGGTGCTCATTTCCCGCTCGCACCCGAACTACATGGCCGCCCTCTTCCACCGCGAAGTGCCCGAGGTGGCCGACGGCACGGTCAAGATCATGGGCGTTGCCCGCGATCCGGGCCTGCGCGCCAAGGTGGCCGTCAACTCCCGCGACCGCGACGTGGATCCCGTGGGCGCCTGCGTCGGCATTCGCGGCTCGCGCATCCAGAACGTGGTCCAAGAGCTGCGCGGCGAGCGCATCGACATCGTGGTCTGGAGCCCGGACATCGTCATGTACGCCAGGAACGCCCTTTCCCCGGCCACGATCAGCCGGATCACCGTGGACGACGAGGACGAAGTCCTGGAAGTGGTCGTTCCCGACGATCAGCTGACCCTGGCCATCGGCCGCAAGGGGCAGAACGTCAAGCTCGCGTCCCGGCTGCTGGGCTGGAAAATAGACATTTTCACGGAAAGCCGCTACGGCGAGCTCAACGCCGCGCGCAAGGGCCTGGACCAGCTGGCCAGCGTCGCCGAAGTCAGCGTGGAGGCTTTCCTGGCCGCCGGATTCGAAACCACCGAGGGCCTTGCCCTGGCCACGGACGAGGAAATGCTCACCGTGAACGGCATGGACGAATCCCGCATTGCGGACCTGCGCGCGGCCATCAACATGCTCGGACTCAATCCGGCCAACGGGCAGACCGAGTCGGAAGAGGAAGAGCAGACCGCTCCGGCGGACAGCGCCGAAGCCGAGGAGACTGCCGAGGGCGATGCGCCTGAGGGCGGAGAATCCCCGGATGATGCTTCGGCGGACGAGGCTTCCGGCGAGGAAGTCGAAAAGTCCGAGAGCGGTGAATAAGGACCGCATGGTCCGCGACAACGTCGAAGGCGGCAAAGCGCACGTGCCTCTGCGCACCTGCGTGCTGTGTCGCCGCAAACTGCCCAAGCGGGAGCTTTTGCGCCATGTGCGCGATGGTTCGGGGCAGTTGGTATGTGATCCCGCCCAGGTTCTTCCGGGGCGTGGGATATATGTCTGCTCGGATGAAGCGTGCAGGAAACGGTTTGAAAAATTCGGTCTGCGGAAGCATCCCAAGGGGGGAAAGCAATGGCGGAAACCTACAGAGTGAAAGACCTGGCGGCCGAGCTCGGCGTCAGCAACAAAGATATTCTCCAACGCCTTCGAGAGCTGGACGTTCAGGTCAAGAGCCATATGAGCGCCATTGATCCCGAAGACGTGGACAAACTCCGCGCCTCGCTGAAGACCGAAGAGGGTCCGAAGACCGAGGTCGTGCGCCGCGAGGTGCAGCCCGGAGTGATCGTGCGCCGTCGGCGTCGCAGCCGCTCCCGCGCCCAGGAAGAGACCGAGGAAGCCGTCGGGACCGAGGAAGCCGAGGTCGAGGAAACGGAAACCGAAGCCGAGATCGAAGCGGCCGCTCCCGTCGCCCCCCGCCAGCAGGAGGACGCGGCTGCCGAGGACGCTCCCGCCGACCTCCCGACCGACGAGGAGCCGGAACGACCCGTCGAACGCCCCGCGCAGAAAAAATCCGCCAAGCGGCGGCAAGCCCCGGCGGAAACGCCGGCGGCCCGCATCATTTCGCGCCCTGAGGACGAGATCGCGGCCAAGCCCGCACCCGAACAGCCCGCAGCCGAAGCCGATCCCGAGCCGGTCGCCCCCCAGGCCGAGCCCGAATCGGAAACTTCCGCGCCCGCTGCCGAGGTCGAACAGCCCATCGAGCCCCAGAAGCAGACCGAGCCCGAAGCGCCCCAGGCGGAGCAGTCCGCCGAGGCTCCCGAGGCCGCCGATTCCGAGGATCGCCAGCCCAAGAAGGCCAAGCCCGGCGACAAGCAGGCCAAGAAGAAGAAAAAGCGCCCCGTGCAGGAAGCGCCCACCGTGCGCATCATCTCCCGGCCCGATCCCGCCGAGGTGGCGCGCCAGGCCGCCCTGCGCGAAGCTCGTGAAAAATTCCTCCCGCCCACGCCCGAGCCGTCCTCCGAGCCGGATCCCGGCAATCCGATGCCGCCTTCCGACGATGCGCCCAAGCGCAAGAAGAAGAAGGACCGCCGCACCGTCGAGTTCAAGAAATTCGACGACGGCCCGCGCGGCAAGAAGGGCGCGGACGCTCCCGGCGACAGCAATTTCGGCGGACGCGGCAAGCGCAAGAAGGGCCGCCGCCAGGCCGAGCCCGTGCTGCCCAAATCCACGCAGCCCCTCAAGGCGGCCAAGCGCAAGCTGCGCGTGGACGACACCGTGCGCCTTTCCGACATGGCCAAGCAGATGGGCGTCAAGGCCCAGGATCTGATCAAGACCCTCTTCGGACTCGGCGTGATGGCCACCATCAACCAGTCCCTCGACTTCGACACGGCCCAGGTGCTGGCCAGCGAGTTCGGATACGAGGTGGAGAACGTGGCCTTCGACGAGCAGGAATTCCTGCTTCCCACCGAAGTGGACTCGCCTGAGGAGCTCAAGCCGCGTCCCCCTGTCGTGACCATCATGGGCCACGTCGACCACGGCAAGACCTCCCTGCTCGACGCCATCCGCAAGACCAACGTGACGGACGGCGAGGCGGGCGGCATCACCCAGCACATCGGCGCCTACCACGTCAAAACCGGCCGCGGCGACATCGTCTTCCTGGACACCCCCGGCCACGAAGCCTTCACCACCATGCGCAAGCGCGGCGCCCAGGTCACGGACATCGTTGTCCTCGTGGTCGCCGCGGACGACGGCGTCATGGACCAGACCCGCGAGGCAGTGAGCCACGCCAAGGCGGCCCAGGTGCCCATCGTGGTGGCGGTGAACAAGATCGACAAGGAAGGCGCGAACCCCGAGCGCGTCATGCGCGAACTCTCCGACCTGGGTCTCGTGTCCGAGGACTGGGGCGGCGACACCATCTTCGCCAACGTCTCGGCCAAGCAGCGCATCGGTCTCGACGAACTGCTCGAAATGATTCTGCTCCAGGCCGAAGTGCTCACGCTCCAGGCCAACCCGGACAAGCCGGGCCGAGGCCACGTGGTCGAAGCCAAGCTGGACAAGGGACGCGGCCCCGTGGGCACGGTCCTCATCAAGGAAGGCACCATCCGCCAGGGCGATTCCTTCGTCTGCGGCATGGTTCACGGCAAGGTCCGCGCCATGTTCACCGACCAGGGCATCAAGATCGAGGAAGCCGGTCCGGCCATCCCGGTCGAGATCCAGGGCTTCGACACCATTGCCGAAGCGGGCGACGAATTCGCCGTGGTCGCGGACGACAAGGTCGCCAAGCGCATCGCCTCCACCCGCGCGGGCAAGCACCGCGACAAGGAACTGGCGGGCAAGGCCAAGGTCACCCTGGAATCCTTCCTGGCCTCCAGGCCGGAAGACGCGGCCCAAGATCTGAACCTGATCGTCAAGGCCGACGTGCAGGGTTCCCTGGAAGCCGTGACCGAGGCCCTGAACAAGCTCTCCACGGAAGAAGTCAAGGTCCAGGTGCGCCACGGCGGCACCGGCGCCATCACCGAATCCGACATTCTGCTCGCTTCCGCGTCCGACGCCATCATCATCGGCTTCAACGTGCGGCCCGAAGCGCGCCTGAAGGAGATCGCCGAGCAGGAGAAGGTCGAGATCCGCTTCTACGACATCATCTACAAGCTCACCGGCGAGGTGAAGGACGCCATGAGCGGCATGCTCACGCCCGACACCGTCGAGGACTACCTCGGCCAGGCCGAGGTGCGCGACACCTTCAGCGTGCCCAAGGTCGGCACCGTGGCGGGCTGCTACGTCATCGACGGCAAGCTGACCCGCAACGCCAAGGTCCGCCTGCTGCGCGACGGCGTGGTCATCTACACCGGCGCCCTCTCTTCGCTGAAGCGCTTCAAGGACGACGCCAAGGAAGTGGCCAAGAACTTCGAGTGCGGCGTGGGCCTGGAACGATACAACGACATCAAGGTCGGCGACATCATCGAGGCGTTCGAAGAACGCGAGGTCGCCAGGACCATCGACTAGACATCTCGGAAGGGATGCGGGGAGGGCTTGCGACAAGCCCTCCCGCCCCCTCCCGAAGGCACGGCGATCCGCCCTGCGGCCCTTTCCGGCGGCGGGCGGCGCAAACGTTTTCAGGGGAGCCCCCTGCGGAGGCGCGCGGCGATGATCATCGGCGTACTCAGCCTGGAGTTCGTGCTGCACGGCAACGACTCCCTCAAGGGCAAGCGCAAGGTCTCGCTGAGCCTGAAGCAAAAGCTTCGCAACAAGTTCAACGTGGCTGTTTCCGAGGTCGACGCTCTGGACGCGCACAAGCGGCTCGTGCTGGCCGTGGTCACCGTGGCCAACGAAACGCGCAAGGTCGAGAGCCGGCTGGCCAAGGCTCTGGCCATGGTCGAAGCCATCTCCCCCGCGGAACTGGTGCGCTGCGAAACCGAAGTTTTCTCCGGCGACTGACGCCGACAACAACGAGGCCTTTGAGCGATGAAAACGTCCTCATCCCGGCGGTCCATCCGCCTTTCAGACCAGATTCAGCAGGAAATCGGCACGCTGCTCCTGGAAGACATCCAGGATCCGCGCCTGGAGCTGGTGACCATCAGCGGCGTGCGCATGAACCGCGACCTGAAGATCGCGGAAGTGCTCTACACCATGAGCGGCGGCCCGGAACGGGAAGCCGAGGTCCAGGCCGCGCTGGAACATGCGGCGGGCTTTCTGCGCTCCAGCCTGGGGCGTCGCCTGAAGCTCAAATACATCCCCCAGTTGCGCTTTTCGCGCGACCAGTTCCTCGAGGACATGATCTATGGAAAGCCCGGTCCGGCAAATAGCTGATCTCATCCGCCAGAACGACGATTTTCTGGTGTCCGCCCACGTCAACCCCGACGGCGACGCCATCGGCAGCACCGCGGCCCTGGGCTGGATATTTCAGCAACTGGGCAAGCGCTTCACGCTCTACAACGTTTCCGAGCTGCCCCACTCCCTCGACTGGGTGCAGCTCCCGGCCCCGCTGACGAACGAGCTGCCCTCGCCCCTGCCCGCCTGGACCTTCGTGATCGACTGCGGCGCGCTTGCGCGCGTGGGCGAGCCGCTCATGGCCGCCCTCGACACCGCGCATACCGTGAACATCGACCACCACCTCAGCAACCCCGGCTTCGGCGCGCTGAACTGGGTGGACATCGCCTATCCGGCGGTGGGCGCCATGATCGGAGAACTGGCCGAGGAACTGGGACTGGAACTGAGCGGCCCCCTGGGCGAGGCCGTGTACCTGGCCGTGGCCACGGACACGGGGTTCTTCACCTACGGCAGCACCAAGCCGGAAACCCTGGAACTGACGGCCAAGCTGTACCGCCAGGGCATCAAGCCCGGCGTGATCAACCCCAAGATCATCAACCAGTGGACGCCCCAGCGCCTGAACCTGCTTTCCCAGGTGCTCTCGACCCTGAGCATGCACCTGGACGGCGAGATGGGCCTTGTGGTCGCCGACCTGGAAACCCAGCGCCGCACCGGAACCAACGCCGACGACTGCGACGGGCTGGTGAACTTCGTGCGCAGCCTGCGCGGCGTGCGCGTCTCGGCCATTCTGCGCGAGGACGAACCCGACTACTGGAAGTTCAGCCTGCGCTCCAACGGCAGCGACGATATTCAGGGAGTGGCCGCGCTCCTGGGCGGCGGAGGCCACAAGAACGCCGCCGGCGGCAACATTTCCGGCCCGCTGGACACGGCCACCCGGATTTTGGTGGACAGCGTGGCCCAGGTTTTGGGAAAGAAGGACTGATGGGCAGAAAACCGAAACGCGACCCGCGCCAGCTCGACGGCCTGCTCGTGCTGGACAAGCCTTCCGGCCCGACGTCGGCAGGCTGCCTCACGGACATCAAGCGCAAGCTCGGCCAGTTCAAGATCGGCCACGCGGGCACGCTGGATCCGCTGGCGAGCGGCGTTCTGCTCGTGCTTCTGGGCCAGGGGACCAAGCTGGCCGCCTACCTCAGCGAGGATTCCAAAACCTACGTCGGGGAAATGCGCCTGGGAATCACGACCGACACGTACGATATTCAAGGAGAAATCCTTGAAGAACGCGAGGTCGGAGTCGCTCCGGAGGAAGTCCGCAAGGCGGTTGCCGCCTGGCGGGACTTGACAGAACAGGATGTTCCCGCCTATTCGGCGGCTAAACATAACGGCAAGCCGCTCTACTCGCTCGCACGTGCGGGGGAGGAGGTTCCGGTGAAAACCAAACCGGTGACCATTTTTGCGGCTGAATTGCTGGACATCGCCCTTCCCGTGGCGAAATTCCGCGTCCGGTGCTCTACGGGCACTTATGTACGCTCCCTGGTCCACAGCTTGGGGATGCGATTTGGATGCGGAGCGGCGCTCACGAGCCTGATCCGGGAAGAGAGCAGTCCATTCGGGCTCGACCAGGCGCACAGCCTGGAAGACGTCCTGAGCGAACCGGAGCGCTTCGGCGAAAAGGTCATTCCCCTGGCCGACACGCTCCCCCACTGGGCCAAGTTCCGACTGACGGAAGCCCTCGCGGCACTTGTCAGGAACGGAACCTGGCTTCCCGTGGTTGACGTTCCCGGAAAGCTGCTTTCCGGAACGCCCGGCCAGAAGGCCATGCTGCTCGGCCCCGACGGCGAGCCGCTCGCCCTGGTCGAAGCAACGCTCAAGGACGGAGCACCCAAATGGGCGATTCTCCGGGGACTTTGGGCCTGACGCCATTCGGCGCGGGTGACGATGGACGCAAGTCACTTCAAGACAGGAGGTAATGGCTGTGGTACTGGATACTCAGGACAAGAACAAGATCATCGAGGATTACAAGCGTCACGAGGGAGACACCGGCTCTCCCGAAGTTCAGGTCGCCCTGCTCACCGAGCGGATCAACTACCTGACCGAGCACTTCAAGACGCACAAGAAGGACTTCCACTCCCGCACGGGCCTGCTCAAGCTCGTCGGCCAGCGCCGCAAGCTCTTGAACTATCTCAAGAACAAGGACATCCAGCGCTACCGTGAGCTGATCCAGCGACTGGGTCTGCGCAAGTAGGGAGACTTTGTCTCTGCGGGGGAGGGGGCACCGTGCCCTCTCCCCCGACATGTATTCGCCCTGTTCCGGGAGGCATTTTAGTTGGCTGCGGAAAGCGTTTCTGTCCACGGACAGGAGTTCTTCCCCAAGCCGGCTACTGCTCCCGGACCAGGCGGTTCAACCGCCAAGAAGGAGGAGCCATGCTCAAGCCTTTCGACAAGACATCTCTGACCACCAAGGTCGGAAACGTGGAAATCACCCTGGAAACGGGCAAGTTCGCCAATCAGGCCAGCGGCGCCGTCTGGATCCAGTCCGGCAACACCGTGGTGCTCGTCACCGCCGTGAACCAGCCCCTGGCCGAAGACCGCGGATTCTTTCCCCTGACCTGCAACTACCAGGAAATGCTCTACGCGGCCGGCCGCGTGCCGGGCAACTACTTCCGCCGCGAAGTGGGCCGCCCGTCCGAGCGCGAGACCCTGGTCTCCCGCCTCATCGACCGCCCGATCCGCCCGCTCTTCCAGAAGGGCTTCCGCGACGAGGTCCAGATCATCGCCACGGTCCTTTCCGCCGGAAAGAGCACCAACCCCGACGTGCTGGCCCTGACGGGCGCTTCCGCGGCCCTGCAGATCTCCCCCATGCCCTTCCTCGGCCCGGTGGTGGGAACCCGCGTGGCCTACGTGGACAAGAAATTCGTTCTCTACCCGACCTACCAGGGCATGGAGGATTCCACCGACCTGAACCTCGTGTTCGCGGCCACCCGCGACGCCGTGGTCATGGTCGAAGGCGGCGCGCGCTTCCTGCCGGAATCGCTCATCGCCGACGCCCTGGAATGGGGCCACGAGCAGATCCAGCCGCTCTTCGACCTCCAGGACGAGCTGCGCTCCCTGGTGGGCAAGCCCAAGATCGAACCGGTCGCTCCGGTCGAGGATGAAGAAGTCGCCTCCTTCGTCGAGGAGCTCGTTTCCGACGAGTTCAAGGCCGCGCTGACCACCTCCGAAAAGATGGCCCGCAAGGCCGCCAAGGAAAAGGTCAAGGAAAAGGTCAAGCTCGCCGCCGCCGAAAAATGGGCCGACGCTCCCGAAAAGGTCAAGCAGGTCGGCGACGCCCTGGGCAAGCTGGAGAAGAAGATCGTCCGCAAGCGCATCGTCGAGGAAGGCCTGCGCATCGACGGCCGCGACCTGACCACGGTCCGTCCGCTCTCCATCGAGGTCGGACTGCTGCCCATGACCCACGGCTCCGCCCTGTTCCGCCGCGGCGAAACCAGCGCCTGCTGCATCGCCACCCTGGGTTCCTCCCGCGACGAGCAGCGCATCGAGACGCTGACCGGTGAAATCAACAAGAGCTTCATGCTCCACTACAACTTCCCGCCCTACTGCGTCGGCGAAGCGCGCATGCTGCGCGGCCCCAGCCGCCGCGAGGTCGGCCACGGCGCTCTGGCCGAGCGGGCCATCAGCCCGGTTCTGCCCGGTGCGGAATTCCCCTTCACCCTGCGCGTGGTTTCGGAGATCATGGAGTCCAACGGCTCCTCCTCCATGGCCTCCGTCTGCGGCGCGACCATGGCGCTCATGGACGCGGGCGTGCCCATCAAGGCCCCTGTGGCCGGCATCGCCATGGGCCTGTGCAAGGAAGGCGACGAGTTCTACGTGCTCACGGACATCCTCGGCGACGAGGACGCCCTGGGCGACATGGACTTCAAGTGCGCCGGCACCAGCGACGGCGTGACCGCCATCCAGATGGACATCAAGATCACGGGCATCCCCTCGGAAGTCCTGCGCCGCGCCCTTGCGCAGGCCCGCGACGCCCGCCTGCACATCCTCGGCGAGATGGCCCAGTGCCTGGACACCCCGCGCGCCGAGCTTTCCGCCTATGCGCCCCAGATGTGCGAGCTGACCATCAACCCGGAAAAGATCCGCTCCGTGATCGGACCCGGCGGCAAGAACATCAAGGCCATCACCGCCGAAACCCAGGCCGACATCGACATCGAGGATTCCGGCCGCGTGATGATCTTCGCGCCCAACCAGGAGTCCCTGGAAAAGGCCAAGGAGATGGTCCTCTACTACGACCAGACCCCGGTGCCGGGCCGCAACTACGTCGGCACCGTGCGCAAGCTGCTCGAAGTCGGCGCCCTGGTGGAGATCCTGCCCGGTGCGGAAGGCATGCTGCACGTCTCCCAGATCGATGTGGAACGCGTCGAGAACGTCAGCGACGTCCTCCAGCTGGGTCAGGAAGTGACCGTCAAGGTCATCTCCCTGGAGCCGGGCGGACGCATCCGCCTCTCCCGCAAGGCTTGGCTCATGGAGCAGGCCGGACAGGAGGTCAACCTGGACGACTTCAAGCGCCCGGCCGGCAGCGGCGACCGGCGTCCCGGAGGCCGCGACGGCGGTCGCGGACGTGACGGCGGACGCGGCAGACGCTAGAGTCCACGCAACGAATGACAAAGGGACGGCCTCTCACGGGGTCGTCCCTTTTTTTCGTCCCTGTTCTTGCGCAGGTTCGGGATGGACAGCAAGGCGGGGTTCAGTCCGCGAGCAGCCCGGCATAGCCCACGACCTGCTCGAAGTCGCGCGTGACCTCGCCGGACGTGGTGTAGGCGACCAGCCGCGCGGACGCCGCTCCCATCTCCTTGGCCGCGGCCAGGGCCAAGGTCATGGGCAGCACGCCGCACATGGATATCCGCTGGCCGCGCACCGTTTCATAAAGGGCGAAGGCGTCAAGCTTCAGGGCTGCCGCCAGGGCCTGTTCGTCCAGTTCGCGGGCGCGAATGTCGCTGACGTAATGGCTCATGTCCGAGCTGACCACCAGGGACACAGGCTGCTCCCAACCGGAAAGCAGCCTGCCGAGTTCCGCCCCGGCCCGCAGAAGCACATCCGGGGAAGGGTCGGCCACGGCAATGGGCACAATGCGCGTTTCCGGATTGAGCGACCGCAGGAACGGCAGGACCACTTCCAAGGAATGCTCGCGGGAATGGGCCTGCTCGTCCGAGCGCATGCCGGGAACCCGCTCCAGCACGGCCGAGGCGAGGGCGCCGTCCACATCCAGACTTCCTCCGGGGATGTTCCAGGCTCCCTCCGGCCATACGGCCAGACGTTCCCCCTGTCCGGTATGGTTCGGCCCCAGGAGCACCAGCGTCCGCGAGAGGCGGGCCTCGCCCAGGGTCTTGCCGCAGACGCCGCCGGAAAACACGTATCCGGCGTGCGGGACCATGGCCAAAAGGGTTCGCCGCCCGCCACCGGAGGGGGGAGCGGCCTGGGCCAGATAGCGTTCCACTTCGGTATTGAGGGCTGCGGGCTCACCCGGATAGAATTGCCCCGCAACGACGGGCTGCCTGACCATAGCTCGACCTCCCCGGCTCATGAAATCAACTTTGTCTTGATCATACCCGAACGGGCGCGAGGGTCAACAGGCCGGATTGCAAACAGATGATTCGACGCGGATGCTAGTTGGGCACGGGGGCGTATTCCTGGGCGCGCTGTTCCAGCTTGTCCGTTTCCAGGGCCGTGGCCGCCAGCCTGCCGTAGAGCGAGTCCGGCTGCTTGTCGCGCAAATCGCCCATGACCCGCGCCCACTCGTCCGGGAAGCCGGATTTGCGGTAGAGCTCGGCCAGCTTGTAGCGCTGCGACGCCCACTCCGGATCATCTTCCGGCACGTATTTGTCGTATTCCAAAGCCCATTTCAGCGCCTGGCGGTAGCGTCCGGACCGCTCCGTTGCGTAAATGGACATCAAGAGGCAATCCTTGATCTTTTCCGGATAGCCCTTGGACGAGAGCAGCAGGGACAGCGCCTCCTGGGCATACACGAAAACCCGGCGCAAGTCCTCGTGCTTCATGGCTTCCTTGGCCATGTAGTACAATGAATCCGCACGGATGAAAGGTTCGACGTTTTCATCGGCTCCAAGCTGGGCCCAGAGCCGGGCGCTTTTCTGGGTTTCCCCGAGGTTTTCCAGGGCCACGGCGTTGGCGTGCATCAGCAGCCGCCGGGCGCGCGGACTGAGATCCCAATTCTGCTCCGCATGGGTCGAAAGGTCGTTGATGCGGTTCCAGGCCTTCTGCTTCAGAAAGATATCCGCGGCCACGGCCAGGGCCATTTCCGAATATTCCGGCACTTGCTTGTCGCCCAGGAACGGCTTCAGCAGGTCGAGCGCCTTCTCGTAGTCGTTCAGGGCCGCATAGCTCCTGGCCACGCCGATGCGGGTCGCGTTGCTCTCGTCGTCGGAGGAATCGTTGATGAAATGATACTTTTCCCAATAATCCACCACGGCCTGATACATCTCCTGATCCAGCAGCTGGGGCACGGCCAGGGCAAAGGCCCGGTTTCCCAGCTCGCGCGCGCGGTCCGTGAGCGGGCTGCGGGGATACTCGTCCAGCAGACGCTGGGCCGCGGCGAGAGCATCCGGATATTCCTTCTGGTAGAAGTGCCACATGCCGAGCTTGAGCAGCGCCAAGGGCGCAAGCGGGCTTTCAGGGTGCTGGTCCACGATCTCGGTGTAGACCTGCTTGGGCCGGAGCGTGAAGGGACGGTCGAAAACCGTGACCATTTCCACCATGGTGGGCGAATCGTGGATGCCTTCCTCGGCGAGGCGCATCTTGGCCACCAGCCCCCCTTCCAGATCCGGGTAATCCTGCACCGTCCGCTCATAGATGCTGCGGGCTGCCTGCGCGTCGCCCTGCTGGAGAAACACGTCGCCTATGCGGGCGAGCGCGATGTCCGCTGCTTCGGCCTTGGGATTGATGTTGTAGTATGTCCA
Source organism: Paucidesulfovibrio longus DSM 6739 (assembly GCF_000420485.1). Classification (NCBI taxonomy): domain Bacteria; kingdom Pseudomonadati; phylum Thermodesulfobacteriota; class Desulfovibrionia; order Desulfovibrionales; family Desulfovibrionaceae; genus Paucidesulfovibrio; species Paucidesulfovibrio longus. The sequence goes on along the minus strand of NZ_ATVA01000011.1, from coordinate 435,861 downwards.
GTAATGACTCTTGGCCTGGTCGTACTTGCCGAGATGGTACTCGATGTCTCCGGCGAGCTTGAGAAAGCCGGGACTGGACTCGAAGACCTGGGGCCAGCGTTTGTCGATGTAGTCCACGATCTGGTACGCCTGATCGTAAAGCCCCAGGTTCTTCAGGGCTTCGGCCAAACGGAAGGCGGCCTGCCGGGCCAGGCGTTCCTGTTCGGGATAACGCTCGATAAAGCCCTGGAAGCGGTCGGCGGCCTCTTGCCAGTCGCCTTGACGGAAATAGTATTCGCCCCAGTAGTAATCAATGGCGGGCACGTTCTGATCGTCCGGATACTTGGACTTGAGCAGATCGAAATAAGCCTGGGCTTCCGGCAGGTTGCCCACGCGCAAGTTCAGGAGTCCGAGATTGAGCAGGGCCTGCGGCAGTTCCGGGGAACGCAGATCCGCGTTCATCGCCTCCTTGTAGAGGCTGTTGATCTCGTCGAAATGTTCCGCTGCGCTGTCCTTGTAGAGGGTCATGAGCACGCCGCCGAGGCTGTAGGTCGCTTCCAGGCGCATTTTGGCCGGAACGTCCGGCTGGGCCAGGAGGCTCTCCAGCTCGTTCTTGGCCTCGGCCAGCTTGCCCGTGGCGATGTGGGACTGGGCCTTGATCAGGGACAACTGCAAATTTTCAATGCGCTTGGCTTCCTCAGGAGTCAGCCCGGCTCCCGAAGCCGGAACGCCCGCCTGAGCCGCTGCCTGGGCCTGCTGCGACTCGATGGTGTCTATGGCGCCCTGGACGGCCGTGTCCTGCACCTTCACGCCCGTTTGCGCCGGGGCGGGCTCGGGAGCAGAAGCGGCGTCCGTGGGAACGGGCGAAGGGGGCGCGTCCGCCGGAGCCTTGCCGTCGTACACGGCCTGGGCCTGCTGCATGGCCTGCTGGGCCTGCGCCGCCAGGGACGACGACGGCGCCTGGGAAGGCGCGTCAGGCGGAGCCGGAGCCGCTGCGGCAGGAGCGGCTGGTGCGGCAGGAGCCGAAGGAGCCGGAGGAGCAAAGAGCGCCGTCTGTCGGCGCAGCCATGAAGCCTGCCCGTCCGTGCCGCCCGGCGGAGCGCCGCTCACGGTCCGGCCCGGCGAGGGAATTTCCGTATCCGTTGCCGGAAGCACGCGTTCCGGGGCCGTGGGCTCGGAAATGGTGTTCACGGCCTTGTAGCGGGCCGTTCCCGTCTCGACGTTGACCGTTCCGATCTCGCTGGGACGGACCTGGAGTTCGTTGTTCAAGCCGGAAACGGGAACGCGCACGGCATAAGGCACCGAGAACAGCGAGTTCAGCGCGGGCTGGGGACGGTCGAGCGTAAGATTGCCCTCTCCGGCCGGAGGCGCGCCTGCGGGCTGCTGGGCGCCATTCCCTGCGGCGGCGGGGGCCGGTGCCGCGGGAGCCGCGGGAGCGCGCAGGTCGGGCTGCGGAGGCAGAGGATTCGGCACGTCCGGAGGCAGGGCCGCTGCGGTGGGATCCTTCCAGCGTGCGCCGGTGGGATCGCGGAAGATCTGAATCTGAAGGGCGTTTTTGCCGGGAACCGGCGTGAAAATGTAGCCGAAGGCGTTGGTCTTGAGCTTGATCAGCGCGCCTTCCGGCGACGGCTCCACGGAATCCACGAGGCGGGCGGCCTGGAAGGTCTGCCCCACGGCAAGCCCGTCCCCTTCGGGAAGGCGCACGTTCAGGGCCTGCGGGCCTGTTCTGCTGACCGCTCCCGGCACGGGCGCGGCGGCAAGGTCGAAGGTCAGTACGTCCGTGTCGGCGCGGGTTCGGAAGGTGATCGAGGCCGCAAGAGAGGATACCGGCTGGAGGAGCATCCAGACCAGTGCCAGGACCAGCGTCAGCGGTCTCACAAGCGGTCGAAATCGTTTCAGGTCCACAACCCGCCCCTAATGCAAAACCCGTGCAAGGACGGACCTGCCGCCCGATCAGCCGTCGAGCAGCTTGCGCTTCTTGAGCTTCTCGATGAGCGTGGTGCGCTTGATGCCGAGAACTTCGGCGGCCTGGTTCTTGACCCCGTCCACCTCTTCCAGAGCTTCCAGGATCAAGCGATCCTCAATATTTTCGAGGAACTCCTTGAGCGCGAGTTCCTTGTCCCGCATGTCCTTGAGCTTCGGCCAGGCAAAGCCCGCAGGAACGGCCGCCGCAGGGGCCGGGCGTTTCAGAGGCTCCTTGCCCGCATCCTTCCAAATTTTCTCCGGCAGATCTTCCGGCTCGATGCAGGCTCCGTCGCAGAGGATGGAGAGCCGCTCCATGAAATTTTCCAACTCGCGGACGTTTCCCGGCCAGGAGTAGGAAAGGAGCATGGCCTCGGTCTGCGGGGAGAGGCAAAGCCCCTGGCGTTCGCGCTCCTTGCAGAAGCCCTTGAGAAAGTGGCGCGCGAGGAGCATCACGTCGTCGCCGCGCTCGCGCAGGGCGGGCAGTTGCAGGGGAATGACGTTCAGACGATAGAAAAGATCTTCCCGGAATCGTCCGGCCGCGACTTCCCCTTCCAGGTCGCGGTTGGTGGCGGCGACCACGCGGACGTCCACCTTCTTGGTCGAGGTGCCGCCGACGCGCTCGATCTCCTTTTCCTGGAGGACGCGCAGAATCTTGACCTGAAGCGAAAAATCCATCTCGCCGATTTCGTCGAGAAAAATGGTGCCGCCGTCGGCCAGCTCGAAACGGCCGGGTCGCGAACGGATGGCATGCGTAAACGCGCCCTTTTCATGCCCGAAGAGTTCGGATTCGAGCAGTTCCTTGGGAATCGCTCCGCAGTTGATGGGCACGAAAGGCTTGTCGTGCCGCCTGCTGCTGCGGTGCAGAGCACGCACGAGCAATTCCTTGCCCGTGCCGGATTCTCCGGTCACCAGCACGGTGGAATCCGTGGGGGCGACCTTGGCCAGAACGCGGAAGACCTCCTGCAATGCAGGACTTTCGCCTATGATTCCATCAATATTGAGCGCCATGCATCCTCCGGCGGGGGAACAGCCGCACCGCGAGACGCGCCTTCGCCATCCTGCGGCGGAAGCGCGAAAACCCGCTTGCCATCTATGCTACCACCTCACTGTCAATCAAATGACGCAATGTCAATCGTTTTTCTAGAAAATTACCAAAAAAAAGAGGGCCGCGGCCCTCCTTGTGTCCTGTTCCGAAGAACGTCACTCCCATTCGCATTTCCAGCCCGCGTACCCGGACACGGGCCGGACCGTGATCACGAAATGCCCCGGTCCCACGCGCATCTTCGACATCATGCCCACGACCTCGCTCTGGATGGTCCTGCCGCTGGGCTTGTCCACGATATCCACGACGTAGCTCTGCTTGCCCTGGTTGTAGGGATCGCGAAAATGCAGCCCCAGGCTGCGGGTCGTGGTCAGCTCCCAGGTGCAGAAATCCTTTCCCGGCGCAATGGAGCCGTGCGCCAGTCCCCACTGCGCGGCCATATTGCCGCCGGTTTTCCAGGCCCGATCCTTGAGCCCGGCCACGGGCGTTCCCGCTCCGCCGGAAGCGGATCCGGCGTTCCCCGGCGCGCCGCCCTGGCCCATGCCGCCGGACATGCCGCCCTGGCCCATGCCGCCCTGCATGCCGCTCCCCTGGCCCATGGCTCCCGGCATGACGTTGGCCCCCCGGTCCGTGAACACGAAGCTGTTCAGCGCGGCCCGGACCTGATCCTGCAACGCGGAGCGCTCCTCCACGTAGAGCCCCTGAACCACGTAGGTGCTGCCGCCGTGCACCGTTCCGGCCACATAGGAATGAAAACGCGCTCCGTTGGCCATGCCCGTGTATTCCCAGGTGCGTGCGGGCACTCCGGAGACCTGGCCGTCCTGCATGCGTACCCGGTTCTGGAAGGGCATGCCCTTGGCCAGCATTCCGGATTCCCACTGTTGCAGCAGATGATCCAGCGGCAGCACTTCGCCCTGCGAGGAATACAATTCCACGAACGCATCGCGGTTCGGAGCGATGCATTGCTTGACGAGATCGTTGCCCAGCCCGGAACGCTCGTCGCTCCAGCCCGGCGGGCACTGCATGGCCCAGCTTCCCGCGAGGACGCATTGTGCCGAAGCAAGCAGCATGACCGTCAAAACCGCACACAACATCGACTTCATGATCCCCTCCCGTTGAATGCACGCGTCACCTATCGCAGCCGTTACATTTTTTTACGGGTCCAGGCAATGCCGCACGCAAACATCGGCGACAAAAAAGGCCGCTCCCCAAAACGGGGAACGGCCTGCGTCGGTTCGCGGACGAAAGGCTATTTCAATCGCGCGGCGATCTTCTTGGCAGGAATCAGGCCGGTTGCCGCTGCGGAGACGATGTTTCCCGCCACGCCCGGACCGTCGCCCGCCACGAAAAGCCCTTTCACGGCCGTTTCCAGATGGCTGTCCGTGTCCACCTGGGTGGCGAAGAACTTGATCTCCGGCGCGTAGAGCAGCGTCTCGTCGTTGGACACGCCGGGCACGACCTCGTTGAGCTTCTCCAGCCCCTCGACCACGTTGGTCAGGATGCGTTCCGGCAGGGCCATGGCGATGTCGCCGCAGACCACGTTGCGCAGGGTCGGTTCGATGGAGCTGTTGCGGATGCGGTTCCAGGTGGAGCGGCGTCCGCGCTTGAGATCGCCGAAGCGCTGGAGAATGGGCTTGCCGCCGCCGATGAGCGTGGCCAGCCTCCCGATGGATTCCCCGTAGGACTGGTTGTCCGTGACGGGCTCGTCCAGCACGACCTTGGAAAGGAAGGCGAAGTTGGTGTTGTCCGACTTCTTTTCGGTGTAGGCGTGGCCGTTGACGCAGACGAAGTCCTGGTAATTCTCCAGGGCCACGAACCCGCCCTGGTTGGTGCAGAAGGTCCGGGTCTGGTCGTCGTACTTGGCCGTGCGGATGAAGAAGGTCGGGTCGTAGATGATGCCGCAGAGGTCTTCCATGATCTCGCGGGAAACCTCCACGCGCACGCCGACCTCGATGCCGCGCTGGGAAACGCCGAGATTCAGTTCCTGGGCGACCTTGCCCATCCACTCCGCGCCCACCCGGCCCGGCGCGAGGATCACGGCCTTGGCCGAATAGTCGCCCCGGCTGGTGCGCACGCCCTGGGCGCGGCCGTCCTCGACGATGACCTCGCGGACCTCCTCGGAGGTGTGCATGGTCACGCCCTTTTCGCGGATATATTCGGCCATGCCCGCGATGTGGCCGGGCAGGTTGTCGCTTCCGAGGTGCTTCTGCTTGATCAGCAGCAGGTCGATGCCGTGCTTCTTGGCTTCGCGGCGAATGGACTTGGCCGCGTCCATGTCCGTGGGGTAGACCTCGGCGTCCATGCCGAACCGGTTGAAGATCGTCTCGGTTTCGTCGATGAGGCGCTTGGCCTCGGATACCGGCATGAACTGGGTCAGGTCGGTCTTGCCGAGCTTGTGGATGTAGTTCAGCTTGCCGTCCGAGAAAAGCCCGGCCCCGCCCACGCCGCAGAGGATGTTGCAGGGACGGCACTTGATGCAGCCGCGCTCCCCGGAAATGGGACACTCGCGGTTCAGGCTGCGCTTGCCCTTTTCGATGAGCAGCACGTCCAGGCCGGAATGCTCGCAGAGCCAGAATGCCGCGAAAAGGCCGGCGGGCCCGCCGCCGACCACGATGACGTCGTAATCCGTCTTGACGGACTTGTTCGGAACCATGTTCAATCTCCTGACATAGAAAAAGCCCGCAAGCTCTCGCCGGGGCATGGATTTTCAATTGCCCGCAAGAGGGCTTAATAGCATTTATCAGATATGTTCGTCGAAGGGAACAGGATTTTTCACGACCGACGCGGCAGGAACGAGCCGCGTCTGCCAGCCGCTCCCGCAGCGTATGGCCGGGTGCGGCGATCCATCCAAGTCAGAGGGGCGAGAGGAAGAGAAGGCAGGCGGAAAGGCGGGCGGGAGCGCCCCGGAAGGCGGCAGCCGCAGGAAGCGGATCAGGCCTTGAGATCGAGCACGAGGCCCAGAGTGCGGTCCCACTCGCGGACAACGGCCGCATTGGCGGCAAAAGCGTTCTGCGTGCCGATCAGATCGACCATCTCGCGGGCGACGTCCACGTTCGATCCTTGGCGCACGGCGTTCAGGGGCGGCGGCGCATCCGAATACACGAAGGAGACGTCCGGTCCCGGAGAGGAGTCCGCATCGAGATGCGAAACGCGAACGCCCTCCCCGCCCGGTCCATCCTCCAGACGGGCACGCCGGGCCTTGTATCCGGGCGTGTTCACGTTGGCGAGATTCTCGGCGGTGACCTCGGCGGCCTTGGTCAACGCCGTGATGGCCTGGATGGAATTGTCTGCGCCCATTTCTGCTCCGGAATTCGGAAGACGCCCCGGCCGCGGACTTGCGACGGGGCCTCGTCTCCTTGTAGCCATCCGGCGGGAAATGTCCAGCGGCCCGCGCCGACCCGGCGGGCAAGGCCGCCGGAGAAACCGCGCGGAGGAAGCGCGCCGTTGCAGTCGCGCGGGGAATTGCCGGGAGACATTGCCGAAAGAAATCGCCGGAAGACTCAGCCCTTCAAATTGCGCTCGATGACCGCATAGGCCGCGTGGTCGTGGATGGACTCGTGGCTCTCCACCTCGACCCGGAACCAGGTCACCTGGGGGTGGTCCGTGAGGCCTCTGGCCACGGCGCGGACCACGTCCTCCACGAAAGCGGGATTGGCAAAGGCGCTCTCCGTGACGAATTTCTCGTCCTCGCGCTTGAGCAGCGAATAGACCGGAGAGGAGCCGGACCCCTCGCAGATATCGATGAGATCCTCCAGCCAGAGCAGCCCGGTGAACCGGGCCTTGGCGCGGATGGACGCGCGCTGGCTGTGCGCGCCCTGCTCGCTGATGGCCAGGGAACAGGGGCAGACGGTCATCACCGGCACCTCCACCCCCAGGGTGAAGACCAGCCTGCCGTTCTCGTACTCGCCCACCAGGGTGCAGTCGTAGCCCATCATGCCCTTGCCGCCGCTGGCCGGGGCGCTGCGGCGCAGGAAGAACGGAAACCGCAGTTCGGCATAGGCGCGCTGCGCGTCGAGCCGCTGGGTGATGTCCGCGAGCAGACGCTTGAAGGAGGCGTAGTCCAGTTCCTCGGACCAGCCTTCGAGCGCCTCCACGAAACGGCTCATGTGCGTGCCCTTGAACTCGGCAGGCAGGTCCACGGAGAGGTCCACGCGGGCCACGGTGTGCTGCGACCCCTGAGCCCGGTCGCGCACGATCACGGGCAGGCGCAGATCCTTGACGCCGACGCGGTCGATGGGCAGAGCGATGGCGGCCTTGCCGCTCTGCACGTCCTCCATGGTGCGGCATTTTCCGGACATCAGAAAAGATCCTTGCCCGTGGTGGTCAGGTTGAGCTGGCCGTGCTTGACGCCCTTGGTGGAGATCAGCTTCTGGCCGAGATGCTTGATGATCGAGGCTTCGCCGCGCAGGACCAGCACTTCGAGGCAATTGTGGGGGTCGAGGTGGCAATGCAGCGAGGAAAGAATGACCTCGTGGTCCTCATGCTGTATTTCCGTCAGCTTCTGGGCCAGTCCGCTCTGGTGATGGTCGTAGACCATGCTCAGGGTTCCGGCCACCTCGCCCTCGGCCTGTTCCCACTCCCGCTGCACCAGGGTGTTGCGGATCAGGTCGCGGATGGCCTCGGAGCGGGTCTGGTAGCTTTTTTCCCGGCAGAGGGAGTCGAACTTTTCAAGCAGATCGGAATCGAGGGATACGCCGAATCGGATGGTCTTGCCCATTCACAGTCTCCTTCATCGCGTTACGCGCCAGAGCCGCACGGTTTGATTCTGGCCGCCCAGGGCCACCTTGTCCCGCAGCACGATGTCGCACTGCCAGCCGAGCCCGGCAAGCCGGTCCCACACGGGCCTCGAAACGGTTCGTTCCGGTTCGCCGAGCCAGATTTCCCCGCCCGGAGCCAGACAGCGCCGAAACAACGCCTCCAGCGGGTCGAAGAATCTCTTTTCGTACAATATGTCGCCGCCCCAGATGAAGTCGAAGGCGGAGGCGGCCAAACCGGGCGAACGCCAGTCCATGACCGCCCAGAGCGGCTGGGAAACGCCGTTGAGATCGGCGTTGCCCTGGGCGAAGCAAAGCGCCTGGGCCTCGTAATCCACGGCCAGGACGCGTGCGCCGAGCCAGGAGCCGACCAGGGCCGTGAGCCCCAATCCGCAGCCCAGATCAAGGCAAGGCTTTCCGGCGAGGCGTTCCCGTTCCCGCAGGAGCAGTTCGCAGAGCAGCACGCTCGCGGGCCAGATCTCGGCCCAATACGGAAGCCGCTCGTCCTCGCCAAAGTCGGCCTGGTCCATTTCGTCCCAAAGCCGTTCCATGTCCCCGGTGCGTTCCAGGAGCCAGTCGCGCCCGGCGGCGCGGACCTTGAGCCTTTCCGCTCTTTGGGCTAGAGTGCTCATCCGCTCGCCTTCCGGCATCGGAGCATCGCCTTTCCCGCCCGGACCAGGGCGCTTTTCATCTCTCTTCGCACTCTCTGTCTTTAGCGTCTTGCCGTGACATTGGCAAGCCGAATAAGTCACGAAACCAGCAATCAAACAGCGCATTCGTAGCACCACCGCCCATAAAAAAGGCCGCTTTCGCGGCCTTTTCTTCATGCGGTCAAAACCCGGCTAATCTCCGAGATACGCCTTGCGGATGTCGGGATTGCTCAGCAGCGCGCCCGCCTCGTCGGCCATGACGACCTTGCCCGTCTCGAGGACATAGCCCCTGTCGGAAGCCTGGAGCGCGATGTTGGCGTTCTGCTCCACGAGCAGGATGGTGGTGCCCTTTTCCTTGTTGATGCTCTGGATGATCTCGAAGATCTGCTGCACGATGATGGGCGCGAGGCCCAGCGAAGGCTCGTCCAGTAGCAGCACTTCCGGTCGGCTCATGAGCGCGCGGCCTATGGCCAGCATCTGCTGCTCGCCGCCGGAAAGCGTGCCGCCCGCCTGGGTGCGGCGCTCGCGCAGGCGCGGAAAGTACTCGTAGACCATGTCCATGTCGGCCTTGATGCGCTTCTTGTTGCGCCGGAAAAAGGCGCCCATGTCCAGGTTCTCGGCCACGGTCAGCCGGGGGAAGATGCGCCGCCCTTCCGGAACCTGGCACAGGCCCATGGCGGGAAGCTTGTCCGCGCTGACGCGGGAGATGTCCTCCCCCTTGTAGAGCACGTTGCCGGAACTGCATTTGACGATGCCGCAGATGACCATCAGCGTGGTGGATTTTCCCGCGCCGTTGGCCCCGATGATGGAGACGACCTCGCCCTGCTCCACAGAGAGGGAAATGCCCTTAAGAGCCTGAATGCGCCCATAGTGGGCGGTGACGTCCTTGAGTTCGAGAATGGTGTCCCGGGCCATGCCTATTCCGCCTCCTCTCCGCGTTTGCCCATGCGTTTCGCCGGGATCAGCCCCGCCGGACGAACGAGCATCATAAGGGTCATGGCGCCGCCGAAAGCCAGCATCCGGTAGAGCTGGAATTCGCGGAAGACCTCGGGCAGCGCGATGATCGCAAAGGAACCGAGGATGATGCCGGGGATGGAACCCATGCCGCCCAGAACCACGATGGACAGCACCAGGGCGGACTCCAGGAAGGTGAAGCTCTCCGGGGCCACGAAGCCCATGCGCGCCGAGAAGAACGCGCCGGCCAGCCCGCCGAAGACCGCGCCCATGCCGTAGGCCATGAGCTTGAAGGCGAACGTGTTCACGCCCATGAGCTCGGCGGCGGTTTCATCCTCCCGGATGGCCTCCCAGGCGCGTCCGATGCGCGAGAAGTTCAGCCTGTTCACGGCGATGACCGTGATCACGGCCAGGAAGAAGGCCACGTAGTAGAGATCGCCCAGGCTGCGCAGAGCCACGGTTTCGAAGTGGAATCCCCCCTCGAACACGGGCATGGGCACGGTCAGCGGCTTGGCCATGACGCCGTTGGGGCCATTGGTCAGGCTCATCCAGTTGTTCAGGATGATGCGCACGATCTCGCCGAAGCCCAGGGTCACGATGGCCAGATAGTCGCCGCGCATGCGCAGCGTGGGATAGCCGATCAGGCAGCCCGCGATCATGGCCAATCCTCCGGCGGCGGGCAGGGCCAGCCAGAAGGAGACGTCGTAGTGCAGCGAAAGCAGCGCGTAGGTGTAGGCGCCGACGCCGTAGAAGGCGATGAAGCCGAGGTCGAGCAGCCCGCAGAGGCCGATGACGATGTTCAGCCCCAGGCCCAGACAGACATAGATGAGCACCTGGATGAGCACGTCGTGCACGCGGCGTTCGGTGAACATCGGAATGACGAAGAACACTCCGGCCACGAGCAGGAACCAGACCCAGGTGGGCACGCGGCTCAGCTTCTCGCCCAGGCTCTCCTTGGCGGCTTCCAGCAGCCTTGCGGGACCGTCGAGGTAGCCGGCCAGCTTGATCTGGTAGACCACGAAGATGATGCTGGCGGCCACGGCGATGGGCAGCCAGGCGGAAAAGCTGCGCCAGAAGCCGAGGGTTCCGTCGGGGTTGATGTCCAGCAGCGGCCAAAGCAGGGCGAAAAGCCAGAGCATGGCCACCAGGAAATAGAGAAGCTGTCGTTTAAACCCTTGTATCATCGACGTTCTCTCCCATGATGCCTGTGGGCCGGAAGTACAGGACCGCGATCAGGATGATGAAGGCGCAGACGTCCTTGTACTCTCCGCCGTAGGGGATGTAGGCCGCGGCCATGATCTCCACCATGCCGATGATGAATCCGCCGAGCATGGCTCCGGTGATGTTGCCGATACCGCCCAGGACGGCAGCCGCAAAGGCTTTGATGCCCGGGACGAAACCCATTTCGAAGCGCACGGAGCCGTAATAGAAGCCGACCATGATGCCCGCGGCCGCGGCAAGTCCCGCGCCGATGGCGAAGGTCAGGCTGATGACCCGGTTGGAGTTGATTCCCACCAGGGCGGACATGATCTTGTCCTGGGCCGTGGCGCGCATGGCCCGCCCGACGCGGGTCTTGAAGACCAGAAAGTTGAGCGCGACCAGCAGGGCGGCGGTAATGCCAAGGATGAAAATCTGCATGTAGTTGACGATCACGCCGTAAATCTCGAAGGGCGCGCCGAAGATGCCGCCGGGATAGGCCTTGTCGTAGACGCCCTGCGTCAGCATCAGGGCGTTCTGCAGAAAAATGGACATGCCCAGGGCGGACAGCAGCACGGAAAGCCGCGAGGAATGCCGCAGGGGTTTGTAGGCGACCTTTTCCACGGCCATGGCCAGCATGGCGCAGTAGAGCATGGCCAGCATCATGGAGAACCCGATGCAGAGCCAGGGGTGGGTATCCATCCAGCCCGCTCCGGCCATGAAGCTGAGCAGGATCACGCCCATGTAGCCGCCGGCCGCGAAGAACTCGCCGTGGGCGAAGTTGATGAGCTGAATGATGCCGTAGACCATGGTGTAGCCCAGGGCGATCAGCGCATAGAATCCCCCCAGCGTCAGGCCGTTGAGCAGCTGCTGGAAGAAGAAGGTGAGTGCATTGTCCATAGGAACTCGCAAATCGGGGGGGCCGTAGCCCCCCCTTTGGGTCGTCGTTTACGATCAGTCTAGAAGGCTTCGCCGGTCTTGGGATTCCAGAAGGGCACGAACTTGCCGTCCACCACCTTGAAGATGATGTAGTCGGAACCGGAATCGCCGTTGGGGGCGAACTTGACCTGCTTGGAAGCACCCTGGAAGTCGAGAGCCATCATGGCTTCGCGGACCTTGGCGGGCTCGGTGGAGCCGGCGGCGGCCACGGCCTTGAGCAGGGACATGGCGGAGTCGTAAGCGTACGCGGAATAGGCGCCGACCTGGCCGTACTTGGCGTTGGCGGCTTCGAATTCCTTGTAGGTGTCGGTGGTCACGTCGGTGTAGCCGAAGGTCAGGTAGGCGCCTTCAGCGGCTTCCTTGGCGATTTCCATCAGCTGCGGATGGTAGACCGCGTCCTGGCCCATGCAGGCGGCTTCGATGCCCATGCGCTTGGCCTGGATGAGCATGAGCGCGCCCGTGGCCGAGTTCTGCAGGGAGATGTAGAAGACGTCGGGATTGGCCTGGCGGACCTTGGTCAGCACGGCGGAGTAGTCCTTGTCGCCCTGGTTGACGTGGTCGTGCGCCAGGATCTGGATGCCGGACTTTTCGCAGTTGGCGGCCACTTCTTCGGCCAGACCCTGGGAATAGGTGGTCTTGTCGTCGACGATGAAGATCGTCTTGGCCTTGAGGAAGTCGGTCATGAACTTCACGGCGGCCGGGGCCTGGTGGTCGTCACGTCCGCAGATGCGGAACATGTACTGGAGGCCGCGCTCGGTGACCTGCGGGTTGGTGGAGGCAGGAGTGACCATCAGGATGCCTTCGGGATCCAGGGTGGCGGAGGCGGGGATGGTCGAGCTGGAGCAGTACGCGCCGACAACGCCGGTGACCTGCTCGGAGATGAGCTTGTTGGCGGCGGCCACGGCCTGCTTCGGGTCGCAGGCGGTGTCCTCGGCGTAGAGAACGATGTCGCTGAAGCCGGGAATGCCGCCCTGGGCCTTGACCACGTCGATGGCGGCGCGGGCGCCGTTGGCGATGTCGTTGCCGTCAGCGGAGTACGGACCGGTCAGCGGGCTCATGGAACCGAGCTTCAGGACAGGCTCGGCCGCAGGGGTTTCCGCGGCGGGGGCTGCGGCCTGCTCGGATTTTTTCTCTTCGCCGCCGCAGCCGGCGAGAGCCAGCCCGAGCAGCAGGATTCCGAGGAACGCGAAAAGCTGAAGCCTTTTCATCAGTACTACCTCCTCATGATTGGTTACTGGCCCAGATAGGCCTCAATGACTTTGGGGTTGCGTTGGACTTCCTCGGGACGGCCCTGCGCGATGAGCTGACCGTAGTCCATGACCACGATGCGGTGGCAGACGCCCATGACGACCTTCATGTCGTGCTCGACCAGAAGGACGTTGATGCCCAGGTCGGCGATGCGTTCGATGGTGTGCATCAGTTCGGCGCTTTCCACCGGGTTCAGTCCGGCTGCGGGCTCGTCCAGCAGGATGGTCTGCGGATTGGAAGCCAGGGCGCGGGCGATCTCCAGATGGCGCTGCCTGCCGTAGGGCAGGTTCCTGGCGGCTTCGTCGGCCTTGGACTGCATGCCCATGAAGCGCAGCGCCTCCATGGCCCGCTCGCGGATTTCCTCTTCCTCGCGGCGCTGGGCCGGAGTGCGCAGGATCGCGCCGATGATGCTGGCGCCAGTGCGGCTGTGCTGCGCGACCATGCAGTTCTCCACGGCGGTCATGGCCGTGAAGAGCCGGATGTTCTGGAAGGTCCGGGCGATTCCCGCCTTGAGAATCTGGTGGGGCCGCTTGCCGAGCAGGCTTTCACCTTCATAGGTGACCTGGCCGGAAGTGGGACGGTACACGCCGGTGATGACGTTGAAGATGGTGGTCTTGCCCGCCCCGTTGGGCCCGATGAGCCCAAGGATTTCGCCGCCCCCGAGGTCGAAGGACACGCCGGACAAGGCCTGAACGCCGCCAAAGTGGATGCTTACGTCTGCCAATTTCAGAGTTGCCATAGTTTCAGTGGTATAATCTCAATCCAAAAAGAATCCAAGCATTTTTTTGGAAATTAGTTTCCAATTTCGAACTTTAATCTTGACATTTGTTTTTTTCGAGAATTATATTCTGAATCATCCTTGAAAACAGAACATTCAACGATTCAAACTTGAATTGCTAGAATATTACATTTACGTAAATGCTCCCCCCGGAGAACTTTGTTCCTTTTTAGGAGGACAAAACGAATGATCGACAGCTCTAATAAAAAGATCTTGAACATTCTGCAGAAAAATGCCCGCACAACCAACGCCGACATCGCCCGCCAAATCGGCAAAGCGCCCTCGGCCGTGCTCGAACGCATCCGCAAGCTGGAAGTGAACGGCGTTATTCAAGGCTATGAGGCTCGCGTGGCTCCTCTGTCCGTCGGGCTCGGCCTGACCTCCTTCACCCTCGTCAGCGTGGAGGAAGAAGTGGGATCCACCTCCACGGGAGAGCTGCTCGCCTCCATTTCGGGCGTGCTGGAAGTGCACTACTGCGCCGGGCAGGATTCCTATCTCGTGAAAATCCGTGTGGAGAACACCGAAAAGCTGGCCGAAATGCTGGCCAAGATCGGGCGCATCCCCACGGTCAAGAATACCAAATCCACGATCGTGCTGCGCACGGTCAAGGAAAGCAGCAACCTGCCCATCGACGAAGCATAACCAATTGCACAGGAGGTCCGGATAAATGACCCAGTCCACACTGGAAACCCAAATCAGAGCCACAGGCAAGGCCTTCTTCGACAGCATTCGCGGCGAAGCGCCCTCCGTCTTCAACAAAGGATTCTGGACCGGAAAGGTCATGGACTGGGCCATGAAGAACGAGGACTTCAAGGTCCAGCTCTTCCGCTTCGTGGACGTCCTGCCCTACCTGAACAGCAGCGACAACCTCACGCGCCACATCGAGGAATATTTCGGGGGCGAGGACGCGGACATTCCCGCCGTGCTCAAGTGGGGCGCGGGAAAATCCACGGGCCTGCTCGGCAACATCGCAGGCAAGATGATGGGCAAGGCCATCCGCTCGAACATCGAGGGCATGGCCAAGCAGTTCATCGTGGGCCAGACCACCAAGGAAGCGCTCAAGGGCCTGAAGAAGCTCCGCAAGGACGGATTCGCCTTCACCGTGGACCTGCTCGGAGAGGCCACGGTTTCCGAGGAGGAATCCGAAGCCTACATGAACGGCTACCTGGAGCTGCTGGAAGCCATCGCCAAGGAGCAGAAGGACTGGCCCGCCCTGGGCGGCGCGGGCGACCTGGACTGGGGCTACGCGCCCAAGGTCAACGTCTCGGTCAAGCCCTCGGCCCTCTATTCCCAGTCCAAGACCGTGGACCTGGAAGGCTCCATCGAGGGCATCATCTCCCGCATGAAGCCCATCTACCGGGCGGTCAAGGCCATGGACGGCTTCCTCTGCATCGACATGGAAGCCCTGAAGTACAAGGAAATGACCATCGAGCTGTTCAAGCGGCTGCGCACGGATCCGGAATTCGTGGACTACCCGCACCTTTCCATCGTGCTCCAGGCCTACCTCAAGGATACGGACCGCGACCTGGACGAGCTCATCGCCTGGGCGCGGGAGAAAAACCTGCCCATCGGCATCCGGCTGGTCAAGGGCGCCTACTGGGACGAGGAAACCGTCATCGCCCTGCAGAGCGGCTGGGAGGTTCCCGTCTGGACCAACAAGGCCGAATCCGACATGGCTCACGAGCGCCAGTCCAGAAAAATCCTTGAAAACAGCGACCTCATCTACTTCCAGTGCGCCTCGCACAACATCCGCTCCATCAGCAGCGTCTACGAGACGGCCAAGGCCCTGAACGTTCCGGAAAGCCGCTACGAGTTCCAGGTGCTCTACGGCATGGCCGAGCCCGTGCGCAAAGGCCTCCAGAACGTGGCCAAGCGCGTGCGCCTCTACTGCCCCTACGGCGAGCTGATCCCCGGCATGGCCTACCTCGTGCGCCGCCTGCTGGAGAACACCGCCAACGAATCCTTCCTGCGGCAGTCCTTTGCCGAGGGGGAGGAAGTGGACCGGCTCATGGAGAACCCGGAAGAAACCCTCAAGCGCGAGCTGGCCGCCAAGTGCGCCCCGGCCGACGACAAATCCGAGGGTCTGGATTCCCCCTTCGTCAACGATCCCTTCATCGACTTCACGGTTCCGGCCAACCGCCTGGCCTTCCCCGACGCCGTGGACAAGATCCGCGCCCAGAAGGGCAAGGTCTATCCGCTGTTCATCGGCGGCAGGGAAGTCGAAACCGGAAAGCTCATCGATTCGCTGAACCCGGCCGATCCGGGCGAAGTCCTGGGCCGCGTCTGCCAGGCGGGCCAGGCCGAGATCGATCAGGCCGTGGCCGCGGCCGAAGCCGCCTTCCCGGCCTGGCGCGACACCGATCCCCGCGAGCGCGCCGAGATCATCGCCCGCGCCGCCGAGATCATGCGCCGCCGCCAGTTCGAGCTTTCGGCCTGGCAGGTTCTCGAAGTCGGCAAGCAGTGGGATCAGGCCTACCACGACGTGGGCGAGGCCATCGACTTCCTCGAATACTACGCGCGCGAAATGGTCCGTCTGGGCAAGCCGCGCCGCATGGGCCGCGCCCCCGGCGAGCACAACGTGCTCTTCTACCAGCCCAAGGGCATCGCCGCGGTCATCTCGCCCTGGAACTTCCCCCTGGCCATTTCCGCTGGCATGGTCGCCGCCAACATCGTGGTCGGCAACCCCGTGATCTACAAGCCCTCCAACCTCGCGCCGATCATCGGCTACGGGCTGGTGGAGATCTTCCGCAAGGCCGGGCTGCCCGACGGCGTGTTCAACTACTGCCCCGGCTCCAGCCGCGACATGGGCGACTACCTCGTGGAACATCCCAAGGTGGCGGTCATCTCCTTCACCGGATCCGAGGCCGTGGGCCTGCGCATCCAGGAAAAGGCCGCCAAGGTCCAGCCCGGACAGACCCACTGCAAGCGCGTGGTGGCCGAAATGGGCGGCAAGAACGCCATCATCGTGGACGACGACGCCGACCTTGATCAGGCCGTGATCCACATCCTCTACTCCGCCTTCGGCTTCCAGGGGCAGAAATGCTCGGCGTGCTCGCGGGTCATCGTCGTGGACGACATCTACGACCGCTTCATCGAACGCCTGACCAAGGCCGCGGAATGCCTCAAGATCGGTCCTTCCGAAGACCCCGCCAACTACATGGGTCCGGTGGTGGACGCCTCGGCGCAGAAAAAGATCATGGAATACATCGACATCGCGGCCAAGGAAGGCGAAATCCTGGTCAAGCGCAGCGTGCCGGAAACGGGCTGCTACGTGCCCCTGACCATCGTGGGCGGCATCGAGCCGCAGCACCGCATCGCCCAGGAGGAAATCTTCGGCCCGGTGCTGGCGGTCATGCGCGCCAAGGACTTCGACCAGGCCATCGAATGGGCCAACTCGACCCGCTTCGCCCTCACGGGCGGCGTGTTCTCCAGAAGCCCCAAGCACCTGGAGCAGGCTCGCCGCGAGTTCCGGGTCGGCAACCTCTATCTGAACCGCAACAACACCGGCGCCCTGGTCGAACGCCAGCCCTTCGGCGGCTTCAAGATGTCCGGCGTGGGCTCCAAGACCGGCGGTCCCGACTACCTCATCCAGCTCATGGATCCGCGCTGCATCACGGAAAACACCATGCGCCGGGGCTTCGCGCCCATCGAGGAAGGCGAGATGTGGGTCTAGCCCGCGCTCCCCGCTGACGAACGACGCAACGCCGCCCCGGTCTTCGGACCGGGGCGGTTTCGTTTTCCCAGCCGCCCCGCCGCCCGTGCGCCGGCGTCCCGGCGTGGTCCGCGCCCGCTTCTTCCGCCCTGCCCCGACTTGCCCGCAAGCGCGGATTGCGGTTATGCTCCGGCAGGTTCCCATTCGCCGTCCAAGCGTATTTCCAAGGAGGCCGCTTGTCCGTCAGCAAACGCATTCTTACCGTCCTGCCGCTTCTCGCCGCCCTTGTCGCGGCTCCCTTCCCGGCGTCCGCCCAGCCGCCCATGCCGCCGCAGGCGGCGATCCGGGCCTGCGAGGGCCGCAGCACGGGGGACACCTGCACCCTGCCGAGCGGCATGGCCGGATCGTGCGGCATGACGCCCGGCGGACTGGCCTGCGTGCCCCAGGGACGCGGACCGGGCATGGCCCCTTCCGGCGGCTCGGCGCGGCCCGGCGGCATGGCGCCGCAGGAGCGGACGGGGCGGGCGGACAACATGCCCTCCATGCATGGAACGTCCATGGGCCGCGCCGGCGAAGCCGGACCGAGCCGCCGGCCGCCGGCCTATCCGGCTGACGCGGACTCCTCTCCCCTGGCCGAGCGCCGTCCCATCCCCACCGGAGGCGTGCCCGACACCAACCAGCGGCTCTGCTTCGACGAAACGCACCCCATCGCCTGCCCTGCTCCGGGACAGCCCTATTACGGTCAGGACGCCCAATACGCCGGACCGCAGCCCGCCTACCGCGACAACGGCGACGGCACGGTCACGGACCTGCTCACGGGGCTGACCTGGCAACGCGCCCACAATGCGGAGCGTCTGCGGTATTACGACGCGAAACGCTCGTGCGAGTCACTGACGCTCGGCGGACGCGACGACTGGCGGCTGCCCTCGGTCAAGGAGCTGTACTCGCTGATCACCTTCGACGGGGCGGCAGGCGTCAAGCCCTACCTGGACACGCGGTATTTCGACATCGAACCGCCGGATGCCTCGTTCCTCAAGAACGACCGCTTTTCCACCCACTTCCCGGAAATGATGGGCCAGACCTGGACCTCGACCCTCTACGCCGGGCAGCTTTGGGATCGGCCAGAGGAGGCCGCGTTCTTCGTCAATTTCCTGGACGGGCGCATCAAATGCGGCGGCACGCGCCACCCGGTGGAACTCTTCTGGCGCTGCGTGCGCGGAGCGCCCTGGGGGGCGAACGATTTCGAGGACAACGGGGACGGGACCGTGACGGACCGCGCCGTGGGGCTGACCTGGCAGCAAAGCGACGACGGGAAGAAAAGAGACTGGCCCGAAGCCCTGGCCTACTGCGAAGAGCTTCGGCTCGGCGGACAGGACGACTGGCGCCTGCCGAACGCCAAGGAACTCGAATACATCGCGGACTATTCGCGCGTGCCCGCGCTCGCGCCGCCGCTGCGCATGAGCGACCCGGCGGGCTGGTTCTGGACCTCCACCACCCACGGCGACAATGTCGCCCAGGCGGACTACGTCTGCTTCGGGAAATGCGTTTCGGATTCCGGAGTGGACGTGCACGGCGCGGGCGCGCAGCGCAGCGACCCCAAGACCATGGGCGTGAAACATGGCTCGCGCCAGGGCGGCCAGGAGGACGAAATCCGCGTGCGCAACTACGTGCGCTGCGTGCGGAACTGAGCAGCGCTACTTCGAACTGCCGCCCGCAAATCCTGGGGTCGAGGAGGCCTTCTCCCCTGCCTCGGCCGTCTCCCTCTTCTCCTTCTCTTCCAGCGAGGGAGCCTTGAACGGCCCGCCGTCCTTCATCTCCGGCAGCAGCGGCTCACCCTTGCTCTTCTTCAGCCAGATCTCGTCCGCGATGGCCTGGATCTTTAGATAGCGCTCCGGCGTGTTGGGGTGCGAATTGCTGTCCTGGTTCACCTGTCCCAAGGTCGCCGACACTTTACGCCAGAACTCCGTGGCCTTGTCCACGGCGTAGCCCCCCCGGGCCGCGATGTACATGCCCACATAGTCCGCCTCGAACTCCTGTGCATGGCTGTAGGCATTGCGCCCGGTCTGCGTGAAGAAATAGCCCGAAGGCACGCCGCTGAGCCATTCCAGCGCCATGTCGAGGTAGAGGCCCGCTTCGGCCGCTGCTTGCCCCTGCTCCGGATGCAGCATGGCATTGTGGGCCATCTCGTGGCCGATGATCACGGCCAGTTCCTCGTCTGATGCAAAATTGAGCATGCCCGTGGCCACAACGACCGACTTGCCGTCGGCATAGGCGTTGATATCCAGGTTGTTTTCCAAAAGCACCGGCATGTTGCAGGACGGGACGCCACGGACCACAAAACTCCAGGGCACGTTGCGGCGCAGAACCTTGAAGGTGACCACCGGCGAGGTCTTCACCTCGTCCTTCAGCAATTCCAGCAGCCTCGCTCCGGCGCGCTTGCCCTCGGGGACCGGCTTGCCGTTCACGGAGACCAGTTCGTCGCCCTCGCGCATGCCCGCGCGGTAGGCCTGACCGTGGACGGGAAGCAGCGTGGCCGTGAGCTTCGGGCCAAGATGGAACGCCTTGGCCAGGTATCTCCCCCGTGTCCCATCCAGGTCGCCGCTGCGGACAAAATCCACCCCGAAGGAGGTGGCGACCTTTGCGCCGCAGATTTCCACATTGTTCCTCAGCAGCGGATCGCTCACGTCCACGAGGCGCTGATACCGCTCCTTCTGCATTTGGGCGACCAGTTCGTTCTGCTTGGCGTCCTCCGCGGCCACGGAGCGGCCGTCTACCTCGGGACTGTGAGTTTTGGGAGCGCAGGCAAAGAGGAAGCAGGCAACGAGGCACAGGAATACGGTCTTCATGGCGATCTCCGGACGAGCAGGGCGTTGGATATTGCCCATGTCCTATATCGTAAGCCGCCATTGCGTCAATACCGGGCACGCATCCGCCCGTCCAAAAAAGAAAAACCGCCCCGAATCCGATCCGGGGCGGTCCAAAACGGCATTCGGGAGAATGTCAGCGCAGGAACCCGCCGAGCACGCCCCGGATGATCTTGCGCCCAAGGGCCGAACCGATGGAGCGGGCCGCGCTGGTGATGAAGGCCTCGCCCAGGGACTGCCGCCGCGAGGCGCGGGGCTTTGCGGCCTGTTCCGCCTTTTCCCTTTCGCGCTGCGCAGCCAGCTCCCTGGCCTGTTCCTCGTCGCGGGTGCGCCGCTCGGTGAGAATCTCGTAGGCGGATTCGCGGTCCACTTCCTTCTCGTACTGCCCGAAAAGCACGCTCTCGCGGATGATCGCGTCGCGGGTGCGGCGGTCCATGGTTCCCAGGCGGCTCTTCGGCGGCAGCACGAAGGCGCGCTCCACCATGCCGGGCGCGCCCTTGCGGTCCAGGAAGGAAACCAGGGCCTCGCCCGTGCCCAGCTCGGTGATCACGTTTTCAACGTTCAGCTCCGGATTGATGCGGAACGTCTCGGCGGCGGCCCTGACCGCGCGCTGGTCGCGGGGGGTGAAGGCGCGCAGCGCGTGCTGCACGCGGTTGCCGAGCTGGCCGAGCACCTTGTCCGGCACGTCGAGAGGATTCTGGGTCACGAAGAAGACGCCCACGCCCTTGGAGCGGATCAGCCGGACCACCAGCTCGATCTTTTCCAGCAGGGCTTCGGGCATGTCGTCGAAGAGCAGGTGCGCCTCGTCGAAGAAGAACACGAGCCTCGGCTTTTCCGGATCGCCCACCTCCGGCAGGTTTTCGAACAGCTCCGAAAGCAGCCAGAGCAGCATGGTGGCGTAGACGCGGGGCGAGCGCATCAGGCGCTCGGCGGAAAGCACGTTGATCATGCCGCGTCCGTCGCGGTCGATCTGGAGCAAATCGTCGAGGTTCAGCGCGGGCTCGCCGATGAGCCGGTCCGCGCCCTGCTCCTCCAGCTCCAGCAGCCGCCGCTGGATGGCGCCCACGCTGGCCGCGGAGACGTTGCCGTATTCGAGCTGATACGCCTTGGCGTTGTCGCCCACATGCCGCAGCAGCAGGCGCAGATCCTTGAGGTCGAGCAGGAGCAGTCCCTCGTCGTCCGCGATGCGGAAGGCCAGTTGCAGCACGCCCGCCTGGGTTTCGTTGAGGTCCAGAAGCCGCGTGAGCAGCAGCGGCCCCAGCTCGGAAATGGTCGTGCGCAGCGGGTGGCCCAGCTCGCCGAAAACGTCCCAGAAGGTCACGGGATAAGCCCGGTAGGCGAAACCGGACAGCCCCAACAGCGCGACCCGTTCCGCCACCTTGGGGTGGTCGCCGCCGGGCTCGGCCAGGGTGGCCAGGTCGCCCTTCACGTCGGCCAGAAACACGGGCACGCCCGCGTCGGAAAACGCCTCGGCCAGGACGCGCAGGGTCACGGTCTTGCCGGTGCCCGTGGCCCCGGCGATGAGCCCGTGACGGTTGGCCATGCCCGGCAGGATGCCGAAATCCGTTCCATTGCTCGCGACGACCAGTCGCTCCAAGCCGCTTGCCATGCCTGTTCTCCTTTGGGGAATTCACGAGGATGCAAGCTTATACGAATTCCAGCCGCTCCGCACAAGCGTCAGGCGCACGTTTTCCAGGCTCGCGCGAATGGTGCGCAGGGCGGACAAGCCATACCCGCGCCCCCCAAAACTACCCGAAAAGAGGACAAACACGGCCTTCGGCATTGACCGGACACGGTCTGGATTGTACCCCTTACGGCAACTGCCGCAGGCAGGCCCGTTTCCTCCAGCGCCCGAACACGATGCCACAACGCACCGACTTGGAATTCAATCCGGCTTTCGGCAGCCCTCTCCTGCTTCGCCCCGAAGGATTCGAAGGCGAGCTGAAAACCTATTTCATCGGCATGGAGCCATCGCGGTACGTGATCTGCTCGCTGGGCAACGCCCTGGCGGACAAGGCGGCCCTGGCCGCTCTGCGCGACAAGACCCGCCGCACCCGGCTCTTCTATCTCCGGCAGGGGGTCATGTGCGGCTTCACGGTGCGCATCCAGGGCTTCAAGACATCCCCCTTCGGCCACCTCTACCTCTCGTTTCCGGAAATCGCCCAGACCTTCAACCTGCGGCTTCACGACCGCATCGACTGCCACCTGCCCGCGAAGATCGCGGCTCCGGCAGGCTCCGGCCAGGGCATGATCAGCAACATCAGCAAAGGCGGCTGCCGCATGTCCCTGCTGTCCGGAGCGGACCCTCTGCACTGGCTCTGCGAAGGGGAATGCTACGATCTGGCAATGCAGCTGCCCACGCTCGCAGAGCCGCTGCACTGCTTTTGCCGCCTGTCCCAACGCATCGGGAGATCATCGGAGGCCGGACTGCTGCAATTGGGCCTGCAATTCCAGAGCTTCGACCCCGACCAGGAAAAACGCATCGAAGCCTTCATACGCCTCGTTTCGGAATACAGGATCTGACGTCATGCGAGAACTGGACATCTCCCCCGAAGGGCGCATCGCTTGCAGCGTCGATTTCCAGGAACTGCGGCCTCAATACGGCGACAGGATCCTGATCAAGCCCGCCGGGCTCGACTATCGGCTGCCCACCAGCTTCGTGGGCATGGAGCCGCGCAGCTACGTCATCGTGCGGCTCTCCGCCCTGGGGCTGAACCAGCATCAGGTCTACCCGCTGTTGGAAAAGGGCAACTCGCTGAAGATGTTCATAAACTGCGACGACATGCTCGTGGGCTTCCTCGCCGACTCCCTGGCCTTCAACGCCGCTCCCTACCGCCACCTCTACATCTCATATCCCGCGGTCGGCGAATCCTTCACCCTGCGGCAGCACGACCGCTTCGAATGCCACCTGCCTGCGACCGTGGAAACCCTGGACGGGGTCACGAAGGGAATGCTGCTGGACATCAGCCGCTGCGGTTGCCGCGCCTGCCTGGATTATCCCGATTCTGCCGAGCCTCCGGGAAAGGGCGCGCTGGTGGACCTGACCTTCTCCCTGCTCAGCCGGGATAGGACGAACACCATGCTTTGCGAGGTCCGCAACGTCAGCCGGGCCAAGGGCCGACTCGTGCTCGGCCTGCTCTTCGTGGATCCGGGAAAAACGGAGCAGGACCGGCTGGAATCGTTTCTCGCCTTTCTGGAGCGCTACCGGCCTCCCGCGCAAAACGCCCGCCGCTGATTGCCCGCCGCTGATCGCCCGCAAGACTTCGGCCGCTAGCCGCGCCTGCCCGCCCTCTGAAGCAGCAGCCCGGCGACGATCAATCCCAGGCCCGCATAGGTCGAGGGCAAAATCTCCTCGCCCAATAGAAAATGAATGAAAACAAGGGACAGAAACGGGGAGAGGAAGATCAGGTTGCCCACCTTGGCCGTGTTTTCCGAATACTTCAGGGCCGTGAGCCACAGCACGAAGGTGATGCCCATCTCGAACAGGCCGACGTAAGCCGCGCCGAACAGCCCGACGGCATCGGCCACGGCGAAGCCGTCGAAAAATGCGCACCAGAGGCCCACCAGGGGCATTCCGAGCAGGAAGTTGAGAAACAGCGCGGCCACGGGCTCGCGCGTCTCCCTGGTGTTGAATATCCAGTATAGCGCCCAGACCACGGTGGAAAGCAGGGCCAGGGCCACGCCCAGGGGCGAAGCGAAGCGCATGCCCAGCGGATCGCCGTGGGTGGAGATGACCACGACGCCCGCATAGCCCACGAACACGGCCAGCAGGTCGAACCGGGAAAGCCGCTGCCGAAGCAGGGGAATGGAAAGCAGGGCCAGGGTGATGGCCCAGGTGTAGTTCAGCGGCTGGGCCTCCTGCGCGGGCAGCAGGTCATACGCCTTGAACAGGATGAGATAATAGAGAAAGGGATTCAACGCGCCGAGCGCCAGGGACCGCAGCCATTCGGCGCGGGAGCAGCGCAGGGCATCCCGCAGTCCGCCGCGCGAGGCGAGAATGGCCGCCAGGACCAGGGTGGACACCATCCCCGCGTAGAACAGCAATTGCGCGGGCCGCATGGCCTGGAGCGAAAGCTTGAAGGCGGTGGCCACCGTGGACCAGAGCAGCACAGTGGCCAACCCGAAAAGGTACGCTTTTTTTTGATCCGCCATGAAACGCCTCCGCAGGAAAGGTACAATATTCCCGCACGCTGGCAAACGCATTTTCCATGCGCCCGCTTTCATGCGAGCAACCGCCCGCACGACGATTCCGGAAAAATCTATTCCAATCACGGTTACTTTTTGGTAACAGAAGACGACTTTGCCGCAAGTGCGGCATCCAACGCGCACGAAGGGGTGACGTCTGAGGCAGGCGCGCCCCTGTTTTGTGGATTGGAGAGGATTTCTTCACATTCATTTTGGAGGTAGGACATGAAACGTTTGTTCCTGGTTTTCGCCCTGGCGATGGCCCTGCTCCTCGCGGGCTGCGGCGGCGACGAAAAAAAGGCCGAGGAAGGCGCAGCCCCTGAAAAGGCCGCTGAAACGGCTCCCGAAGTTTCCAAGGTTACCCTGCGTCTGGCCATGGACGCCGACCCCGTCTCCCTGGACCCGCAGGTCCAGCTCTCCGGCGGCATGCTCCAGTATTCCCACATGGTTTTCGATCCGCTGGTCCGCTGGGCCAAGGACGGCTCCATCGAACCCCGCCTGGCCTACAAGTGGGAACAGATCGACCCCAAGACCATGCGCTTCTACCTGGTGCAGGGCGTCAAGTTCCACTCCGGCAACCCCTTCACCGCCAAGGACGTGGCCTGGACCCTGGAGCGTCTGAAGAAGTCCCAGGACTTCAAGGGCCTGTTCGAGCCTTTTGAGAAGGCCGTGCCCGTGGACGACTACACCGTGGACATCGTCACCAAGCAGCCTTACGGCCTGCTGCTCTCCATGGCCACCTACATCTTCCCCATGGACAGCGTGTTCTACTCCGGCACCGACGACCAGGGCCAGCCCAAGGACGCCATCGTCAAGACCGACCACTCCTTCGCCAACGTCAACGAGTCCGGCACCGGCCCCTACGTTGTCGAGTCCCGCGAGCAGGGCGTGAAGACCGTCTTCACCCGCTTCGCCGACTACTGGGACAAGCAGTCCAAGGGCAACGTGGAGCAAATCGTCCTGACCCCGATCTCCAACGACGCCTCCCGCGTGGCCGCGCTGCTTTCCGGCGACGTGGACTTCATTATGCCCGTTCCCCCGCAGGATCTGGAGCGCGTCCAGGGCAACCCGGACCTTCAGCTCGTGATCATGGGCGGCTCGCGCATCATCACCCTGCAGATGAACCAGAAGAGCCAGCCCGCCTTCGCCGACCCGAAGGTCCGCCAGGCCATCGTCTACGCCGTGAACAACCAGGGCATCGTGGACACCATCATGAAGGGCTTCGCCACCGCCGCCGGACAGCAGGCCCCCGAGGGCTTCGCCGGCTACGTGCCCGAGCTGACCCCCCGCTTCGACCTCGAGAAGGCCAAGCAGCTCATGGCCGAATCCTCCTACCCGGACGGCTTCGAGTGCACCATGATCGCCCCGAACAACCGCTACGTGAACGACGAGAAGATCGCCGAGGCCTTCGTTTCCATGGTCTCCAAGATCGGCATCAAGGTCAGCCTGAAGACCATGCCCAAGGCCCAGTACTGGGATGAGTTCGACGCCCAGGTGGCCGACGTGCAGATGATCGGCTGGCATCCCGACACCGAGGACTCCGCGAACTACACCGAGTTCCTGCTGATGTGCCGCAACGCCGAGACCGGCTACGGCCAGTACAACTCCGGCAACTACTGCAACCCCAAGGTGGACGAGCTGATCCTCGCCTCCCAGATCGAGACCGACCTTGCCAAGCGCAGCGAAATGTTGCAGGAGGTCGAGCGGATTCTGTACGAGGACGCCGCCTTCGTGCCTCTGCACTGGCAGAACCTTTCCTGGGCCTCCAAGAAGGGCATGAGCATCGAAGACATCGTCAACGTTCAGAACTTCCCCTACTTCGGCGACCTGGTCATCGAGTAGTCCGGTTCAGGACCACCACATCGACAACCTAAAGCGAAGGGGGGCCTGCATGGTCCCCCTTCGCTGCAAAAACGACGGAAAAATATGGCAGCCTTCATCATCAGGCGCATCCTGCAAGCCTTCATGGTCATGGTCATCATCGGCTTCATCGGATTCGCCATCAAGCAAAGCCTGGGCGACCCCGTCCGCGAGCTTACGGGCATCTCGGTCTCCGCGGAAGAACGCGACGCGCTCCGCGACAAGCTCGGTCTCAACGATCCCTTCGTGGTCCAGTTCGGCCGCTTTCTCTACAACGCCGCCCACGGCGACCTCGGCCGCTCCTTCTTCTACAAGAAACCGGCCATGGAGGTCATCCTGGCCAAGGCGCCGGCCACCCTGGAACTGGTCTTCTGCAGCGCGGTGCTCATCGTCTTTCTTTCCGTGCCCCTCGGCATCTACTGCGCCATAAGGCCGAAGCGGCTCTTCGCCAAGCTGGTCATGGGCGGCTCCACAGTGGGCGTGTCCATCCCGGTCTTCCTGACCGCGATCATGCTCATCTACATTTTTTCCATCGAGCTGCACTGGCTGCCTTCCTTCGGCAGGGGAGAAACCGTCAACATCCACGGCTGGCACACGGGACTTTTGACCCTCGACGGCCTCAAGCACCTGATCATGCCCACGGTGGCGCTCTCCTCGATCATGCTTCCGCTGTTCATCCGGCTGATCCGTTCCGAGATGATGGAAGTGCTGGAAAACGACTACATCAAGTATGCCTGGGCCAAGGGCCTGCCCCCCATGCGCGTCTGGATCGTGCACGCCTTCCGCAACACGCTCCTTCCGGTCATCACCGTGGGCGGCGTCCAGCTCGGCGTGATGATCGCCTTCACCATCCTCACGGAAACGGTCTTCTCCTGGCAGGGCATGGGCTTCATGTTCATCGAGGCCGTGGAACGGGCCGACTCGTCGCTGATGGTCGCCTACCTCGTGGTCGTGGGATTCATCTTCGTGGTCGTGAACACGGTCGTGGACATCATTTACGGTCTGGTCAACCCGACCGTGCGCATCACGGGGAGGAAATAGCATGCAGACCAGAAGCAGATGGCGTCGCTTCAGGGAATCCTATTTCCTGCACGACTTCCTCAAGGACAAGGTCGCGCTGACCAGCTTCATCGTGCTCGCGCTCCTGCTGATCCTCGGCCTGGGAGCGCCGCTCTTCGCCCCCTCCAATCCCTACGACCCGACGACCTACGACCTCGTCAACGCGGAAAAGCCCCCGGCGTTCATGGAGCATGGCGTGGCGCAGTTCCCCCTGGGCACGGACGCCCAGGGCCGCGACATGCTTTCGACCATGCTCTACGGCATGCGCGTCTCGCTGATCATCGGCTTCGGCGCGGTGGCCATGCAGGGCATCATCGGCATCGTCATCGGCCTGATCTCCGGCTACTTCGGAGGACGGGTGGACTCGGCGCTGATGCGGCTGGCGGACGTGCAGCTCTCCTTCTCGACCTACATGGTGGCAATCTTCATCTCGGCGGTATTCCAGGCCGCGTTCGGCGTGGCCATGTACGAACACATCGCCATCCCGCTGCTGATCCTGGTCATCGGCTTCGCGGAGTGGCCCCAGTACGCGCGCACCGTGCGCGCCTCGGTCCTGGCCGAAAAGAAAAAGGAATACGTCGAGGCGGCCCGCGTCATCGGCCTGTCCAAGCGGCGGATCATGTTCCGGCACATCCTGCCCAACACCCTCTCGCCCGTGTTCGTCATCTCCACCATCCAGGTGGCCAACGCGATCATGAGCGAGGCGGCCCTCTCCTTCGTGGGCCTGGGCATGCCCGTGACCAAGCCGTCCCTCGGCTCGCTCATCAACGTGGGCTTCGAGTACATCTTCAGCGGCTCCTGGTGGATCACCCTCTTCCCCGGAATCGTGCTCGTGATCCTGGTGCTGGTCATCAACCTCCTCGGCGACTGGCTCCACGACTACCTGAACCCCAAACTCTACAAGGGATAGCCATGCAGCCGCTGCTTGAAGTCAAGAAACTCTGCGTGGAATTCGACATGCGCGGCAACGTCCTGCGCGCCCTGCGCGACGTGAGCTTCACCGTGGGCAAGGGCGAGCGCGTCGGGCTCGTGGGCGAATCCGGCGCGGGCAAGACCCTGACGGGCTTCTCCATCCTGAACCTGATCAGCAAGCCCGGATACATCGCGGACGGCTCGATCCTCTTCGAGGGCCGCGACCTCGCGGACCTGAGCATCGAGGAAATCCGGGACATCCGGGGCAACCGCATCTCCATGATCTTCCAGGATCCGATGATGACCCTCAATCCGGTCCTGAACATCCGCACCCAGATGGTCGAAACCATCCTGGCCCACATGGACGTGAGCGAAAAGGAAGCCGAGGCCATCGCCCTGGACAAGCTCCGCCGGGTCTACATCCCCTCTCCGGAAAAACGGCTCGACCAGTATCCGCACGAGTTCTCCGGCGGCATGCGCCAGCGCATCGTCATCGCCATCTCGCTGCTGACGAGCCCCGCCCTGATCATCGCGGACGAGCCCACCACGGCGCTCGACGTGACCATCCAGGCCGAGATCATGGACCTGCTCCTGGAACTCTGCCGGGACGAGGGCATGGGCCTGCTGCTCATCACCCACGACCTGGCCGTGGTCAGCGAAGTCACCCAGAAGATCGCGGTGATGTACGCGGGGCGCATCGTGGAGATGGGCACGACCCGCGACGTGGTGGACCGCCCCGAACACCCCTACACCAAGGGACTCATCGGCGCCCTGCCCCAAAGCTGCGGCAAGGGCCAGAAGCTGAAGCAGATTCCGGGCATCATGCCTTCCCTGGCCAAGCTTCCTTCGGGCTGCTCCTTCCACCCCCGCTGCGAACTTTGCCAGGACATCTGCAAGCGCGAGGTTCCCATGCCCGAAACCAAGGCATCCGGCAGGCAGGTGGCCTGCTTCATGGTGAAATAATATGGTCGAACGAAACGATATCACTCCCCTGCTCGAAGTCCGCGACGTCGCCAAGCACTTCGACATCTCCGGCGGCCTGCTGGACCAGATCAAGTGGCAGGGCGGCAAGATGGCGCGCGTGCGCACCGTGGTCAAGGCCGTGAACGGCGTGTCCTTCCGCATTCTGCCGGGCGAGACGCTCTCCGTGGTCGGCGAGTCCGGCTGCGGCAAGTCCACCCTGGGCCGGGCCATCATGCGCATCCACAAGCCCACCTCCGGCGAGGTCCTCTATCGCGGCAAGCGCATCGACAACCTCTCCAGCAACGACATCAAGCCGTATCGGCGCAAGATGCAGATGGTCTTCCAGGATCCTTACGCCTCCCTGAACCCGCGCATGAACGTGCGCCAGATTCTGGAAGAGCCGGTGCGCTTCCACAACCCGTCCTGGGACCGGGGACAGGTCAAGGACCACGTCTTCAAGACCCTGGAGCATGTGGGCCTGGACCCGGCCTGGAACAAGCAGTTTCCGCACGAATTCTCCGGCGGCCAGCGCCAGCGCATCTCCATCGCGCGCGCCCTGGTGCTCGACCCGGAATTCATCGTGGCCGACGAGCCCATCGCCGCGCTGGACGTTTCCATCCAGGCGCAAATCCTGAACCTGCTCATGGAAATGCAGAGCGAGCTGGACCTGACCTACCTGTTCATCAGCCACGACCTCTCCGTTGTGGAGCACATCTCCACGCGCGTGGCCGTGATGTACCTCGGCCACCTCTGCGAGCTGGCCCCCGTGCGGGAGATATTCGAAAATCCCCGCCACCCCTACACCCAGGCCCTGCTTTCGGCCATTCCCCGGCTGGGCGGCGGCAAGCGCGAGCACATCCGCCTGACGGGCGACGTGCCCACGCCCATCAACCTGCCCACGGGCTGCGTTTTCCACGGCCGCTGCCGTTTCGCCGACGCGCGATGCAGGGCCGAGGTTCCGAGGATCGTGGAGCTGGACACCGGTGGCCGTGTGGCCTGCCACGCCGTGGAAGAGAAACGGATCTAAGCAAAAAAACGCCTCCGGCGCTCAAAGGCTTGCAGGCCCTTGAACGCCGGAGGCTTTCCCCCGCCGGATCACTTTCCCAGCATTTCGAGCGTCGCGTTCCAAAGCGGCACGGTGTCCGCAAGCACCCCCTCGGCGGAACCTCCCGAAGAAGCAGGCTCCCGGCCGGGCTTGAGTCCGTGGCGATGGTAGTATTGCCCCTTGGGCGTGCGCAGCGCGCCGTTGGTCACGAACAGGGCGGAGCCGTCCGATAGTTCGATGACGGTCTGGGTCACGCCTTTGCCGTACGTGGTCCGTCCCACGCTCGCGGCGCGCCCGTTTTCGACCAGGGCCGCGACAAAGACCTCGGCCGCGCTGGCGGTCAGCCCGTCCTGCCATATGACCACGGGCGACCTGTCCGCTGCGGGCTCGCGGGCGGCGAAATGCTTGGTTTCCTTGCGGGTGCGCACGTCCACGATGGCCGCGCCCGCGGGAAGAAACAACGCCGCCGCGTCGATGGCCGCATACAGATCGCCCCCGGTGTTGCCGCGCAGATCGATGATCCGGGGCGTTCCGGCGGGCAACCCAGCCAGCGCCTGCCGCAGCCGCCCGGCGGTTTCCGGCCCGAAGCTGTAAATTCTGAGGCGCGGAAAAGGACCGTCCCTTTCCACGACAAGCTCATTCAGCTTCATCTCTCTTCGCGCCAGGGAGAGGCTTTGCACGCTGCCGTCTTCCCGCCGGACCACGAGACTCACGGATTCGCCGACGCGGCCCCGGACCCAGGAGCCCACGACCCGAACCGAGACGCCCTGCACGGCTTCACGGCCCACGAAGGTCAGCTCGTCGCCGTAGCGGATTCCCGCCTGGGCCGCCGGGCCGTCCGGATACGGCAGGCAGATCATCCGGCCTGCGCGGTCCGTGAAGATGTCCATGCCCACGCCCGCGTAGCCGCCCTGGCGCACCCCGCGCCAGGAGGCGTACTCTTCCGGGGAGAGATAATCCGAGAAATCGTCCACCTGACGCAAATATCCGCGAATGGCCTTGCGTACGATCTCGCGCGGACCGTCTTCCTGGATGGACTGCTCCTGAATGCGGACCAGGGCCTCATAGAACAGCAGCATGTCGTCGTTTCCGGCCCAGGCCGGAGACGCGCCGCCGCCGTTCGACTGCGCCGAGAGCATGGCCGCGAACGAGCCCCCCGGCCAAAGGGCAATCGCCAGGACGAGCATGGGCGTCAACATGAGCGGCGCGAACCGCGCACGAAGGGAAACGGTTTCCGGAAAGCCGATCAAAGCGTGCTCAGGGCTTCGGCTTCCTTGAGCAGCCTGTCGATTTCCGCTTCCAGCCGCTTGACCTCGTCCTGCTTGGCCTGCACGTCCGGCGTTGTCGCGGCGGCGGCGCGCGCCTTGTCCAGCTTGCTTTGCAAGGCATTGGCCTCGGTGGAAAGCTCCCACTGGCGGCGCTTGGCCGCATCCGTGCTCGCCTTGGCCGTCCGGATCTTCTGCTGAAGCGCGGCCAGTTCCTTGTCCAGGCTCGTGGCCTTCGCCACCAGAGCGTCGCGCTGGGCGCGCTTTTCCGCGCTCTCGGACTCCAGCGCGGCGGTCCGGGCCGCCTCGGCCTGCTGCTCTTCCTCCAGCGTGGCCTTGCGCGCCTGGCGCTCGTCGATGCGCTGCTGGGACTTTTCCTCGCTCCAGCCCCAAAGCCCGCCCTGGTTCGGATCGCCCGTGGTCTCGCAGCCCGCGAGCGCGAGCAGGGCGCACACCAGCAGCGCCCCCGTCATTCTCTTGCCCATCGTCCCTCCTCCGCTGTCCTGCTTGAATTCATGCCCCGGCAGCACCCGCCCCGCAGTGCGAACGCTCCGCTAGACGGCCATGCGGCTGGACATGGAGGCCA
Source organism: Paucidesulfovibrio longus DSM 6739 (assembly GCF_000420485.1). Lineage (NCBI taxonomy): Bacteria > Pseudomonadati > Thermodesulfobacteriota > Desulfovibrionia > Desulfovibrionales > Desulfovibrionaceae > Paucidesulfovibrio > Paucidesulfovibrio longus. The sequence goes on along the minus strand of NZ_ATVA01000011.1, from coordinate 403,964 downwards.
GCTGTTCGGTCTGGCTCTCCAGCTTGGCGATCTCGGCCTTGAGCGTGGCGATGCGTTCATCCAGCTCCTTGGCCTGCGTGGTGGAGCCGGAGGCGTTGGCGTCCGCGAGAACCTTTTCCTGATTGTCCAGCTCCCACTTGGCCTTGCCCAGAGCCTCGTTGGCCTCGGCCAGCTTCTTGTCCACCACGTCCTTCTCGGCCAGAAGCGCGCTCTTGTCCGCGGTCTTCTTATTGTAGTCGGCGAGGAGCTTGCTGCTCTGAGCATCCATTTCCGCTATTTCCGTGGAAAGCTGCGCATTGTAGGCCTTGGTTTCCGCGTTGGTCTGCTCCAGGCTGGCCACGCAGGCGTCGAGCCATTCCTCCTGCTTGGCATACTCGGCCTTCTTGTCGGCGACATGCGTTCCGTAGGCGTATCCGGCCGCGCCGCCCGCCGCCGCGCCGATGGCCGCTCCCCAGGCCGCGCTCTCGGCGTCGCCGCCGATGATGGCGCCGAGGATCGCTCCCAGCACAGCGCCGCCCGCCGCGCCCGTGGCCGCGCCTTCCTGCTGCGTCTGGCCGCGGTCGGTTTTTGCCGCGCAGCCTCCCAGGGCGGACAGGCCGCCGACCACCAAGCTCAGAACCAGTACAAGACTCAAGAATTTCTTCATGGTTTCCCTCCCCCATGCAAGAGTTTTACATGCATTCATTTTTACCCGATTCAGGATCAAAAACCACCATTATCGAACGGAAAGGGTTTCGAGCTGCTTGCGCCAACCCGACGTATCCGCTCGCTTTGTCTGCCCGAAATCCGCATAATGCGCCCGCACGGTCTTGAGCACCCGGACCTGGTCCGCAGCGCCCCGCTCCAACAGGAAGGCGGTGTAGCGCTCGAAGGCCTTGTCCACGGCCCAGTCGGGCGTGGCGGCCAACTGCCGGAACGAATCGGAATAGGAAGCCAGGGCCGCGTCGATATTGCCCTGAACCTCGTCCCGCCGCTGCGTCAGGCTCTCGATCATGGCCGTGCGGCCGGAGGTCTGCGCGCTCTCCAGCACGGCGAGCACCTTGGGCAGCTTCTGCAGCTCGCGGTAGAGGAAGAAGCCCTGCTCCGCCGCAATCTTGGCCCAGGCATAAGCGGAATCCTCGTCCGCCTGCCGCCGGATCAGCTTCATGTCGTTCAGGGAAGCCTCGATAAAGCCCAGCTCCCGCGCGACGGACTCGCCGCCGCCGAGCTTCGCCAGTTCGGCCTTGAGCCGCTCCAGATGCTCGAACGCCTCCTGGGTCTTGACGTCCGCCTGGAAGCTGGTCGGACTCACGGAAACCGCCGCGGGCATGTCCGCGCCCTTGCCGCCGCGATAGGCGTCCCAGGCGAATTCCATGTCCTTGAGCGCGGCCCTGTCCGTATAGATCACGGAGGACAGCGTCAGCCGAAAGCCCATGGTCGCCTTGGCGTTGGGCTTGAATCCCTTGGCCCGGCTGCCGATGTAGAACGGTTCCTCGGTGCGCAGGGAAGAGCGCAGCATGTTTTCGGAAGTGAGGAAATGCCCGCCGCGCGCAACGAAACCGCCGGGCCGCCCCTGATAGTATTCGACGCGGTACAGTGATTGGGTCATTTCCGCGACGTTGCCCAGCATGTCGTGCAGGCCGAGGATGTTGGCCTTGAGCATGCCGGATTCCTTGAGCTTGTTGTGCGAGGAAGTCGGTCCGGAAAACCACTCGTACTCCGGCAGCACTCCGTCGTAGGGCAACTTGCGGTCGAACTGGTCCGGAGTGACCCTGGCGCCGCCGCGCGCCGCGAATTCCCACTCGGCTTCCGTGGGCAGCCGCACGAAACCGGGAGATTCGCCGTTGGCCGGAAGCGCGGCCTGCGCGTTTTCCAGCAGCCAGCGATTGTAGCGGTCCGCAAAGGCCAACGCGTCGAAGTAGGTCACGCCGGTCATGGGCAGCTTCGACTTCAGCAGGGCCGCATCCCCCCCCTGGGGCAGCCCCATTAGCGCATAATACTGCCCTTCGGTGACTTCATACTTGCCGAGATAATAGCACCAGTCCCGCTTGCCCTTGTCCTGCGCCACGAAGGAGCCGCCCAGGGCCACGCTGGTGGGGTATTCGCGAAAGCCTCCGCCCGGGTCGCCCATCTTGAACTTGCGCAGGGCGAAGGGGCCGTCCCCCTGGCCCAGGAACACGGGGCGAAAGACCATTTCCTCCCCGCCGGGCATGGGCAGCTTGAGATCGTCCTGAAGGGGCGCGGGGTTGTGCGCCCGGCAGGGCATGGCCCAGAGCAGCAGAAGCGCGGCGGCCAGGGTCGCCAGCATGCAGACGCGGACAGGGTCCGGGGCGGAAAGGGCGCAGACGCGGCATTCGGATCGTGGAAGCATGGTGTCCTCACTCGTCCCGAAGGGCTTCGGCAGGCTCGATCCGCGTGACGCGCCAGGCCGCGACGCTCCCGGCGGCAACGGCGATGAGCACCGTTCCGGCCAGGGCCGCGCCCAGGTGCCACGGTTCGAGGCGGCAGAGGCTCTCCTCGGCTTGGAGATGTTCGTGGAAAAGCGTGTTGATCACGACGGCCATCGTTTCGAAGAAACCGAAGGCCACTGCGAATCCGGCGGCGGCGATGAGCGCGCCCTGGTACACGGGGAACCGGAACAGGGCCGGGCCGGATAGGCCGAGCAGCCTGAGCACGGAAAGGTCGCGGCGCTTGCGCTCCACCGAAGCGTAGAGGCTGGCCGTCAGCGAGGCCGCCCCGCCCACCAGGGCCACCCCGGCTATGAGCAGAAAAATCAGGGTCAGGTAGCCGTCCAGCTCCATGACGTCCCGAATGCGTTCGGCTTCGGTGCTCACGGTCACGCCCTGGGCTTCCAGCTCGCGCCGCAGGCCGTCCACGTCGTCGATGGTGGCGGCGTAGAGCCGGAAGCCTGCATAGCCCCGCCTCGCCAGCGTGAATTCCTCCGTGAGGGCGTCGAAGCCCACGTTGCGCTCGCCGAAAAGATTGAGCACGCCCGCAAGCCGCGCCGGAATCAGGGCGCGGGACGAACCGGGAACGCGAACCGGATCCACGCTCACGGGAAAGGCCAGCGTGGCTCCGTCTTCGCGGGAAACGCGCAGGATCAGTTCCGCAGGCGCGCGCTCTTCGTCCCTGTCCGTGCTCATGGAGGCGGCGTTCCCATCCGGCTCGCCGCCGGGCTGCGCTCCCCGGTCCGAAGCCGCGCCCTCTTCGGGCTCGTCCTTCGGCAACGCCAATCCCTCGGGCAGGGCCACGCGCCGCCACGCCGCCGACGGCGCAGACTCGTCCGCCACTCCCCAGGACGGCGGCGCCGAGGGCCGGAGCCGTTCGGCATCCTCCGCGGACATGGAAAAGGCGTCCAGCCCAAGCTCGGCCAGAACCACGCCGCCCTCCGCCGGAACGGCATCCGAGGGACCGGAAGCATCGCCTTCTCCGTCAAGCTCCAGCGCCTGGAGCGGGGCGATCAGCTCGGCGCGCAGCTCGCGCACCCAGGGCACGAGCACGGGGTTCTTGCCGCGCAGGGCGTATTGCACCGCCAGCAGACTTTCGCCGTCCACGGGCTTGCGCCGGGCCGAGGCCAGATACACGCTCGGCCCAGGGGCGATGCTCCAGCCCAGGCGCTCGACCATGTCGCCCGGAGCGAGCAGCTCCTTCCGGGAAAAGCCCGTATTGTTGATGAGGCGGAATTCGTCCACCTTGGACAACGGCTCGGCCAGAATCACGGCCAGTCCGTCATAGACAGGGTAGGCCAGGGCCTGATCTCCGGGCCAGCCGTATTCGGGAACGGCCTGCCCGTCCTTGTAGCGTTCCACCGCCTCCAGAAACGGCAGGGGCACGTACAGGGACTTGAGCACCGTTGCCCGCGGCCGCGCAATTCCCGCGACCCGAAGCTCGGTTTCGGCCTTTTCGTATTGCGTCCCCCGGAGCCGTCTGGCCCCCAGAGTCAGCACCGATCCGGGCTGCGCGCCGAGCGCCTCGGCAGCGGACGCGGAGAGCACGCACTCGCCCTCGCCCGGCACGGACGCGCCGTTTTGCAGCAGCAGGGGGTCGCCCGCGGCCGTGGGCAATACGTCCAGGGAAACGTGCTCCGCGCCGTCCTTGAGCCGCGCCTCCACCTGCGCCGATATCTGCCGGGTGAAGGGCACCACGAAGGCCACGTCCGGGCGGGCGGCCATGCCCGCGAACCAGTCGCGCTCGAAACTGCGGGAAATCATCGGACGGATCTCGCGGTTGCGCGGGTCTTCGATGAGCCGTTCGCGCATGATCTCGATGGTCCCGAACTTGAGGCCGAACAGGATCAGCAAGGGCGAAAGCACGGCGGCCACGGCCATGACCAGACAGACCGAGAGAATCCACTCGTGCCGCAAGTCGGCGAGGGAAAGCCGCAGGACCATGCCGCGCGCGCCCATCATGCCGCCCCTCCGGCTTCCGCGTGTTTGCCGAGGCCCTTTTCCACCAGGGTGGACACGGTGCGCTCCGCGCCTTCGCGGCGGATGCGAAAGCTGAAAAGGCGGTCCGCGCCGGAACGGGCCAGTCCCAGGTCGTGGGTCACGAGCACCAGGGTCACGCCGAGCTGGCGGGAAATCTCCTTGAACTGCTTCTGGATCTCCTCGGCGGTGAGCTTGTCCACGGCCGCCGTGGGCTCGTCCGCGAGCACGAAGGGAGGTCTGTGGGCTAGTGCGCGGGCAATGGCCACCCGCTGCCGCTGCCCGCCGGAAAGATGCTGGGGTTTTTTGCCGAGCTGGTCCGCAATGCCCAGCCGGGCGGCCAGGGCGGCCACGTCCCCCGCGCCGCGCTGTCCGTTGAGCCGACAGGGCAGGAGGATGTTCTCGCGCACGCTCAGAAACGGCAGGAGTCCGCCGCTCTGGAGCACATAGCCGATGCAGCTGCGGCGCACTTCGGCCAGACGCCGTTCGCTCAGCCCGGCCAGCCCGGCCAGCTCGCCCTGCCCGCCGCAGCGGAAGGAAAACTCGCGAGCCTCGCTCGGCTTGAGCACGAGGCCGAGCATGTCGAGCAGCGTGGACTTGCCGCAGCCCGAAGGCCCGACCACGGCGATGAACTCGCCGCGCCGAACCGTGAACTCCGGAATTTCAAGCTCGAAGCTCACGCCGCCCTTCTCGCGCAGCTTGCGCACGCCGCGCAGACGGTAGACGACGGATTCGTCGCCGGACAAAGCTTCGCCGAGGGAATTCATGCTGGCCTCACACCGGATCGCCGCCCCGGCGCGAGGCCGGGGCGGACGCGGTTCATACGCTACGGAAGCAGTTCCAGGCTGATGGGGTAGACGAATTCGTCCGGGTCGTCGCCCTTGTTCAATTCGACCCAGAGGGCCGGGCTGTCGTGGATTTCCTGATAGGTCTTCACGCGCGCGTCGAGCTGGTCCAGGAAGGAATCCTGGCCGTCCACGCCCATGGCGTCCCAAAGCTCGTTGCTCATGTCCATGAGCTGGCTCTTGTAGGGCAGGCCGTCCAAGAATTCCGGCACGAGCCCGGTATCCGCGAGGCGCGAAGCGTTCTTGATCTTTTCGGGATCGCGCGCGGCCGCGGCGGAAGTGGCCTGCAACGCGTCGAAGAACTTCTCGGAGCTGATCTGCCCGCGCAGGCCCGCCGCCATGATCTCGTCGAGCACGGTCTTGAGCGAGTCGAGCTGGTTCTTCGTGACCAGCAGACGCACTTCCATGGACTGCATGGCCGGATTGAGCAAATCCTTGTCCACGGCCCAGGCCACGATGTCGCGCGGGGCCTGCGCGCCCGTCTTGGAGCCGATCCACTCCACCAGGGCCGCGCGCACGACCTCGTCCATGACCTGGCTGCCCGGCGCGGCTGCCGAAGCTGCCGAGGCCGAGGCGGCGGGAGCCGGAGACGCCGCGGGCGAGGAGTTCAGTCCGGCCATCTCGCCTCCGGCTGCGGCCGCGGTCGGAACGCTGCCCTTCATGGCTCCGCTCATCAGATTCGTGATCCTGGTGGCCACGTCCATGGAAATGCTGGTGAAGCCATCCATGTCGTCGGAGAAGACGCTCCAGTAGGCGGCCTGCCCGCTGGTGCCCTTGTTGCGGGAGAGTTCCTTGAACTGCCGTTCGGCTGCGTCGTGGTACTGCTGCTTGGCCTTGGGGTTCTTGACGTGCACGGCGAAGATGTATGCGGACTGGTCGTTGGCGAAGTTGCGGATGGTCAGCTCGTCCTGGCCGGAGGCGTTGAACTTGTGCCCCAGCTCGTGTCCGGGAGCATCGCCCACGAGGATGAGAAAGCGGATCGCGCCGGGCGTCCACTGCGTGTTCTGGATGGCGTCGGCCATGCCGGAGAAGACGTCCTCGGCGTAATCCTCGGAGTCCACCTGGGTCACGTCCACCCCGGCCAGGGTCTGCATGAAATCGCCCACGCCCTGAAGCTTCGGGGTATAGTTGTTCGTGGTGTAGCCGATGCCGGGAATCATGTCCGCCGGGTCGCGGTATCCCCAGATGCCGAACTTCATGCCCTTGGCCACGTTGGTGTCCAGGGTGATCTGTTCGGAAACGTCGCGCACCACCTGCATGGTCTTCTGGATATAGGGCCGCATGGAAACCGTGGTGTCCATGACCCAGACGATGTCGATCTTGAGATCCTTGAGGTCTTCGGGGCTGACCTGCGTCGAGGAGGAGGTTGCCTCCTGGAGATATCCCGGATTGGAGCGGATGTCGGACTTCTCGCGCGCGCCCGGACCGGACTTGGTCACGGCGGCGAGCTGCACGACGCGGCCTTCGCGGCCGTCAAGCTCCACCGTGCCGAAGCTGAGGATCGGCAAGAGGTAGAACTGGTCCGACATGTCGATGTATTTCTGCGGCTCCACGGAAACCACGGGGAAATCCGCCGGCGGAGCGCCCGCCGCGATGGTCTGGTACAGCTTTTCCGCCTCGGACACGCGCTCGGCCTGGGGTTTTCCCAGCAGCGCGTCCAGCGGGGCCCGCCCTTCGAACATCAGCACGGGCTTGCGGTCCTGCGGGTGGGTATAGGCCAGACACATGGTCTGCTTCCACTCGAACACGTCGGACGACTTCATCCAGCCGATGGTCGATCCGCGATTGTCCGTGCCGACCTCGTACCAGCCGTTTTCCATCTCCCGTTCCTCTGCCGAGGGCCGGGTGTAGACGTAAAAGGACGTGAAGGCGGCCACGTTTTCCCGCGCGGTGCCGGAGGCCTCGTCCGGGCTCTTGTAGACCGTGGAAAACGGACGACACAGCACCCGGAGGGGAAGGATCTTCTTGCCCTCGATGACCACTGGTTTCTTCGCATCCTGCGCGAAACCGCCGGATGCAAGTCCCAACAAGAGCAACGCAGTCACAACAGCCGTCAATGCACGACGATACATCTCGCCCCCTCCAACGGTTCCCTCGGACCAGCCGATGCCGATCAATCCAACAGTTGCACCCCTCGACACTGATTAGGATATAGAGTCTTAACACTAAACTACGGCCCGATGACAATCAATAGGGGAATGCCACAATCACGCGGAACCATCCTCATTTGAAGCTGAACAATGCGAAACGCCTCATGGAAAACGCTACGGGCTGCGAAAAACTTGATCCATCCTTCTTCGAAACGCATCCCGGACCGAACATCATTGCGCTTCGCGAAATATGCACCGATATTATTTCGGCCCTGTCCACAAATACGGACTTTCATTCCGCATGAAGGAATGATAAGGGAACCCATCTTTACGGATTACCCAAGGAGGTCCAGACATGATCCCCAATGATAGGCTCTACGCCAAGTCCCACGAATGGGTGAAGGTCGAAGGCGACACCGCCACCTTCGGCATCACCGACTTCGCCCAGCAGCAGCTCGGCGACCTGACCTACGTCGAACTGCCCTCCGTGGGCGACACCTTCGCGGCGGGCGACGAGTTCGGCTCGGTCGAGTCCGTCAAGGCGGCCAGCGAGCTTTACGCCCCGGTGGGCGGCGAGGTCGTCGAGATCAACGAATCCCTGGAAGACGCGCCCGAGAAGGTCAATGCCGACCCCTACGGCGAAGGCTGGCTGGTCAAGGTCAAGACCTCCGGCGCTCCCGAAGGGCTGCTGGACGCGGCGGGCTATCAGGCCGCTATCGAGTCCGAAGGCCACTAGCCGGGCCGATTCGCCCCGCGCGGGGCGATTTCGCGCGCCGGGCGCGCTTCCGCCCCGGACCGGCACAGCCGCGACGGGGCGTTGTCGTTCGCGCCGTCCGGCTCTATCATTGCAAAAGCGCGCGGTCCGGGCCAGAATCATCCCGGCGCCGCCCGGCATGGACGGCGCCGCGCCAATGAGGGCTCTTTCGGTCCTGTTCCGTCTGCCAAGGAGAAGCAATGCCTTACGTTCCCCATACCCCGGACGAGGTCCGGGAAATGCTCGCGGTCATCGGCGCGAAAAGCGTCGGAGAGCTTTTCGCCGAGATCAAGGATGAAATGCGGCCGAAAAGCTTCGACCTGCCCGAAGGCCGCAGCGAAATGGAAGTGCTGGCGCACATGGAACGGCTGGCCGCCAAGAACGCCAACCCGGAAATCAGCTTCCTGGGCGCGGGCTTCTACGACCACCACATCCCCGCCGCCGTGGACGCGCTCTCCTCGCGCGGGGAGTTCTACACCGCCTACACCCCCTACCAGCCCGAAGCCAGCCAGGGCACGCTCCAGGCCATCTTCGAATACCAGACCGCCATGTCGCGGCTGATGGGCCTGGAATGCGCCAACGCCAGCGTCTACGACGGCGGCACCGCCCTCTACGAGGCCCTGATGATGGCCGTGCGCCAGACCAAGCGGCGCAAGGTGGTGGTCAGCGAGTCCCTGAACCCGATCTACCGGGTCATGCTCCGCTCCTACACCACCAACCTGGACCTGGAGCTGGTCACCGTGCCCCACGCCGAGGGCAATACGAACATGGACGGGCTGCTGGCGGCCATGGACGGCGAAACCGCCGCCGTGCTGGTCCAGAACCCGAACTTCTTCGGCAGCGTCAACGATTTCAGCGCGCTCTTCTCCGCCGCGCACGAGCACAAGGCCGTCTGCGTGCTGCTGACCTATCCCGTGCTCCAGTCCGTGCTCAAGACGCCCGGCGAGATGGGCGCGGACGTGGCCGTTGCCGAGGGCCAGTCCCTGGGCCTGCCGCTCTCCTTCGGCGGCCCCTACCTCGGCGTGATGACCTGCACCCGCAAGATGGTCCGCCAGCTTCCGGGCCGCGTGGCCGGACGCACCGAGGACTCCGAGGGCCGCACGGGCTACGTGCTCACCCTTCAGGCCCGCGAGCAGCACATCCGCCGCCAGAAGGCCACCTCGAACATCTGCTCGAACCAGGCGCTCTGCGCCCTGCGGGCCATCATCCACCTCAGCCTGCTCGGCGAGGAAGGCCTCAGACGCACCGCGCTGCTCTCCATGGAACGCGCCCACTACGCCGCCGAACGCCTCGCAGCCATTCCCGGCGTGAAAATGCTGACCCAGGGCTCCTTCGGAAACGAATTCGCCGTGCTTCTGCCCGTGAACGCCTACGAGGCGGTTTCCAGGCTTCTGGAACGCAACGTGGTCGCGGGGTTCCCGCTGGGCCGCTACTACGAGGGCCTGGAAAACGGGCTGCTGGTGGCCTGCACCGAAAAAACCAGCGAGGAACAGATCGGACTGTTCGCTGAAATGCTCCGGGGGGTGCTGGCATGAAGACCATCTTCAAGAAATCCGTTCCTGGCCGGGAAGGCGTCTGGCCCCGCGCCGGAAAAATGAACGCCACCGACTTTCTCCCCTCCGGGCTGCTGCGCGGCGAGAATGCCGGCCTGCCCCAGGTTTCCGAGCTGGACGTCGTCCGCCACTTCACGGAGCTGTCCCAGAAGAACTTCGGCGTGGACGGAAACTTCTATCCGCTCGGCTCCTGCACCATGAAATACAACCCCAAGTTCTGCGAGCAGGTCGCGGCCCTGCCGGGCTTCACCCGGCTGCACCCCGTGCTGCCGCAGCTCACCGGGGCGGGCAGCCTCTGCCAGGGCGCGCTGGAGGCCATCCACGACACCGAGCGCCTGCTCTGCGAGATCACGGGCATGAACGCCTTCACCCTGCACCCCATGGCCGGGGCGCACGGCGAGCTTACGGGCGTGATGCTCATCGCGGCCTACCACCGCGACAAGGGCAACAAGAAGACCAAGATCATCTGCCCGGACTCCTCCCACGGCACCAACCCGGCCAGTGCGGCCATCGCGGGCTACGAGGTCGTCAGCATCGAGTCGAAGAACGGCATCGTGGACCCGGCCGCCCTGCGCGAAGTGCTCGACGACGAGGTCGCGGGCATGATGATGACCTGCCCGAACACCCTGGGCCTCTTCGAGAAGAACCTGCCCGAAATCGTGGCCATGCTCCGCGAGGTCGACGCCCTGCTCTACTACGACGGCGCGAACCTGAACGCGATCATGGGCAAGATGCGCGTGGGCGACGTGGGCTTCGACGTGGTGCACCTGAACCTTCACAAGACCTTTGCCACGCCACACGGCGGCGGCGGGCCAGGCTCCGGCCCCGTGGGCGTCAGCGAGCGGCTGGCTCCCTACCTGCCCATCTCGCGCGTGGTCCGGCTGGAGGACGGCCAGTTCTTCCTGGACTACGACCAGCCAAAATCCATCGGCTACGTGGCCCCGTTCTACGGCAACTTCGGCGTGGTGCTCAAAGCCTACGCCTACATCCTCCGCCTGGGCCGCGAGGGGCTGACCCGCGCCACGGAGAACGCCGTGCTCTCGGCCAACTACATGCGCAAGCGGCTGGAGGACGCCTTCGAGATCCCCTACAACCGCACCTGCATGCACGAGTTCGTGGCCAGCGCCGTGCGCCAGGCCGAAAAGGGCGTCCACGCCCTGGACATCGCCAAGGCACTGCTCGACAAAGGCTACCACGCCCCCACGGTCTACTTCCCGCTGATCGTCAAGGAAGCCATCATGATCGAGCCCACGGAGACGGAAAACAAGGCCACCCTGGACCGCTTCGTGGACGACCTGCTGGAAATCGCGGCCCGCGTGGAAACCGACCCGGACTCCATCACGGCCGCGCCCGTGACCAAGCCCGTGACCCGGCTGGACGAGACCAGGGCGGCCAGGGAGATGATCCTGGCGGACGACGCCTAGACAACCGGCGATTGAACGGGCCGACGATGCAGACACATTGATTGATACCGGGCCGCTCCCTGATCAGGGGATGCGGCCCGTTTCTTTAATTCAAGGAGACACGCACCGTGAAATACGATCTCGTGGTCATCGGAGCCGGACCCGGCGGATTCGATTGCGCGGTCCAGGCCGCGGGCCTGGGCCTGAAAACCGCCCTGGTGGAGCGCAGCGCCCTGGGCGGCACCTGCCTGAACCGGGGCTGCATCCCCACCAAGCTGATGCTCGGCGCCACCTCGGCCATCGAAGAGCTGCACGCCCAGGCCAGGGTCAAGGTCGCGGACGGCGAAATCCGCGTGGACTGGACCGCGCTCCAGGACCGCAAGGACAAGCTCCTGGCCGGAACCCGCAAGGCCATGGCCGCGCGTCTCAAGACCGCCGGAGTGGACCTCTACGACGGCGAGGCCCGCGTGGCCGGTCCGGGACGGGTGGAAGTTTCCGCCGAGACCGCCAGCGTGGTGCTCGAATACGCGGATCTCGTGGTCGCCACGGGCTGCCGCCCCTCCTCCTTTCCGGGGCTGGCCCCGGACGGCGAGGCCGTGCTCGACTCGGACGGCTTCCTGGCCCTGGAGAACATGCCGGAAAGCCTGATCGTCATCGGCGCGGGCTTCATCGGCCTGGAAATGGCCCAGACCGCGCACCGCATGGGGGCGAAAATACATCTCTTCGACGCCCTGGACCGCGTGGCCTCCCTGGAGGATCCGGAAGTGTCCAAGGCGCTCCAGTCCGTGTTCCGGCGCTGGAAATGGGACGTGCGCACCGGGGTCAAGGTGGCCTCGGTGGTCACGAAGGAAGGCCGCGCCCTGCTGACCCTGGACGACGGCAGCGAGGTGGAGGCGGAAAAGGCCCTCATCGCCGTGGGCCGCCGCCCCAACACCCGGGATCTCGGCCTGGAGGCCCTGGGCGCGGAACTCGTCGGGCCGGGCTGGATCAAGACGGACGAATGTCTGCGCGCCGCCGACCACGTCTATGTCGTGGGCGACGCCAACGGCCGCATCCAGCTGGCCCACGCCGCGTCCAACCAGGCCCGCTACGCGGCCCTGCGCCTGGCGGGCAGAATCGACGCGCCCTATGCCCACGGCCCCGTGCCCAGCGTGCTCTACGGCTCTCCGGAATGCATGCGCGTGGGCCTGATGCCTTCGGATCTGGAAAAAGCCGGGCGGGATTGCGCGACCACCTCGGCGCAGTGGGCGGCCAATCCCATCGCCCAGGCCCACGCCGCCACTCAGGGCTTCGTCAAGGTGGTCTGGAGCGAGGGCCGCGTGGTCGGCGTCACCGCCGTGGGGCACGACGCCTCGCGATTCTGCACCGCGGCCACGATCATGGTCCGGGAAGGCTGGACCCGCGAGCAGGCCGAGGAGCTGATTTTCGCGCACCCGACCCTGGACGAGGCCCTCATGCACGCCCTGCTCGGAGAATAGCCGGAAGCGTGCGCGCCCCGCCGCCCGCGCAGCAGGCGGAAACAAGAAAAGGGAGAGCCTCGGCTCTCCCTTTTCTTGTCGAATCGCATGCGGAAGCGTTTCTTGCGGATTTCAGCGAAGTCCGCGTGAAACGCCCCGGCCCGGCTCAGTTGCGCAGCCATTGCTCGCGCAGGCGCTGCGCCCTGGCGCGGTTGACGCCCATGTCCCACCAGCCCAGACGCGCCGCGGAGCGCATCTGCACGAGCCCCTCCGAGGGCAGATAAAGGAACTCCACGTCGTCCACGAACCCGAAGACCCTGCTGCGGAATTCCGCATGCAGATAGGCGCCGTCGCGCCGGACCACCGTGGCACGCGGCTGCGACTCCACCAGTTTCGCCAGACGGTCCAGCACCGCGTCCACGCTCCCGTCGGCCGGCAGGGGCTCGACCCGGCGATCCGCATCCGGATCCGCGGAATAGACGCAGTTGGGGCTGGACGGACAGGCCGAAAGACCGCCGCCATGAACGCCGAGTCCCTGGGGAGGGCTCGACGCGCAGGAGGAAATGACCAGCAGGGACATCATGGCCGCCAGGTTGAGCATACGGCGGACACTCATTCGTCCCAGCCGCGAGGTTTGCTGCGCCGCAGGGATTCGCGCATGGCCTCTGTGTCCCGGCTCTTGCCCAGGGGCTCGATGTCGCGTTCCCAAAGCTCCAGCGTGCGCATGCCGCCGCGCAGGGGTTGGTCGCGCTGCACCTCTCCCAGAAAGAGAAAACCGTTCTTTTCCAGGACGCGGATGGAAGCGGCGTTCTCAGGCCGGACCAGGGCCTGGAGGCATTCCACGCCCACCCGGCGGGCCGATTCGACGGCTTTTGCCACCGCTGCGGTGGCGAAGCCCTGGTTCCAGAATTCCCGACCGATGAAATATCCGATTTCGAAGGTTTCCGAGTCGTCTCCCCGGCCGGGCCAGAACCCCACCGTGCCGAGGAAGACCCCGTCCGAGGGCCGCAAGACCGCGAATACGGTCTCGCCCTTGGCAATGTTGCGCAACCACTGGCGCGCCCCTTCGAGGGTCAGCGGCCAGGGCATGCGGGCCATGCACATCACCGCTTCGCGGTCCTCACCCAAAAGCCGCACCATATGCGGCGCGTCATCAACGGAAATGGGCCGGAGGCGCAACATATCCTTACCCTGCGCCTCGCGCTTCTCACCAGACATTCACAGACTCCTCTCGCAGACTGCGGGCCGCAGGACGCCGCCGCTTGAGCGGGCCGCCGGGCCTCGCCTGAAACCGCAAAACGTTCTCCCCTCAATGCCCATGCCGATGCCGGATTGCCCGGACCCGCGTGCGTACGGACTTCCCCCCCCGAAGACAGGAACCGGCGTCCAGCGCCGTCCTCTCTGCCGGTTTTCCCGGCGGGAGCCGCTCCTTGCGGGCTGCCCGGCATCACGAACATCGCCGGGCTGATTCACGAAATACGCCGCATCGGCGCACCGCGCAAGACGAATACATGCCGGACGGCAGATATTCCGCCTCGCGAAAACCGCTGCGAACACACCGTCATCATGGATATTCCTTGTTTTCCAGTGCCTGGCGAAAAAAAAAGCTCCGCCCAGAAAGGTCGGCCGGCTAGGTTTCCTCCCGAATGATGGCGTGCCGGACCATGGCCTGATTGTAGGCGGCGGTCAGGGACGATTCCTTGAGCGTGCCGATGGGATGGAAGCCCGCCTCGGAATCCACGACGGGCAGCTGGGAAACACCCTTGCTGGAGAGCAGCTGCGAGGCGACCTGGAGCGTGTCGCTGGGCGTGACCACCGCCGGGCGGCAGGTGGCCAGATCCTTGGCGATGACCAGCTTGAACAGCGAAGGCTCGTTGAGCACGGCCCGGATGTCGCGGAAGGAGATGATCCCGGTCAGCCTGCCATCCCTGTCGACCACGTGCAGGTAGGGCGCGTTCTCCGTCTTGAAGGTCCAGATGATCCGCTCCAGGGCGGCCGATTCCGGGATGACGTGCACGTTGTCGTCCATGACCTCGCTGACCAGCAGCGATTGCAGGACGTTTCCGGCCCGGCCCGCCATGATGTCGATGCCGCGCCGCAGCAGCTTGGTGGTGTAGATGGAGCCGCGCCGCACCGTGGAGTTGATGATCGTGGCCAAAATGCAGGTGATCATCAGCGGCAGGATGATGGAGTAGCTGTTGGTCAGCTCGAAAAGGATCAGAATGGCAGTGATGGGCGCATAGGTCGTGCCCGCCACCATGGCCCCCATGCCCACCAGGGCGTAGGCGCCCGGCTGGGCCGTTATTCCTGGGAAAATGGCGTTCATGGCCCATCCGAAGGCTCCGCCGAGCATGGCCCCCATGAACAGGGACGGCGCGAAGATGCCGCCGGACCCGCCCGAACCGAGCACGAGACAGGTGGCTAGGATCTTCACGAACACGAGCAGCAGCAGCCACCAGCCCGTCATCTGGTTGGTCAGGGAGAGGTTCATGGCCCCGTAGCCCACGCCGAACGTCTCCGGGAAAAAGATGACCACCACGCCGAGCAGGGCTCCGCCCAGGGCGGGCTTGGTCCAGTCCGGCACGCGCAGGGCCTCGAAGCCGTCCTCGAAGGCATAGAGCGTCTTGATGAACAGCAGCGAGGCCAGGGCCGTGAGCACGCCGAGAATAGGGTAGAACGTGAACTCCCAGAGGGAGACGATGGAATAGTCGGGGATGACGAAGGCGGGCAGGTCGCCGAGGTAATAGCGCGAGATGGTCGTCGCCGTGACCGAGGAAAGCACCACGGGCGAAAAGGACAACAGCCCGAAGTCGCCCACGATGATCTCCAGGGCGAAGAGCACGCCCGCGATGGGCGCGTTAAAGGTGGCGGCGATGCCCGCGGCCGCGCCGCAGCCCACCATGGTGCGCATGTCCATGCTCGGCACCTTGAAGACCTGCCCCACGGAAGAGCCGATGGACGCGCCGATCTGGACCATGGGGCCTTCGCGGCCCACGGAGCCGCCGGAGCCGATGGTGATGGCCGAGGCCACGATCTTGGCGAAGGCCACGCGCTTGCGGATCTGCCCGTTGCGGAGCACGATGGCCTCCATGACCTCCGGCACACCGTGGCCCTTGGCCTCCCGCGCGAAGTAATGCACGATCAGCCCGACCACGATGCCGCCGCCCGCGGGCAGCACGATCTTCAGCCACCAGGGCACCGCGCCGAGCCATGTCAGGGCGTCCGCGCTGTGCTGATAGAACAGCCACTGCGTGGACATGAGCACGTAGCGGAAAAAGAGCGCCCCATACCCGGCCAGGCCGCCGATGAGAATGGCCAGCAGCAGGTTGGCCACCTCGCGGTTCTTTTGCGGCAGGGCGAGCAGCGAATGCAGGAATCGGTTCGGCATGATCATCTTCGGTTCGTTGAGGTGTCCGAAAGCGCTCTGCGCGAATTACGCCTTGAAACTATCAGGAAAACGCGGAGCTGTGAACCGCCTGCGCCGGAAAAGGCGGCTTGAGCCGCGCGGGGAAAGCGGGTATGGGACCATCAAACATCATCGGAGGACACGCACGTGAGCGAGTTGAAGATAGAGAACGTCGAAGTGAATCCGGAATTCGACATCTGGATCTATTCCGAAATCAGCAAAGAAACCCGCATGGACCAGGATCTCATGGACGAGCTGGGAGAGCGCTGGGAAAAGTGGAAGAGCCATCTCAACGCGCGCAAGCTGACCAACGCCAAGGGCAACAACGCCTACCTGCTGCTCTGGCTGGACAAGGACGTGGACAGCGAGATCGAGGGCATCTGGCAGGACTCGCCCACAGCGGGCATGAGCTTCCATAACCTGGCCATCACCATGGTCATGATCGCGGCGCGACACCTCATCCCGGAGCTGGACCAGGGCCAGTGCGCCCCGCTGCCCAAGCCCGGTCCCGCCGTGCAGGACGCCTTCGAGTCCCTGGGACTTTCCTGGAACCCCGAAGGCACCCTGGACCACCAGTTCGCGGTCTTCACCCACATGCCCTACAAGGGCGGCTGCCCCATCTGCTTCCTCTCGGATTCCTGCCCGAACAGCCAGACCAAGCAGCAATGATCCCCGGAGAGCGCGCATGAGCTTTACCGTCAAGGACATCCTGCGTTTGGAAGTGGCTCCGGCCCTGGGCTGCACCGAGCCGGTGGCCGTGGCGCTCGCCGCGGCGGCCGCGGCCTCGCTGCTCGACGACGCCGACGTGCGCCGCGTGGACGCCGTGGAGGTCTGGACGGATCCCAACGTCTACAAGAACGGACTGGCCGTCTCCATTCCCGGCGCGCCCGACCTCAAGGGCCTGGACACGGCTGCCGCGCTGGGCGCCTTCGGCGGCGACCCCGGCCTCAGGCTCCAGGTGCTCGGCTCCATCCCGGAGGCGGCCCGCAAGGCCGCCCTGGCCGCCAAGGGCGCGAAGAAGGTGTCCGTGCATCTGCTGCGCGAGCGCCAGGGGCTGTTCATCCGCGCGCGGGTGCAGGCCGGGGACCGCGCGGCCGAGGCCGAAATCGAAGGGCTGCACGACAACATCACGGCCCTGCGCCTGGACGGAACGGACCTCGCCCGACACGCCCTGCTCGCCCCGCGCGCGGCGGACGGCAAGAGCGGCGTGGCCGCGCTGGAAGAATGGCTCATGGCCCGCAGCCTGGACGAAATCATCGCCCTGACCGACGACCTGGACGACGACGATCTGGCGTTTCTCATGGAAGGAGTCAAGCGCAACGAGCTGCTCGCGGCCCACGGCCTCAAGCACGGTTCCGGACTCGGCATCGGCAAGGCTCTGGACCGCATGGCCCGCCAGGGCCTCATGGAGCGGGACATGATCCTCTCGGCGCGCATCCTTACCTCGGCGGCGGCGGACGCGCGCATGGCCGGGGTGAACCTTCCGGCCATGAGTTCGGCAGGCAGCGGCAACCACGGCCTGACAGCGATCCTGCCCATCCGCGCCGTGGCGGACCATGTCCACATCAGCGAGCGGCAGATGCTCGAAGCCGTGGCCCTCAGCCACATGATCACGGCCTACGTCAAGGCGCACACGGGCCGCCTCTCGGCCGTCTGCGGCTGCTCCGTGGCCGCCGGGGCCGGAGCCGCGGCCGGGGTCGCCTACCTGCTCGGCGGCGACGCCAGGCATGTTTCCGGCGCCATCAAGAACCTCGTGGCCGACCTGGCCGGGGTCATCTGCGACGGGGCCAAGGCCGCCTGCGCCCTGAAGCTGAACACCGCAGCCGGGTCCGCCGTGCAGTCCGCCCTCTTCGCGCTCCAGGGCGTCGACGTGGCCGACACGGACGGAATCATCGGCTGCTCGTCCGAGCAGACCATGCGCAACGTGGGCGAACTCTCCACCCAGGGCATGATCGAGACGGACCGCACCATCCTGAACATCATGATCGAGAAGCAGCTCACCGCGGAACGCGGCGACTAGCGAGGAAGCGGGACCAAGCCCGACCGACGCGCCCCGCAATCAGGCATAGGCCAGATTTCGGGGCGCGGTCTTGTTTTCGAAGAATTTTTCCACCAGCTCCCGGTCCTCGGAGCTGATGCGCAGGTCCGACAGTTCCAGGCCGCGCGCGGCCCCGGCATAGAGCCGCAGGGCGCGGTCTATGAAATCCGCGTCCACGAAGCTGGCGCGCACGCGCATGGTTCTGCCGCCCCAGGAGACGCCGAGGGTCAGGACGTGCTCCCGGTCCGGCGGGTGGGTGACGTAGGCCCCGGTCCGCACCAGGACGTCGGGCGCGCTGCCCGGCATCAGCCCGGCCCAGCGTTCCAGGGCCTCGTCGAACAGCGGCTGCACCGCGAGGTAGTAGAGCGGATCGACCTTGCAGGCCAGGGAGCGGCCCGGCAAGTTCAAGAGCGTGGGATCGGCGGCAAGGGCGCGGGCCAGTCCGCGCTGCATTCGTTCGGCCCGCTCGTGGTAGTCCGGCAACGGCATGTCAGGCTCCTCTTTGCGCACAGAAAACCACAAATCCCACGCCGTGGCAATGCGTTCCGGCATATCGGCAGAGCGGGCGGCCTCTTTGCGGTCCGCAGCCGGAAAACGAAAAGGCCCCTCGTTTCCAAGGGGCCTCGTTCAGGACTGCCGGAAAGGGCGATTCAATCGCCCTCGCCGCGTTCTTCCAGGTCTTTCTTGATGGCCAGATAGGCTTCGCGGTCGATCTCGCCGCGCGCGTAGCGCCCCTTGAGCAGCTCCAGCGGCGTCTCGAACTCGGACCTCGGCGTCTTGCGGGCGGCGGAGCGCAGGAACAGGAAGACCAGCAGCACCCCCACCACCAGCAGCACGATCATGAACAGGCCGCCGAAAGGCATGTACATGTGCCCTCCCCAGCCCGTGCCGAAGCCGTTCATGCCCTGCCCCGGTCCTGTCCCGCCGTATTGCGCGGCAGGCAGCGCCAAGCCGGAAAGGCCGATCACTGCCAGCCTCCCATCATTCCCGGACCCATCATTCCCGGACCCATCATGCCGTAGCCGCCTCCGTAGCCCATCATGCCGGAGCCCATGCCCGGTCCCATCATGTTGTAGACGGGCAGGCCGGCCTCGCGCAGATCGATGGAAAACGCCATGCGCAGCTTGTACATCTCGCCCATGAGGTCGCCGAGCTGATCTGCGATCTCCCGGGCCTTGGCCGCATCGGGCTTGTCGGACGCGAGAGCTGCGTTCAGGTCCGCCTGGAGCGGCCAGAGCTTCGAGTTCAGCTCGCTCTGCTGCTGGGAATACTTGCGGGCGATGTTCCAGTAGGCGGTCTGCTGTTCCGCCGTGTAGGGCTGGCCCCAGCCCTGCGGACCCATGCCGTAGCCCGGTCCGTAGCCTTGCCCGCTGCCCGAGCCGTAGCCGTGCCCTCCTCCCATCATGCCGGGGCCCATCTGGGCCAGGGCCGGAGAGGCGAAAAACGCGAGCAGAAGCCCCAACACGAGCGCCAGGGCCAGGGAACCATTTTTGTTTGTACGATTATTCATTTTGACCTCCGATGTTTGCCTTTTAGCATAACACAACAGCCAGCGAATGGAAGGAGGCGTCATGATTTTCCCATTTCCGGGCCTTGACTTTGAGACGAACCCCGCCTCTGCGCTTATGCTTTTTTTCACAAGCCCTGGGGCGGTTTCTGGATGCGCTCCAATTTTATTCTGTCTTCAAGCCCTTAGAGAGTCGCTCAAGTCCCGGTCCCCCCTTGACAAGATGCGGCTGCTGTTCCTATAGGTCTAAACCCTTAAAAACTGCTGCTCGTGCGCGGCGGGCCGATTTTTCGGGCCTTCGCTCGACAAAACCTGAGTGGAATGGAGTTGGGAATGTCTGACGCATTGAAAAGCCAGAGAACGTACGCATTGGTTGGGCATGGCGGCTGCGGCAAGACCTCCGTAGCCGAAATGCTCCTGTTCAAGACCGGAGTCATCAACCGGCTGGGTAAAATCGAGGAGGGAACCACCTCCCTGGATTACGAGCCCGAGGAAGTGAAACGCCGCGGCTCCATCCAGCCCGGCTTCGCCAACTACAAATGGAACAAGAACCAGCATTTTCTCATCGACGCGGCGGGCGACGCCAACTTCAGCGGCGACCTCAGCTACATTCTTGCAGGCGCGGACAGCGCCGTACTCGTGATCGACGCGGTGGACGGCGTGAAGCCGCACACCCGCAAGGTCTGGAGCGAAGTCAAGAAAGCCGGTCTGCCGGCCATGGTCTTCATCAACAAGATCGACCGGGACCGCGCCGACTTCGACATGGCCTTCGCCGGGCTGAGCGACATGCTCGGCATCAAGCCCGTGCTGCTCTACCACCCCATCGGCTCCAAGGAGAACTTCAAAGGCGTCGTGGACCTGCTGGGCAACACGGCCCTCATGTTCGACGACCAGGGCGGCGCGGCCAAGGCGGACATTCCCGCGGACATGGCCGACGACATCGAAGCCATGCGCGAGGCCATGATCGAAAACGTGGCCGAATCCGACGAAGCCCTGATGGAGAAGTACTTCGAGGAAGGCGAGCTGACCCCGGACGAGGTCATCCAGGGCCTCAAGGCGGGCGTGCTCTCCGGCGACCTCGTTCCCGTTGTCGTGGGTTCCGCCCTGGAAAACAAGGGCGCGGAAATGCTCCTGAACACCATCCAGGATCTGATGCCCTCGCCCCTGGACCACGCCGACTGGATCGGCGCGGACGATTCCGTTCGCAAAAGCTCGCCCGACGAGCCCCTGGCCATGTTCGTCTTCAAGACCCTGGCCGACCCCTTTGCGGGCCAGCTCTCCGTGGTGCGCGTGCTTTCCGGCACCCTGACCCCGGACAGCGCGCTGCTCAACGTCAACCGCAGCGAAAAGGAACGCGTGGGCCAGCTCCTGCTGATGCAGGGCAAGGACCAGGCCCAGACCAAGGAGCCCATGGGCCCCGGCAGCATCGTGACCCTGACCAAGCTCAAGTATACCCGCACCGGCGACACCCTGGTGCCCGAAAAGGGCCAGTTCGAGCTGAAGAAGCCGGAAATCGCCCCGCAGCTGATCACCTACGCCCTGGCCCCCGCGGAAAAGGGCGACGAGGACAAGGTCTACTCCGCCGTGCACAAGCTGCTCGACGAGGACATCACCCTGTCCATGGCCCGCGACGAGGAAACCGGCGACACCCTGCTTTCCGGCATGGGCCAGAACCACATCGAGGTCTCCGCGGAAAAGGCCAAGCGCCGCTCCAAGGTCCAGATCGTGCTCAAGACCCCCAAGGTGCCCTACCGGGAAACCCTCAAGGGCAAGGCCATGGAAATCCAGGGCCGCCACAAGAAGCAGTCCGGCGGCCGAGGCCAGTTCGGCGACTGCTGGATCCACATGGAGCCCCTGCCCTCCGGCGGCGGCTACGAATTCGTGGACAACATCGTGGGCGGCGCCATTCCCAACCAGTTCATCCCGGCCGTGGACAAGGGCATCCAGGAAGCGGCCCAGCGCGGCTACCTCGCGGGATATCCGCTCATCGACTTCAAGGCCACCCTCTACGACGGCACCTACCACAAGGTCGACTCCTCGGAGATGGCCTTCAAGGTGGCGGGCTCCCTGGCCTACAAGAAAGCCTGCGAAAAGGCCGGCGTGAAGCTGCTCGAACCCATCATGCTCGTCACCGTGGCCGTGCCCGACAGCTACATGGGCGACGTCATCGGCGACCTCTCCGGCCGCCGGGGCAAGGTGCTCGGCTCCGACTCCAACGCGGGCCTGACGGAAATCCGCGCCCACGTGCCCATGTCGGAAGTGCTCAAGTACGCCCCGGACCTGAACTCCATGACCGCGGGCCAGGGCACCTTCGCCATGGAATTCGACCATTACGAGGAATGCCCGCCCAACGTGGCCGAACAGGTCATCAAGGCCCACAAGAAAAACGCCGAGGAAGAATAATCTTCCTGGATTCATTGCGATATTCAAAACAAAGGGCGGCCCGGAAGGGCCGCCCTTTTCCATTGGCGTTGCAAGGTGCGGGCTACAGTTCGAGCTGCGCGCCCACCTCGATGACCTGGTCCGAGGGAATGTCGAAGAACCCGGCGGCGTCCATGGCGTTGCGCGAGAGGAAAAGGAAGAGCTGGGCGCGCAGCCGGCCCATGAGCGGCTTCTTCCCGACGGCGAGCTTTTCGCGCCCCAGGAAGAAGCTGGCCTCCTTCAGGTCCACGTTGATGCCCTGCTCCTTGCACAGGGAGGCGATGGTGGACATCTTCGGTTCCTCCATGTAGCCGAAATGCGCGATGATGCGGTGGATGCCCGCGCCCAGCTTTTCCGCTTCGATCTTCTCGAAATTGGGAACCCTGGGAATCTCCTCCGTGCGGATGTTCAGGAAGAACACGTCCGAGTGCAGGATCTTGTTGTGCCGCAGGTTCTGGACCATGGCCATGGGCACGAGGTCGTGGCTGCGCGTGAGGAAGAACGCCTGCCCGTTGATGCGCTGGGGCGGGTCACTGGTCACCCTGGCCACGAAATCCGAAAGCTTTTCCGTGAGGGCCTTCATCTTGCTGCCCAGGATGCGCCGCCCCTGCTCCCAGGTGATCATGACCGTGAAGAACACGCCGCCGATGATCAGCGGGAACCATGCACCGTGGAAGATCTTGGTCATGTTCGAGACGAAGAAGGCCGAATCCACCAGCAGGAAGAGCAGCGTCAGCAGGGCCGCCGCAGGCAGGGACCACTTCCAGCGCTTGCGGGCGATGACGAAGAAGAGCACGGAGGTGATCAGCATGGTGGCGGTCACGGCCACGCCGTAGGCCGCGGCCAGCTTGCTCGACGACTGAAACCCCACCACCAGCCCGATGGTGCAGACCATCAGCAGCCAGTTGACCGGCGCCACGTAGATCTGGCCGATGTGCGTGGACGAGGTGTGCGTCACGCGCAGGCGGGGCAGGTAGCCCAGGTGCATGGCCTGGCTGGTCAGGGAGAAGGCCCCCGTGATCACGGCCTGGGACGCGATGATCGTGGCCATGGTGGCCAGCGGGACCATGGGAATGAGCGCCCAGTGCGGCACGATGGCGTAGAACGGATGGTAGGCGTCCGCCGGATGCGTCAGCAGGTGGGCCCCCTGGCCGAAATAGTTCAGGATCAGAGCCGGAAAGGCGACCAGGAACCAGGTCAGCCGGATGGGTCGGCTGCCGAAATGCCCCATGTCCGCATAGATGGCCTCCGCGCCCGTGACCACCAGGAAGACCGCGCCGAGCACGACAAAGCCGTGCAGGCGGTTGTCGATGAGGAAGGCCAGGGCGTGCCAGGGAAAAAACGCCTGGAGAACCTGCGGGTTGAGCGCGATCTGGACCAGCCCGAGCACGGCGAGCACGCCGAACCAGACCAGGATGATCGGTCCGAACAGCGCCCCCACCCTGGCCGTGCCGTGGCTCTGGAGCAAAAAAAGTCCGACCAGGATGCCCAGGGTGACGTGGATGACGTAGGGCTTGAAGACGGGGGCGATGTGTCCCAGGCCTTCGACGGCGCTGAGCACGGAAATGGCAGGGGTGATCATGCCGTCGCCGTAGAGCAGGCAGGCGGCGAAAAGCCCCATGGCCACGAGAGCCCACTGGCCCACGCCGCGCACGCCCCGCTTCGGGCGCACCAGGGCCGTCAGCGCCAGTACGCCGCCCTCCCCGTCGTTGTCCGCGCGCATGATGAAGACGAGATACTTGAGCGAAACGACCAGCAGCAGCGCCCAGAACACGAGCGAAAGCACGCCCAGCACGTTCCCCTGGGTGACGGCGATGCCGTATTCGCCGTGGAAGCACTCCCGGATCGCGTAGAGGGGGCTGGTGCCGATGTCGCCGAAGACCACGCCGAGAGCCGCCAGGGAAACCGCGGCCAGTTTTCTGCCCGAAAGGCTTTCGTGAGCATTGTGCATGTGAACCCCGATAAGGAAGCCGAGGGGAAATGTCAAAGCGCGCGAAGCCGATCTTCCGCGCCGCCGCCAAGGATACGCTCGTGCGATCCCCCGGACCCGTATTCCCGTGCTGCGCCAATGAGGCGATCTTGCGAACAGCAATGCGCGCCCCTTGTGGCCCACACGCTTTTCACGTAGGTTCTTGCTCCCAAATCCCGAGGAAACACGAGCATGCGCAAAATCTTATTCTATATTCTCTTCTTTCCGCTGACCATCTATTACAGCTTGGCCATGGGCCTGATGGGCTTCACCAAGAATCGCGGCCGCTGGGGCGAAAAGTTCGGCAACCGCTGGACCCGCAAGCTGGCCTGGCTGACGGGGGCGAAGTACGAGGTCGACCTTTCCGCCCTGGAGCCGGGCGGCCATTACGTCTTCATGCTCAACCACCAGAGCCTGCTGGACATCATGATCGGATACTGGCTGCTGGCGGGACACCACGTCCGCTTTTTGGCCAAGAAGAGCCTCTGGAGCGTGCCCATTTTCGGCTGGGCCATGTGGGGCGCGCAGCACATCCCCATCGACCGCTCCAATCGGCGGGAAGCCATGAAGAGCATCGAGAACGCCGTGGCCGTGACCAAGTCCGGGGTTTCGCCCATCGTCTTCCCGGAGGGAACCCGTTCCGACGATTTCTCGAAACTCCAGGAATTCAAGACCGGCGGCATCATCCTGGCGCTCAAGTCCGGCGTGCCCGTGGCTCCGGTGGTCATCTGCGGCATGGGCGACGTGCTGCCCAAGAACACCTGGAAGCTGAACAACGAACATACCGTTTACGTCAAAGCGCTTGCACCCATCGATACATCCGCTTACAGTTTGAAGGATAGGGACAAGTTTCGCGACGAACTGTACGAAAAAATGAACCAAGCCTACCTTGAGCTTCGCCGGGAGGGCGAATGAGCGGATCACTGACGGTCTATCCCCTGGGCGGTCTCGGCGAGATCGGCCTGAACTGCATGGCCCTGCGCACCGAGAACAGCATGGCCCTGGTGGACTGCGGCCTGATGTTTCCGGAAGACTTCCTCTACGGTGTGGACGTCGCCATCCCCAATTTCGACTTTCTCCTGGAGCACAAGCACGAAATCCAGGGCATCGTCCTGACCCACGGCCACGAAGACCACATCGGCGCGCTGCCCTGGCTGCTGCCCTACGTCAACGCGCCCATCTACGGCTCCCGCTTCACCCTGGGACTCGTGGAATCCAAGCTGCGCGAACACGGGCTGGACAAATACGTGGAGCTGCGGCCCGTGGAGGCCCGCGAGCGGGTGGAGATGGGCGACCTCGCCTTCACCTTCTTCCCGGTCTGCCACTCCATCATCGAAGGGTTCGGCCTGGGCATTGAAACGCCCGTGGGCCGCATCGTGCACACCGGCGACTTCAAGATCGACCGCAATCCCCTGGACGGGCACGCCACGGACCTGGAGGGCTTCGCCGAGTTCGCGACCCCCGGCGTGACGCTCATGTTTTCCGACTCCACCAACGCCGAGCGCGAGGGCTATTCCCTCACGGAGCGGGAAATCAAGCTGCGCCTGCGCGAACTCTTCGACGAGGCCGAAGGCCGCGTGCTGGTCACGCTCTTTTCCTCCCACATCCAACGGATGCAGGAGATCATCGACCTGGCCCACGAGTTCGGGCGCAAGGTCGGCGTCAGCGGCAAAAGCCTCGTGCGCAACATCGAGATCGCGCGCGAGCTGGGCCACCTGCGCATCCCCGAAGGCGTGCTCCAGCCGCTCGAAGAACTGGCGGACCGGCCCGACGACGAAGTGGTGCTGCTTGTGACCGGCTCCCAGGGCGAGCCCCTGGCCGCGCTTTCGCGCATGTCCCTGGGCGAGCACCGCCAGCTTTCCGTGCACGAGGGCGACCTCGTCATTCTTTCCTCCCGGTTCATTCCGGGCAACGTCCGCGCCATCACCAAGGTCATCAACCGGCTCTACAAGCTCGGAGCCGAGGTGCTCTACGAGAGCATCGCCGCCATCCACGCCTCGGGCCACGCCCATCGCCAGGAACTGCGGATCATGCTCGAAACCGTAGCGCCCAAGTTCTTCGTGCCCGTGCACGGCGAATACCGCCACCTGGTCAAGCACCGCCGCCTGGCCGTGGAGTGCGGCGTGGCCAAGGAGCGCGCCCTGGTCATCGAGGACGGACAGCCCTTCACGCTGCTGCCCGACGGCGGCCTGCGCCTGGAAGACGCGCTCGACGCCTCGGTGACGCTCGTGGACGGCAAGGGCGTGGGCGACGTGGGCCAGACCGTGCTCAAGGAGCGCGCGCTCCTGGCCGGCGAAGGCCTGGTCATCGTGCTGCTCGTCATCGACGAGAACACGGGCGAGATCACCCTCGGCCCGGACATCATCTCCAAGGGCTTCATCTTCGAGCAGCAATACTCGCACCTGCTGGAAGACGCCAAGTGCATCGTGCTCGAAGTCTTCGAGAACATCCCGCCCGGCAACGTCAAGAAGCTCAAGGAGCGCCTGCGCTCCGCCCTGCGCCGCTTCTTCCGCAAGGTGCTCGAACGCGACCCCGTGGTGGTTCCGCTGGTCATCTGCGTGTAGGCCGAGCAGGAATACGCGGGCCGAAGCCGGAAATAACGCCTCGCATCGGATCGTGCGCTTGCTTTTTGCGCCGATCTGTCGTAGTCACTCCCGTCTCAAAAACACACGCCCTGCATCAACGTTCTCTGGGTGCTGCGGAAAAAATCAATGAATCCGCAGTCTCTCACGGTACGGGGCGGAGGAACAACCCAGGAGGTTCACCATGTCTTACGTTACCATGAAGCAGATGCTGGAAACCGGCGTCCACTTCGGCCACCAGACCAGCCGCTGGAACCCCAAGATGCGTCCTTTCATCTTCGGCTCCCGCAACGGCATCCACATCATGGACCTGCAGCAGACCGTGAAGCTGTTCGCCAAGGCCTATGACTTCATCGCCGACACCGTTGCCGAGGGCGGCACCATCCTGTTCCTGGGCACCAAGCGCCAGGCTCAGGAAGCCGTCAAGTTCGAGGCCGAGCGTTGCGGCATGTACTCCGTGACCCACCGCTGGATGGGCGGCATGCTCACCAACTTCCAGACCATCAAGAAGAGCATCGATCGTCTGAAGAAGCTGGAGGCCATGTACGAGGACGGGACCATCAACCGCTTCCCCAAGAAAGAAATCGTCAAGATGAGCCGCGAGGTCGAGAAGCTGAACAGCACCCTCGGCGGCATCAAGGATATGACCGAGCCCCCGGCCGCCGCTTTCGTGATCGACCCCAAGCGCGAGCACATCGCCATTTCCGAGTGCCGCAAGCTCGGCATCCCCGTGGTTGCCGTGGTCGACTCCAACTGCGATCCGGACGTGGTCGACTACATCATCCCCGGCAACGATGACGCCATCCGCGCCATCAAGCTCTTCGCCACCCACATCGCCGAAGCCTGCATGGAAGGCGCCGCGCGTCGCGAGGAGGCCAAGGGCGAAGCCAAGGCCGAAGAAAAGAAGGCCGAGGCTCCCAAGAAGGCTGAAGTGAAGAAAGCCCCCAAGGCCGAAACCGAGGCCGACGACACCGCTGAATAAGGGTCAGGAGGACGCTAGAATGGCTATTACCGCTGCTATGGTGAAAGAACTGCGCGAGAAGACCGGCGCAGGAATGATGGATTGCAAGAAGGCCCTCGTGGAGGCCAACGGCGACATGGAAGAGGCCGTTGTCTACCTGCGCGAGAAGGGCCTGGCCAAGGCCGCCAAGAAAGCCGGCCGCGCCACTTCCGAAGGCACCATCGGACTCTGGATCGCCGACGACGCCTCCTCCGGCGTCATGGTCGAGCTGCTCTGCGAGACCGACTTCGCCGCCAAGAACGAGGAATTCACCTCCTTCGCCGCTGCTCTGGCCACCAAGGCCGGCGAGCTGGGCGCGGAGAAGATCGAGGATATGCCCGAAGACGCCTGCGACCTGACCCCGCTGGTCAGCAAGATCGGCGAAAACATGCAGATCGGCCGCGTCGCCCGCATCGCCGTGGACGGCATCGTGGGCAGCTACGTGCACGCCAACGGCAAGATCGGCGTGCTGGTCGGCCTTGCCGGCGGCAAGCCCGGCGAACACGACCAGATCGCCAAGGACATCGCCATGCAGGTCGCCGCGGCCAACCCGCTGTGCGTCTCTCCGGACCAGGTTCCCCAGGAGCTGCTGGACCGCGAGAAGGAGATCTACAAGGCCCAGGCCATGGAAGAGGGCAAGCCCGCCGAGATCGCCGAAAAGATCGTTCTCGGTCGCGTGAGCAAATACTACAAGGAAGTCTGCCTGCTTGAACAGCCGTTCATCAAGGACGACAAGAAGGTGATCAAAGACCTGCTCAAGGGGTCCGGGGTCACTCTCCAGGGGTTCGCGAGATTGGGCCTCGGGGAAGGAACTTCCGAAGACTAGACGGAAAACGGGCCACGAGGCCCGTTTTTTTTGGGGATATCAAAGAGGGGTATGGACAAGATGAAGTACTCGCGGGTATTGATCAAACTCAGCGGCGAGGCCCTGGCAGGCGAACAGATGTTCGGCATCGATCCGCATTCCATCGGCCAGTTCAGCGGCGAAATCGCGGAAGTGGCCTCTTCCGGGCTTCAGGTGGCGCTCGTCATCGGCGGCGGCAACATCTTCCGCGGCATGGCTGCCAGCGCAAAGGGCATGGAGCGCGCCCAGGCCGATTACATGGGCATGCTCGCCACGGTCATGAACGCCCTGGCCGTGCAGGACGCCCTGGAGAAGCTCGGCTGCCAGACCCGCGTGATGACCGCCTTCCGCATGAGCGAGGTGGCCGAGCCCTACATCCGGCGGCGGGCCATCCGCCACCTGGAAAAGGGCCGCGTGGTCATCTGCGCCGCGGGCACGGGCAATCCGTATTTCACCACGGACACCGCTGCCGCGCTCCGGGCCATGGAGCTCAAATGCGAGGCGATTTTCAAGGCCACCAAGGTGGACGGCGTGTACGACAGGGATCCCGCCAAGTTCGAGGACGCCAGCAAGTACGACAACGTCACCTTTTCCGAAGTTCTTGAAAAACGCCTCGGCGTGATGGACTCCACGGCCATTTCCATGGCCCGCGACAATGACCTGCCCATCGTTGTCTTCAACCTTTTCAAGGAAGGCAACATTCAGCGGGTGGCGCGCGGCGAGACGGTCGGAACCATCGTTCAAGGAGGATAGTCAGACTATGCAGACGCTACTGAAAGAAGGCAAAAAACGCATGGAAGGCGCCCTGTCCAGCCTGGAGAAAGACTTTTCCAAGCTGCGCACGGGCCGCGCCTCCACCGCCCTGGTGGACAGCATCGAGGTGCTCTACTACGGCACCCCCACCCCGCTGAGCCAGATCGCGTCCGTTTCCGTTCCCGATTCCAGGACCATCACCATCCAGCCCTGGGACAAGGGAGCCTTCAGCGACGTGGACAAGGCCATCCAGAAATCCGATCTGGGCCTGACCCCGATCAACGACGGCAAGCTCATCCGCATCAGCCTGCCGCCCCTCACGGAGGAGCGCCGCAAGGAGCTGGTCAAGGTCGCCAAGAAGTACACCGAGGACTCCAAGATCGCCATCCGCAACGTTCGCCGCGATCTCAACGAGTCCGTGAAGAAGATGCTCAAGGACAAGACCGCCACGGAAGACGAGGCCCACAAGACCCAGGACGAAATCCAGAAGATCACCGACGATTTCGTGGCCAAGGCCGACGACGCCTTCACCGCCAAGGAAAAAGAAATCCTTGAAATCTGAACAGACCATACCGCAGCACATTGCCGTGATCATGGACGGCAACGGCCGTTGGGCCACGCGGCGGGGAATGAAGAGACACGAAGGGCACCGGGTCGGCGTGGAGTCGGCCCGGACCCTTGTGACGCATTGCCGCAAGATCGGCGTGCGCCACCTGACCCTCTACACCTTCTCCACCGAGAACTGGGCCAGGCCCGAAGAGGAAAAGCGGGTGCTTTTCGATCTGCTCGTGCGCTTTCTCAAGGGGGAGCTGTCCTCGCTGCTGGAGCAGGACATCCGCTTGCGGATTCTCGGCGAGATCGAGCGCTTCCCCCTGGCCGTGCGCGAAATGCTCAAGCATGTGCTGCGCAAGACCGCCCACTGCAAGAGCATGACCCTGAACCTGGCCCTGAACTACGGCGGCCGGGACGAAATCCTGCGCGCGGCGCAAACGCTTGCCGGGCAAGGCCTGCGGCCGGAGGAGATCACTCCCGAAGTCTTTGCGGACGCGCTCTACACGCACGGACAGCCCGACCCGGAACTGATCATCCGCACTTCCGGCGAAAAGCGCATCTCCAACTTCCTGCTCTGGCAGGCCGCCTACAGCGAGTTCTATTTCACGGACACGCTCTGGCCCGACTTCACGCCCGAAGAACTGGACAAGGCGCTGGAAGAATTCTCAAGCCGCCAGCGACGCTTCGGCAAGACCGGCGAGCAGGTCGAGGACTGATTCCTCACGCCTCGTCGATCTGGCTTTCATCCAGCTCGTTCAGCGCATACGGCGCGTAGACCCGCTCGCGGACGAACAGTTCGTACAAGTCCGGGTCGATATGTCCCTGGTCGCGCATGCTCCCCAGAATACGCAAGGCTTGCGACAGCAGCATGGGCTTTTTGTAGGGCCTGTCCTTGGCCGTAAGCGCCTCAAAGATGTCCGCAATGGCCAGCAGCCGGGCCTGGAGCGACAAATCCTTTCCTGTTATTCCATCAGGATAGCCGGATCCGTCCAGTTTTTCATGGTGGTGCCCGGCGAAGCGCGGCACTTGCGCCAGACGACGGGGAAACGGCAGCTGCGAGAGCATCTCGCGAGTGACGGCGGCGTGGTTCTCCACGGTTTTCCTTTCGGCGTCGGTCAGCGTGCCTCGGCGCACGCTCAGGTTTTCCAGCTCGTCGGGAGTGAGCCAGGGGCGCGACTCCCCATCATGGAGATATACCCTAGAGGCCATTTCCCGAAGCCGCTTCAGGCTTTCGTCGCTCAGGTACTGCCCCGCGCCGTTGCAGGACTCCACGAAGGCCAAGGCCTCGCGCAGTTCCGCAAGACTCCGGTCCAGTTCTCGCTCCTCGGATTCCAGTTCCGGCGGACTCCCTCCCTCGGCCATGAGGTTGAGACGCCTCTCCAGGGACTGCGCGCGCATGCGCTCGCCGATGAGCGCGAAACGCAGCCGGATCAGCTCGATGCGGTCGACGACGGTCTGAAGCTTCGAGGACTTGTCCACGATGTGTTCCGGGGTGACGATCTTGCCCACGTCATGCATCCAGGCCGCGAGCTTGATCTCCTCCAGCTCGTCCTCGCTGAAATGCACGCCCTTGAAAACGCCGTGTTCCTGCATGTTCACGGATTGGGCCATTAGCATGGTCAGCTTGACCACCCGGTCGATATGGCCGCGCGTATAGGGGCTTTTGGCGTCGATGACCGAGGCGATGCTCTGAATGAAGGAATAGAGCAGCCGCTTGAGATCGCGCAGCAGCTGCGCGTTGGTCAGGGCCACCGCCGCCTGCGAGGCGAGCGCGGCCACGAAGCCGAGTCCGGCCTCGTCGAAATCATGCACCCGTCCGTCCCTGTCGCGGGCGTTGAGCAGTTGCAGCACGCCGATAATCTCCCCTTCGTGATTCTTCATGGGGATGACGAGCATGGATTGGGAGCGAAAGCCCGTGGTGGCGTCGTAGGCGCGCGTCCCCGTGAAGTCGAAGCCCTCGGCCTCGTACACGTCGGGAATGCTCACGGCTTGTCCGGTGAGGGCCACGTAGGAAGAGACGTTGCCGTGGTTGGGCGCGCCGTCGGGACCGTGCAGCAGGACCGGGGGCAGCGTGATCTCGTTGCCGCTGGTGCCGCCCATGCGCAGTCCCATGCTTTCGTTCTGCATGACGACGAATTCCAAGGCCTTGCCATCTTCCGTGACGATGTAGAGCGTTCCGGCATCCGCCCGGGTCAACCGCCGCGCCTCCTCCACCACCAGTTCGAAGATGCGGTTCACCCGACGTTCCGAGGAGAGCGCAAGACCGATTTCGGCCATGCGCCGATTGCGCTCCACAAGTTCGCGGGCGTATTCGCACGCCTGCTCCACATCGGCAAAGGACTCCGGCGCCATGTCCATGACTCCGGACCGCAGCCGCAACTCGTCCACGTGCACCGACCGGGTGCCCCTGCCTCTCCGTTCCTCCCTGCCCATGCCGCCCCCTTCAACGTGAGATGTGAACCCTTATCTCTTCTATCATGATAAATCGATGCGATAAATAGCGTCGTCCCCGGTTTTGACGCCGCCCGCACGCCAGGCAGGTTGCCCCCGCAACGGGAATCGTTTAAGCATGTGCCTCGGGCGTCCAGCGCGCCCCACG
The DNA here is from genome assembly GCF_000420485.1 of Paucidesulfovibrio longus DSM 6739. Classification (NCBI taxonomy): domain Bacteria; kingdom Pseudomonadati; phylum Thermodesulfobacteriota; class Desulfovibrionia; order Desulfovibrionales; family Desulfovibrionaceae; genus Paucidesulfovibrio; species Paucidesulfovibrio longus. The sequence goes on along the minus strand of NZ_ATVA01000011.1, from coordinate 371,788 downwards.
AGAAAAAATCTATGCCAGCCAATACACACCAGCAACGAATCATGACGGCCATCCTCGCGCTGACCGTCCCGGCAGCGGGCATCATCATCGGCGGCCCCGTGCTGCTCGCCGTGCTCGCCCTTCTCTGCGCCCTGACCCTCTGGGAACTCTACGGCCTCTTCTGGGGCCACGACCACCAGCGCCTCCGCGTCCTGGGCCTGCTCTGCGCCGGGCTCGTGCTCTGGGCCACGGTGGCCGGCGACCCGATCTGGCTTTCCCTGGCCCTGCTGGCCGGGTTCTGGACAGGGGCCATAGCCTTCCTGTTCCGCTTCGGCACAGAGAAGGAAATTCCGGTCCGCGATGCCATGGTTTTCCTCTTCGGCCTCGCCTACGTGCCGCTGACCCTGCATTTTCCGCTTCGCTGGGGACCGCTGGAAATCGTCCTCGCCCTGGCCGCGGCCATGGCCGGAGACACGGCCGCGTTTTACGCCGGCTCCCTCTGGGGAAACAAGAAAATCTGGCCCTCGGTCAGCCCCAAGAAGTCATGGGTCGGCAGCTGGGCCGGCATGGCGGGCACGGTGGGCGTGACCACCGCGCTCGGCGCGATCTTCAGCGACACTCCCTGGTGGGCCTTTGCCCTGCTCGGCGTGGTGCTCAACCTCGCGGGCCAGTTCGGCGACTTCTTCGAGTCCGCGCTCAAGCGGGGACTGGGCATCAAGGATTCCGGCAGCATCCTGCCGGGACACGGCGGCATGCTCGACCGGGTGGACAGCCTGCTTTTCATCGTCCCCATCTACGCCCTGCTCCGGGAATGCTTTCCCGCGTTGATCCTCAGCAAAGGCTTTGCCCCGCTTCTCGCCCCGGTCGTGGGTTTCTGATCCGGCCTCAAACGGAGACATCGTGCAGAGCTATATTTCCCCCTGGCCCGAAACTTCGCCCGCGCCGCCCTTTCCCCGGCGGCTTGTGATTCTCGGCGCCACGGGTTCCATCGGCACGAGCGCGTTGCGAGTCGTGCTCCGCCACCCCGAACTCTTCCAGGTGCTGGCCCTGGCAGGCGGCCGCAACGCCGAACGCCTCGCCGAGCAGGCCGCGCTTCTGCGCCCGCCCTATCTGGCCCTCGTCGAACCGGCCGACGTCGATCGGCTGCGGACCCTTTTGCCCGGCGACTATCATCCGGAAATCCTTTCGGGAAGCGCCGCGTTCGAGCGTCTGGCCGCCTTGCCGGAAGCGGACATGGTTCTTTCCAGCATCGTGGGCGCCGCGGGATTCGCCCCGACCCTGGCCGCCGCGCGCGCAGGCAAGACCATCGCCCTGGCCAACAAGGAATCCCTCGTGCTCGGCGGCCACCTCATCCGCGCGGCCTGCCGGGCCAGCGGAGCCCTGGTCCTGCCCGTGGACTCCGAGCACAACGCCCTCTTCCAGGGGCTTGCCGGGCACGCCGGGGACGGGCTGCACCGCCTGATCCTCACGGCTTCGGGCGGTCCCTTCCGGGGCCGCAGCCGCGCCGACCTCGAAGGCGTGACCCGCGACCAGGCCCTGGCGCATCCGAACTGGTCCATGGGCGCGAAGATCAGCATCGACTCCTCCACGCTGATGAACAAGGGGCTGGAAATCATCGAAGCCTGCCACCTCTACGGCCTGCCCGCGGACAAGGTGGGCGTGGTGGTCCATCCGCAATCCATCGTGCATTCCCTGGTGGAGTACGTGGACGGTTCGCAAATCGCGCATCTCGGCCTGCCGGACATGCAGATTCCCATCGCCCACTGCCTCTGCTACCCGCGCCGGGTCGAACTGGGCCTGAAGCGCCTGAGCCTGGCGGAAGTCGGTTCCCTGACCTTCGAGGAACCGAACCTGGAAGCCTTTCCCTGCCTGCGGCTGGCCCAAGAAGCCTTTGCCGCCGGCCCCAGCCACCCCGTGGTCCTCAACGCCGTCAACGAAGTGGCCGTGGACCTGTTCCTGCACGAGAAAATTCGTTATCTAGAAATACCGGCCATGATCGAGACCGCGCTCGCCGGGCACGCGGCCACGCCCGTGGACTCGCCGGAAGCGATTCTGGAACTCGATCGCGAGACGCGCAAGCGAGCCGCGGCACACCGTACATAAGGAGAGCAGCCCCGCCAGCGGGGCCAACGCGCCATGACAAGCACCATCGCAGTCATCCTCGTCCTCGGCGGATTGATTTTCTTCCACGAACTCGGACACTTCCTCGTCGCCCGTGTCCTGGGCATGGGGGTCAAGTCCTTCTCCCTCGGCTTCGGCCCCGTGCTCTTGAGGCGCACCGTGGGCCGGACCGAATACCGGCTTTCGGCCCTGCCCCTGGGCGGCTACGTCAGCCTCGCGGGAGAGAGCCCGGAAAGCGTGGAGGAAGACACGGACTTCCCGGAAAGCCAGCGCTTCATGCTCCGTCCGGCCTGGCAGCGCCTGCTCGTGGTCCTGGCCGGGCCGGTCTTCAACTTCGTGCTCGGCTGGCTGATCTACTGGACCCTTTTCCTGGCCCAAGGCCAGGTCACGCTCTACCAGCATCCGGTCCAGGAAGTCTTCGACGACAGCCCGGCCCGGGCCGCGGGCATCGAGCCCGGCGACCGCATCGTGGCCGTGGAAGGCTCCAAGATCTACTCGCCCAGCGACCTGCTGACCACCATTCTCTTCAGCCGCGACGAAGCCGTGAGCCTGACCGTGGACCGCGCCGGCGTACTGCGCGAAGTATTGGTCCAGCCCGCCTTCCTGAGCGAAGCGGACAAGAACGATGAAATCCTGCCCAGGCCGAAGATCGGCATCAGCTTCAGCGTCGAACCCCTGACCGTTCCCCTCGGCCTGGACCTCGGCGCGGGCGCGGCCCTGCACAAGACCGTCAACGCCATCGACATGACCTTCAAGAGCTTCCTGATGATCGTGGAAGGCCGCGCATCGCTCAAGGGCGTGGGCGGGCCGATCATGATCGCCCAGGCCGTGGGCGAACACGCCCAGGCCGGACTCGCGGACGTGCTCCTGCTCGCGGCCTTCATCAGCGTGAACCTCGGCATCCTCAACCTGCTGCCCATCCCCGTGCTGGACGGCGGTCACATTCTCTTCTTCGGCTTCGAGGCTCTGACCGGAAGGCCGGTCAACGAACTGATCCGCAGAATGGCCACCTACGTGGGCATCACCTTCCTGCTGGCCCTGATGGCCCTGACATTCTACAATGACATTCACCGCATCCTCTTTTCCTGACGGCCTGACCCTGGCCCTCAACGGCGCCGAGGAGCGCCTTCAGATCGCGCTGGGCCACGCCGGCCCCCATGGGGGAGCGCATCTGCTCGCGGCCCAGGAATGGACAGTGCCGGGAGAGTCCGTGCGCTTCCTCGCTCCGTCCATCAAGTCCCTGCTCCGGGCGCTGGGCCTGAAGCCGGAAAACGTGAGCCGCATCGCCTGCGTCCGTGGTCCGGGGAGCTTCACCGGACTGCGTCTCTCCCTGGCCGTGGCCGCCGCGCTGAGCGCTGTGCACGGGCAGCCCATGGCGGGCATCGAGCACCTGCCGCTCCTGGCGCGCTGCGTCGCGCCGCTGCTGGGCGGCCCCCTCGCGGTGTTGACCCATTCCCGGCGGCGGCAGGTCTATGTCCAGACATTCGGCAACGACGCCAAGCCCCTCGGCCCGCTCCTCTCCGGCACGCTGGAAGACGCCGAGGCGCATCTGCGGGAGCTTGCCGCCAGCCATTCCGGGCCTGCGAGCCTGCTCGGCAGCGGCCTGCGCCGCAACGCGGACTTTTTCACCCCGCTGGCGGAGGAACTCGGTATGCGCGTGCTCGGCCCGCAGCGGGACGCCCCCTCGCCCCAGGCGCTTCTGGATGCGGCCTGCGATCCGGACCTCGCCTACGGACCGTCTCCTGTGGAGCCGCTGTACATGCGGCCTTCGGACGCGGAAGAAAACCTCGACACCATCGCCCGGCAACGCGGGCTGGACCCGGACGTGGCCCGCGAGATGCTGCGCCGCTCCCGCGAAAGCTGAACCCCGCCGGAAATCCGGACATCACGACGGGAGCGCCATGACAAGAAAAACATCAGATCAGGACTTGTCCGCCCCTGCCCCTGTCAGTCCCGTCCAGCTCGAAATCTTCAAGAACCGCTTCGCCTCCATCGCGGAAGAGATGGGAGTGACCCTGACGCGCACGGCCTTTTCGCCGAACATCAAGGAACGCCGCGACCTTTCCTGCGCCCTGTTCGACGCGAACGGCGACATGGTCGCGCAGGCCGCGCACATCCCCGTGCACCTCGGCTCCATGCCGTTATCCGTCCGCGCGGCGATCATGGAGCTGGACCTCGGTCCCGGCGACATGGCCATGCTCAACGACCCGTATCGCGGCGGCACGCACCTTCCGGACATCACCCTCATCGCCCCGGTCTTCGCGCCCGGCGAAAGCCGACCGGCCTTTTTCGCGGCGAACCGCGCCCACCACGCGGACGTGGGCGGCATGGCCGGGGGGTCCATGCCCCTTTCCAGCTCGCTCTTCCAGGAGGGGCTGATCATTCCGCCCGTAAAGATCATGGAGCGCGGCGAAATCGTTGAACCGATCATGCGCCTCGTCCTGGCCAACGTGCGCACCCCGGCCGAGCGCCGGGGAGACTTCGAGGCCCAGATCATTGCCAACCGCGTCGGAGCGCGCCGCCTCGGCGAACTCCTCGCCGCGCACGGCGCCGCACGGCTGACCCGGCTCGCGAGCGCTCTGGCCGACTATTCCGAGACGTTGCTGCGCGGCGTCATTGAGCGCATCCCGGACGGCTCCTCCTCGTTTTCGGACGTCCTGGACGACGACGGCCAGGGAAACGGTCCCTTGGAAATCCATCTCCGGCTGACCGTCAGCGGCCAGGACGCCGAACTGGACTTCACGGGCAGCGCCGACCAGACGCCCGGCTGCGTCAACGCCGTGCGGGCCATCACCCTCTCCGCCGTGCTCTATTCCTTTCTGGCGCTGGCGCGCTCCACATCCCAGGGGCTCGACTTCCCGGCCAACGCGGGCTGCATGCGCCCGCTGAAGGTGCTCACCCGCCCCGGCTCCCTGCTCGACGCCCGGTTTCCCGCAGCCGTGGCCGGAGGAAACGTGGAAACGTCGCAGCGCATCGTGGACGTGGTTCTCGGAGCGCTGGCAAAGGCCCTGCCGGGACTCATCCCCGCAGCCAGCCAGGGAACCATGAACAACCTGACCGTGAGCGGCGTCCTGCCCCGCCCCCAGACTATCGACGATGAACGGCCTGCGGACGCCGCAGGGCCGGGCGATTCGGCCTTCGCCTATTACGAGACGCTGGGCGGGGGCATGGGCGGCGGACCTTTCGGCCCCGGCGAATCCGGCGTGCACTCGCACATGACCAACACGCTGAACACCCCCGTGGAAGCGCTCGAATTCGCCTATCCCCTGCGGGTGACCCGATTCGGGCTGCGCCGAGGCTCAGGGGGCGTCGGCGAACATCCCGGCGGGGACGGCCTCGTGCGCGAAATTCAGGCGCTTGCGCCCTGCGAGGCCACGCTGCTCACGGATCGGCGCATCCATTCCCCCTTCGGCCTCCAGGGCGGACAGCCCGGAACTCCCGGCCGCAATCTGCTCCTGCGCCGCGAGGGCCGGCAGGATCCGCTGCCCGGAAAAGCCCATGTCCTGCTGCGTGCCGGGGACTCTTTGCGCCTGGAAACGCCCGGAGGCGGCGGATGGGGAAAAGTCCGAAGCGAATGAACGCCGTCCTGCGGCCCCAACGACACAAGCAAAAGCGCCCCGTTTCCGGGGCGCTTTTGTTTTCCTTCCCTGTCCGCCAATCCCTGCGGGGTCGGACAAAAAAAAAAGACCGACTCCGCCGGAGCCGGGCAGGACGACTTTCCGGGAGGCGGCTTAGGCGTTCAGACGTTCGATGGTGTGCTGAAGCTGGCAGCCCAGCGGGGTCTGCTGGGAAATCTCCCGCTCCACGTTGGTGATGCCTTTGATGACCGTGGAGTGCCTGCGGCCCAGGCGCTCGCCGATGGCGGCCAGGGACAGCTCCGTATGCGTGCGCGCGAGGAAGAAGGCCGTGTTGCGGGCCATGACCACCTGCTGCTTGCGGCTCTTGGAGCGCAGCTGCTCGCGGGTCAGGCCGTAGGTCCGGCAGACGAACTCGATGATGTGGTCGTAGTCCGGCCGGGAATCGGTCTGGGCGTAGTTGTCGAGCACTTCCCAGGCCAGGTCCAGCGTAAGCTGCTGCTTGAGCAGGCGCGCCTTGAGCACAAGGTTGTTCAGGCAGCTTTCGAGCTGGCGGATGTCCTTGGTGATGCGCTCGGCCAGCAGGTTGGAAACGTCGTCCGAGACGCTCGCCCCCATGGCCTCGGCCTTGTTCAGCAGGATTCTGCGCCGGGTATCGAAATCCGGCGTCCCGATCATGGCCATGAAGCCCGAACAGATGCGCGAAACCAGCTGCGAATCCACGTTGGAGAGTTCCTTGGGCCGGAAGGAGCTGGTCAGCACGACCTTGCATCCGCGCTCCTGAAGGGCCTTGAGCATGCCCAGCAGCTCGTCCTGCATTTTTTCCTTGCCCTGGAAGAAGTGGACATCCTCCAGCAGGAGCACGTCCACGCTCTCGCGGAATTCCGCCTTGAAGCGCGGCAACTCGTTGGCCCGCATGGCCAGCACGAAGCGGGTGGCGAACTCTTCCGAGGAAAGACAGGCCACGCGGGGTTTGCTCCGGTTCGAGGCGATGGAGAGGCGGCGGCCGATGGAGTGCAGCAGGTGCGTCTTGCCCAGGCCCGGCCCGGAACAGAGAAAGAGATGGTCCGAGGTCAGGGTGTTGTGGCAGATGCCCTTGCTCGCGGCCACGGCCAGTTCGTTGCTCGGCCCGGTGACGAAATCCTCGAAGCGGAAGCGCCAGCGGAAATCGCGGCAGGCCTTGGGCGCCTGGACTATGGGCAGCCCCATCTGCACGGTGGCTGCGGCCGCCGGGGCGGGTCGCTGCTCGGCGGCGGTTTCCGCCACGCTCGCAGACTTGGCGGCGGCTGCGGCGTCCACTTCCACGACGATGCGCGGGGAAGAGCCGATGATCTGCAGCGCGGCGTCCGCGATGACGCCCAAGAGGCGGTCGCGCACCCAGGTCGCCACGAAATCGTTCGGAGCCATGAGCGTCAGCACGCCGTCGCCGTAGCGGGCGGCCAGGGGCCGTATCCATATGGTGAAGAGCCCCGGATTGAGGCTCTTTTCTAGTGTGTTGAGTATGTCTTTCCAGACGTCTTTGATCATGTGGGTGTATCTACAGCATGGAGTCCGGCGGCTCAAAGCGACTCAACGCGGAAGCCCGCCAAGAGCGCTCTGCGCTTCTCTACAGCGCAACATGCTTTATTTATTAGTTTTATCACATTGTCCGTTGTCCAGCCCTTTCGGCATTGCCTCCGGCAAGGGCGGTAGCGCAACGGCTGATAACCTTTCTTCACTTTTTTTCAACATCGACTGAAAAAGTTTTCCACAGAATGATTTTTGGATTCCTTCAAATTTCGAACAAATTCTCTTTCTTTTTTATCATAGAATAAAAGTTATAACGATTTTTTCTGACTTTCGCCTGCCCCATGTTCGCGGCCAAAAGCGAATAACCATCTAAATTAAATACGTTTATACGGGTAAATGCCGTTTTCCAGGCATGAATGCGGGCACCTGCCCGCACAAAGGCGTACCGCCGGGAATACAAGGCCCAGCAAGGGCTGGTTACCCCCACGGCAGATTAAGAACACCTGTTTTCCCCGAAATCTCATGCCTTTTCCCAACACGTAACAATTCGGATGGAATCCCGTAGAGTTGTCACATAGGGGATAATCCCGTTCCGATAGGCGCTATTCCGCCTCACCAAAAGCTCGGGTCGGGTATTTGCCGCACGCGAACCGCTCGGATTCCGGGCAGAACCCCAATTCCTCGCAACGCGCTCCGGCGTTGCCGAAGATTGCGGGCAATTTGTCCTTGCAGATCGCCAGCATGGCATCGGCCATGGCCCGTATTTCCCACTGGGCGCGGTTGCAGCAGCGCAGGTGGAAGAAATGCCGCAAGGCCCGGCAGTTCATGGTCGTCACGATCTTGGTCTCGGCGGCCTGGGGCAGGACGAACCGCGCGTCCTCGTTGGCCTTGGCCTTGCGGCCGTGGGCAACGAGAATCTCCCGCAGATCCCGATACGCCTCGCCCACCTCGGCCATGAAGGCCTCGAAACGCTCGCGCGCTTCCGGGATGCGGGCGATGGCGGGCGGCAGAATGTAGTCCAGGTCGTTCTCGGCGACGTAGCGCTGGCTCTGCTGCGAGTAGGAGGCGATGCGGTGCCGGACCAGCTGGTGCGAACAGGCCCGCGAGATGCCCTCGATGGCGAAGGTGAAGCTGACGTGCTCCACCGGGCTGTCGTGTCCGGATTCGAGCACCCCGCGCACGAACTCGGCCTGCTTCTCCCGTTCGATCTCCCCGTTCAGCAGGCGCGTCCACATGTCCGCCGCGAAGCCCGCATGGTAGCACTGCCGGAACGCGGCATAGACCAGTTCCAGCGCATTGGGCGTCATGCTCAGCAGCTCGACGCGCAGTTCTTTTACGGCCATTTGATCTCCGACTAGTTCAGATTCAGTGTCCGGGCCTTGCCCAGGGTCAACTCGACCTTGCGGCCCAGCACATACAGGTGCACCGCGTCCTTGCCGGACTTGAGCAGCTCGACGCGCAGCTTGCCGGGCGTGAGGCGCAGACCGAAGAGATCGCCCCGGAAGCGCACCTTCAGGGCCAACTCGCTCCAGTGCGCGGGCAGATGCGGCTGCACCGAGAGCAGCTCGCCGCTCACGTCCACCCCCGCGAAATAGCGGGTCACGATATCAAGGGTGCCGGCCATGACGCCGGTGTGGATGCCTTCCAAGGTGGTTCCGCCCTGGGTGTCGTGAATGTCGCTCACGAGGGCTTCCCGGAACCACTGCCAGGCCGTGGCGTCGTCGCCGAAATAGCTGGAAATCAGGGCGTGGACGACCTTGGAAAGCGTGGACCCGTGGCTGGTGCGGCCTTCGTAGTAGTCGTAGTTGGTCCGCAGGAGCGTGGCCGGGTCGCCCACGTCATGCCCCAGCCGCCGCAGAATGTCCACGATGCTTTCCGGCGGCAGCGCGTAGAACATCATCAGGGTATCGGCCTGCTTCGCGACCTTGTAGGCGTCCGGGGAGTCCCCTTCGGCCTTGAGGATGCGGTCCATGCGATGGATGTCGCCGTACTTGGCGCGGTAGGCGTCCCAGTCCAGCTCCTTGATGCCGAAGTAGCCCTCGAACTGCTCGATGACGCCGTTCCCGTCCACGTTGACGTTCAGCCCGCGCGCGATCTCTCTCCAACGCTCCGGCTCGCCGGGACGCAGGCCCGCCCGTTTCGCCGCGCGCGCCGCCTCCGCAGGGGAAAGGCTCCCCAGCAGCTCCAGGGCCTTATCCAGCACCCAGGCGCTCATGACGTTGGTATAGGCGTTGTCGCGCAATCCGTCCTTGTCCGATCCCGGCGTCTTCTCGTGGAATTCGTCCGGTCCCATGACGCCGTCGATGTGCCACTTGCCCGTGGCCGCGTCCTGCTCCGCGATGGAGCCCCAGAAGCGGGCGATGGAGAGCATCATCTCCGCGCCGAAGTCGCGCATGAATTTCCAGTCGCCCGTGCAGTGCACGTAGCGCCAGGTATTGAAGAACACCGCGATGGAGACGTGGCGCTGGCGGCGCGAAAGATCCGGTCCCCAGTCGCCGCTCTTGGGGTTGTAGTGCACTTCCTGGGTTTCCTCGTCGCCGCCGTCCGCGGTCTGCCAGGGGTACATGGCGCCCTCGTAGCCGTTTTCCTCGGCATACTGCCGCGCGCCGGGCAGGCGCTCGTAGCGGTATTTGAGCAGCGCCTTGGAAATCTCCGGGAAATGAAGATCATAAAACGGCAGGATGTACAGCTCGTCCCAGAAGATGTGGCCTCTGTAGGCTTCGCCGGAAAGCCCGCGCGCGGGCATGCCCGCGTCCAGCTTGCGGTTGTGGGGCGAGGCCGTGACCAGCAGATGGTAGGCGTGCAGCCGCAGGGTGCGCTGCACGAGCCTGTCTCCGCCCACGACCATGTCCGCCTTGTCCCAGAGCTTTTCCCAGGCGCGGGCGTGGGGGCCGTGGAGCTGCCGGAAGCTGCGGGCCTTGTCCAGCCGGGCCGTGGCCGCCTTGCGCGGGTCCGCGAGATCCAGCGAGGTGAAGACGCTGACCAGCTTTTCCAGGGCGTAGGTGCGCCCCTCGCTGGCCGGGAAGGCGATTTCCTCGCCGACGAGCGCGCCGTCGCTCACGAGCTCCCGCGTGCCGTTGATGCGGCGGTTTTCATCATACAGCGCGTGGCGCGCGCTCATGGCCACGCGGTAGCCCGAAGCGTTGGTGCGCACCTCCAGGAACACGCCTCCGGCGGCCTTGCCGCTCCTGACCAGCTCCAGATGCCGCTGGTTGAGCTGGCGATAGCGGGCCACGCCGTCGTTGATCACGTTGCCGTCGATGCACGAGCGCAGGGTGATGCGCCCCGTGTAGTTCACGGGCGTGACTTCGAAGCGCAGGGCCAGCAGGTGCGGATCGGCCATGCTCGCCAGCCGCCGCGAGTCGATGCGGGTGATGCGTCCCAGGCGGTCCTTGACCACCAGCCGCCGCTCCATGACCGCGTCGCGCATGGACAGGGAGTGCGTGTAGGCGAGGACTTCCATGTCCAGCGGGCTGACGTATTCGCCCTTGTCCACCTTGAATTCGACCAGCAGCCAGTTGGGACAGTTGACCAGATCGTTGTTGTAGATGTCGCGCCCGTGCAGGGGAGTGGGCGTCTTGTTGAATATCCCGGCCAGGTAGGTGCCGGGGTAGTGCCGCTCGGACGCGCGCTCGGTTTCCAGGGCGCCGCGCACGCCGAGATAGCCGTTGCCCACGGTGGTCAGGGTTTCGCGCAGCTTCTCGTTGGGCAGGTCCAGGCCGTGGTAGCGGAAAACCCAGCCGTCCTCGTCCAGGCCCTTGCGGAACCAGCGCTCCAGGTCGTCCGCGTCGATCTCGCCCAGGTCGCGCACCACGAGGTCCGCGCCGTTGGCCAGGAGCACGTCTCCGCCGATCTCGCGCGCAACGCCCAGGGTCAGGCCGAAATTGCCCGCCGCCCCGGCCTGCACGCCGGAAATGGCGTCCTCCACAACCACGCATTCGCCGGGCAGAAGGCCGAGGTTGGCCGCCGCCGTGGTGAAGATGTCCGGGTCGGGCTTGCCCTTGAGGCCCATTTCCAGGGAAACGTCGCCGTCCACGCGCGTCTCGAAGAGATCGAGCAGTCCGGCCAGCTCCAGGATCAAACGGCAGTTCCGGCTGGACGAGGCCACGCCCACGCGCACCCCGCGCTCCTTGAGGCTGCGCACGAAGGCCACGGAAGAACTGAACACATCCGGCCCTTCCCGGCGCAAGACATCCTGAAAGTCCACGTTCTTGCGGTTGCCGAGACCGCAGACGGTCTCCTTGTCCGGCGTGTCGGCGTGGTCGCCGAAGGGAAGGTCGATGCCGCGCGACTCCAGGAAGCTCTTGACTCCCTGCATCCGGGGCTTGCCGTCCACGTAGTTCAGGTAATCCTCGGAGGTGAAAGGCTCGAACGGCCGGTTGTCGCGGTCCGCGACCTTCTTGAGGTACCAGTTGAACATGCTCTCCCAGGCCAGGGAATGCACGCGGGCGGTCCCGGTGATCACGCCGTCCAAATCGAAAATCACGCCTTTGAGCGTTGCGGCTGCCATATCGTTTCCTCCGGAGGTTGCTTGGTTGGGTCGGTCGGTCTGCTGCGTGGGATCCTTTTGCCGTCTAGCCCAGCGAGCCGAGAGCGGTCACGAGCACGTCTGGGCTGGACACGATCAGCGACTTGGGCGCCAGGGCGCGCACGGCGTCGCGCAGGTCCGGGTCCGTGGTCACGAACAAGGCCCAGGTGTCGGGGCTGTGCGCCAGGGCGGCCTGGGCCAGGGGCAGGTCCGAGCGGGTGTCCCCGCTGATGAGGTTCGGCCCCTTGGCCAGATTCAGCGCAAAGGTTTCGTTGAGGAAGTTCACGCCTTCGGCCTTGCTGAAGTCCTTGAGCCCGTCTCCGCCCTCCACGGTGAGGATGACCTCCACGTCCAGGCCGGTGTCCTCGATGCGGAAATTGCCGCCGTCCGGGTCCACGTGGGCGGTGATTTCCTCGATCTTGTCCAGAAAGGCGTGGGACTCGTCTTCGGGAATGGTTTTGGTGATGTCCTGGCGCGCGATGGTCGTCTGCCCGAATTTTTTCTGAAAGCCGGAGCCGATGAGCGTGAAGATCTCGTAGGCCGGATCTTCGAGGATGGCTTCCATGTGCGCGTTGAAGGAATCCAGGAGCGCCTGCTTTTGCTCCTCGATGGGAAAGACCCGGCGCACGCCGCGCAGGTCGAGGCACTCGCGGCCCTTGGACGCCGCATAGATGAAGGTGTTCTCCGGGTTCACGCTGACGTTGACGATGCCCGGATCGCGCAGGGGAGCCGAGGTGATGAACACGGAAGCCCCCACGCGCGAACGGGCGAAACGGGAGAGGAAGACCGCGTTGTACGCGGACTGGATCGAAGAATTGTACCGACCGCAATAATTATTGGTCGTGCCGTCCCTGTCCGTGATCCAGCAGTTGAATTGGATGCCGCGCAGGGTGTCCGCCGCGGTGCGGACCTCGTCCGCAAAGCCCTCGTGCAGTTCGCCGAGCCTGCGCAGCAGGGCCTCCTCCCCGGAACGCAGATAGAGCACGTCCTTCTCCAGCTCGCCGATCTCGTAGCCGAGGTCCACGCCCATGCTGCGGCCGGCAGTGACTTCCAGCACGGACTTGCCCCGGCTCACGGGAACGGCACGCAGATTCTCCAGGGCGTTCTCCAGGGAACGCACGGCTCCCGGCCAGGGGGTGCGCCCCGCGAAAAGATCGGTCACCGCCTCGAAACGCACGTCCCGCGTCAGGGCCATGAGTTCATAAAAGCCTTTCAGGTCCGTGAGGTCGTGTCGTTCGATGGCCTTGGCCATGTCTTCCTCCGGTTCGGTTGGTTGCTATCTGACGAGATAGAGCTTGTCCGCTGCGTTGGCGGCGAGACCTTCCGGTCCCACGCCGCCCGGAAGCAGGAAATGCAGCGTGCGCATGAACAACGGTTCCCATTCGTCGATTTCCGCGAAGATTCTGCGCTTGCACTCTTCGTCGGGCACGAGGCCGCGCGCCTCGGCAACGGCCTGCACTCCGGCCATGGTGTAGAAGACCACGCCCTGGTTCTTGAGCATTTCCACAAGCCGCTCGTCGAGCAGCAGTTCCCGGTCCACGGACGCCACCACCCGCTCGCCCGCAAGGGCTGCCTCGAGGGTTTCGGCGTCGTGCGCCTCCACGAATCCCAGCTTGAGGCGCTCGGCCAGAATCCTGCCGGCGGCCCGGCGGCCCGAACCTTCCGGCCCGATGAAGAAGACGCTCTTCCCGCTGGAACGCACGGCGGGCTCGCTCGGTCCCTGGCCGAAAACCCGTGTCTTGTCCTCTTCCTCGACCTGGGTCTTGGCTATTTTGTCGCTATCGATATTCGTCGGTCGCATCTGATTTCCTCCATTGCATTCTTTCCCCCAGCATACGCAAGGCGCGCGCTCTTGAAAAGTTCGGTATTATAACGCGCTGGAAACAGGAGAGCCACGGCGGGAACCCGCATGACGCGGGATGTTTCATCCCGTCCGGATGCTCCGCCTCCGCTTCTCAGAAGCCGCAATCCGGCGTATGGTCGCCCCGTGCCAAAAGAATACACCCATTTTCGCATCGCGGAACGCAGCGCCGGACTGCTGGCCGGAACCCGCTTCGGCGCGGATCTGGTCCCTCTGCAAGGCCGCGTCCGCGCCGCCCTGCTGCTGGGGTCTGTTTTTCACGACGCGCCGTACTACCTGGAAACGCCGGGACGGGAAGAATCCGAGTCGCTCCTGGAGCTGCCCCACCTGCTGCACGGCAAGAAAGGCCGCGACACGCACGCCCTGCTCCGCGCCCAGGCCGCCCACGCCGCCGCCCTGAATGGCTCCCCCGAAGCGAAGGAGGCCCGCGCCTTCCTAGTCGGCCTCGCCTCCCACCTCTGCGCGGACGCGACCCTGCACCCCATGGTCTTCCATCTCACCGGGGACTACTTCGGCGAACCAGGCGCCGTGGAGCGCCACCGCCTCCTGGAAAGCTGCCTGGACCTCGCCGTGGCGGGCAGCCGCGCTGAACTGCGCTCCCGCCGCCTGACGCGTCTCCTGCGATCGTGCGACCCCGTGCCCCTGGCGCCGTTGGATTTCCTGGGCGTGCTCTCAGGCAACGGCAACGGCGGCGTGAACGCGGCCCTGCGGCGCGCGTGGCGCACCTTTTCCCGAATGCAGTTCCTGGCGCTCTCACCATTGGGGGCGGCCCTGGCCCGGCTCCGGCCCCTGCTGCCGCAGAAGTCGCGCCTGCCGCGCGAGATCCTGGCCTTGCTCTATCCCGACGCCGCCTCCGCAGCACCCATCCTGGAGTTCCTGAGCGGCCGGATTTCCTATCTCCACCCCGTCACGGGCGAACCCCGCTCGGCTTCCATAGAAGAACTCATGGAGGAAGCGAGCCAAAAAACCGTGCGGCTCTGCGCGGCGCTTGAACCAGCGGCCTTCGGCGACGCGGATCCTTCGGGCGTCATCGGGCGCGGGCCGGGCCTGGACACGGGCCTCGGCGCGGACTTCAGCGCGGAAGCAGGAACGAATCAGAAAAATGCGCCGCAGGACGAAGCCGACGGATTCCAGAACGCGAACCGTCTTCGCCATTTCGCCCGGCCGCGCTTTCCTCGGATTTGAACAGGCCGCACCTGTCCCGCCCAGGCCGCGAGCGGCGTCAGGCCAGCACCAGCCGGGCGCGCACGCTGACCATGTCGTAGACCAGATGGTAGCCAAGGAATCGGAACAGCGAGCCCGATCCGTAATTCACGCCCCAATGCGTGCGGTCCAGGTCGAAATGCGCCTCCACCACGATGCGCCCTTCTTCCAGGTTGGCCAGGGTGGCCTCGCAGCCGAAGGGACGGCTGACCCCGCGCATCTCCAGCATTCCTGAAAGCCGGAAGTTCGGCCTGCCCGGCTCGGCGTCGTTGGGTTCGGCCCGGCTGACGCGCAAGGTCGCGAAAGGATGATTCTTCGCGTCGAAAAAATCCTCCGAGAGCAGATGGGCGACAAGCGTCCGCCGCAGCTCGTCGTCCGTGAGATCCTTGTCCTCAATGCTGCGCATGTCGAGCCGGAACTCGCCGTCCGCGCGGCCTGCGAGAAATTCGAGCTCCCCTCCGGCCAAGGCCAGGACGCCCTGATGCGAGCCGACCTTGTTGCGCCCTTCCCAGGCGACCGCGCTTTCTTCGGGGAGCACCGAATAGACGCGCTCTTCCGGAAGGAAAAGGCGCTCGAGATCCTTGTCGGCGCTCGTGTCCGTTCCTTCCAGAGCCCCGCCCGCGGCAGCCCAGGCGTCGATGCCGCCTTCGAGACGGTACACGCTGGTCCAGCCCGCCTCGATCAATTTGCGCTCGGCCACAAGAGCGGAACGGTCCGGATCGCCCGCGCCGTAGACCACCAGGGGAACCTCTCGGTCGGGCACCAGCACGGCCATCTGGTCCAGGAAGGTGACGTTGTAGACGCACGCGGAATGCGCTCCGGGCAGTCGCCTGCGTTCGTGCTGGGCTTCGAAAAGCACGTCCACCAGGAGCAGATTCTCGCCCTGTTGCAGGCGGTTGCGGAGAGTGTCGGCGCTGATGACGGGCATGTCGAGACTCCTTGGGCAAAAGGCCCAGCTGAAGGATGAATGGCATGAATGTACACGTCCCTGCCCGTCGCGGCAACGTCGGCTTCGTGAATTTTCCGCGTCCCCCCCCATGCGCCGCCGAAGATTGACGGCAATTTTCCTCCGCCTGCTTGCGGTGCTCGCCAGGCTAGGGTAGATACCAGGAAATATTCAAATACCCCAGCGAGGTAGAAAATGAAAAAGATCATTATCGGTGCGGCGGCCCTGGTGATTCTGGTGGCGGGCATCCTGGCCTACGTGCTGCTGAACGTGGACTCCATCGTCAAGATGGCGGTCAACGAATTCGGCCCCAAGGTCACCCAGACCGAGGTGGTTCTGGAAGGCGCGGACATCGGGCTTTTTTCCGGCTCCGGTTCGCTGAACGGCCTGCGCGTGGGCAACCCCGTGAACCGCGGCTTCAAGCCCCGCGAACTGCTTTCCGTGGGCGTGGTCAGCGTCAAGCTGGACCGCGACTCCCTGCTTTCCGACACGATCCTGATCCACGAGATCGTGATCCAGGCTCCGAAGATCGCCTACGAGACCCAGGGCAAGACGGACAACTTCGAAGCGCTGCTGAAGAACATCAAGGAATCGACCGGCGGCGACAAGGCCGCGGCCAAGCCCGCCGGTACCGAGACGGAAAAGCCCGCTGCCGGATCCGGGCCTGAAAAGAAAATCATCATAGAGAACGTCTACATCCGCGAAGGCGCGATCACCGCCGACATCACCGGACTGCCCGGCGAAGGCCTGACCCTCGACCTGCCGGAAATCCACCTCACGGACATCGGCAAGGACAGCGGCGGCGCCAGCCCGGCCGAGGCCGCTGCCGCCATCGTCAAGGGGCTCTATGCCGGCATGGAGGAGGCTTTCAAGAACTCCGGAGATTTCGCCATGAAGGGCGGCGAATGGGTCATCGACCAGACGGGCGGCGCTGTCGATGGCGTCTCCAAGGGAGCCAAGGAAGGCGTCGGCGGAGCCGTGGACAGCGTGAAGAGCCTTTTCTAGCGACCCCCACCGACGAATGAAAAAAGGACGCCGCTCCCGGACCGGGGGCGGCGTCCTTTATATATGATGATTCGGCGGGTCAGGAAAAGAGCGCGCCGAGCACCCCGGCGGCGTCCTCAACGGCCTGCTCCAGCAGGCCCGCAGGCTCGCAGGGGGCCAGCCCCAGCGCCTCCAGCGCCAGCGGATCCAGGCGCGGCAGCGCCATGGTTTCGGGCAGGGCCACCGTCATGGCCGTCGCCAGGATTTCCGCAAGGTGCAGCACGCACACGCCGGGCTCATAGCCCACGCGGCCCGGCGCGCGGCGATTCTCCACCAGCCCCGCCAGCTCCTCGACCATGCCCCAGCGCCGCAGCAGACTCGCGCCGATGTCGGCGGTCGATCTGCCGAGCAGGAGCGCTTCGGCCTTTTCCGGATGCGCGTCGCCCCGGCGGATCGTCTCGGCCAGTTGCCCGAACAGAACAGGAACCGCTCGCCGGGCCGTGATCCCGCCCATGTCGTGCAGCAGCCCGGCCACGAAGAACCATTCCCCGCTCAATCCGGCGCGGCGCGCCAAAAGCTTGGCAAGCACGCCGCAAATGATGGACCGCCGCCAAAATCCGGCAGGAACGGAGCCGCCGTCCTCGTCGGAGCGGAAATGGCGCACGGCTGAAACAGCCAGAGCCAGGGCGGAAAGCTCGTTGAACCCGGTGAAGGCCACGGCCCGCTGGAGCGTGTCCACGTGCGAGCCAAGGCCGTAGAACGGGCTGTTCACCAGCCGCAGGAGCATGGCGGAGAGCAGGCCGTCCTTGGATACCGCCTCGGCAACGCGGGCCGCGTTGCTGACCTTGGCGTTCATGGCTTCGGTGATGCGGAAATATTCTTCGGAAAACTGCGCCCGCTCGACGCCCGCCGCGATGCGCGCCGCCGGATCCGATTCCGTTGCGGCGGCCAAGTCCTGGGGTACGGTGTGCGAACGACCCGCCAGGATGTCGCGCACGGCCTGTTCCAGAGCGCAATGTCTCGATTCGACCAGGAAGGGATGCAGCGGGAAATTATGCCTGTAGGCGAGATTCACGGCCTCGCGGGCCTGCACCAGAACCCTTCTGCCGCGCTCCCGGAGCGCCTCGTCCCGTTCCGGGCTTTCGCGCGCCAGGGCGTCCATGTCGCGAAACAGCGCATCCACGTCGTAGGGAGGCTGCAAGGGGCGAAGCGCAAGGGACGCGCTTTCGTCCCCGCTCTGCGCGGGCGGCTGCGAACAGGCGGAACGCCCCGCAAAAGTCGAAACGCCGGAGCTGGAACGGAGCCGGAGGTCAAGTCCCGGCCGATGATCTTGATGCATGTGTCTCTCCTTCGAGTGAATCGGCGTCGGCAAAACGACGCGCACACGAAGAAAAGCACGTATCGTGCCAAGTTCCCCGGCGCGGAGCCGCCCCGCCCGCGCCTTCGCCCCAGCCCGCCGCAACGCGAAACGTGCATAAAAAGAACATTCATTCCTCTAAAGTTTTCTAGGCTGCCGTCGATAACTAAAGCAACTCAAGACGGAAATGGGCGGCGGAGAATCGCCCACATCCAACAGGCAAGGAAGCCGAAACCATTTCAAGGAGGAAACCATGTCCCTCGTTATCAACCACAACTTGATGGCCATGAACGCCGCGCGCAACCTGAGCTCGTCCTACGGTGCGCTGAGCAAGTCCACCGCGCGCCTGTCTTCGGGCCTGCGCATCACCACCGCGGCCGACGACGCCGCCGGTCTGGCGATTCGCGAGCTGATGCGCGCCGACGTCAAGGCTCTCCAGCAGGGCGTGCGCAACGCCAACGACGCCATCTCCCTGATCCAGACTGCGGACGGCGCCCTCGGCGTCATCGACGAAAAGCTCATCCGCATGAAGGAACTCGCAGAGCAGGCCTCCACGGGTACCTACACCTCGGCCCAGCGTCTGATCATCGACTCCGAGTATCAGGCCATGGCTTCGGAAATCACCCGTATCGCCAACTCCACCGACTTCAACGGCATCTACCTGCTCAACGGCAACCTTTCGGGCGCGAACTCCGCCCACAGCGGCGCCGGGCTGGTTTCTTCCGGTCCGCTGAAGGTCCACTTCGGAACCGAGAACGACAGCGCCGAGGACTACTACTACGTCTCCATCGGCACCTCCACCGCTTCCGCGCTGGGTGTCGGCCTCGGCGCCACCACCGCCAACGGCCGCTCCATCTCCACGCAGGCCCTGGCCCAGCAGTCCCTGGTGGCCCTGAAGAACGCCATCGTGTCCAAGGACAAGATCCGCGCCAGCCTGGGAGCTCTGCAGAACCGTCTGGAGAACACCATCACCACGCTGAACGTCCAGGCCGAGAACCTGTCGGCCGCCGAGTCCCGCATCTCGGACGTGGACGTGGCCAGCGAAATGACGGAGTTCGTCCGCTCGCAGATTCTGACCCAGTCCGCGGTCGCCATGCTGTCCCAGGCCAACTCGCTGCCGCGTATGGCCCTCCAGCTCATCGGCGGCTAAGGCTGAACGGAACGCTCGACCCGGCCAAGGGCGAGCCAAGGCAGGCCGGATCGCCTCACGGGGCGGTCCGGCCCTTCTCTTTCCTGGCACTTCACTTGCAACCTCTGGAGCGGATAACCAGACCCGGAAAATTTTGCCCAAGGCAGGACACTCATGAGTTATGCCGCATCAGCCAGTTCGCTGGATACCGCGACCACTTCGTCGTATGCCTCCGGCCAGATCAACTTCGCAGGCCTCGGCAACGGGACGGACTTCAACTCGTTGATCGACGGGCTCATCAAGGTCGAACGCAACCGCGTCACGAGTCTCGAGACATGGAAGGCCTCCTGGCAGTCCAAGGTGGACGCCTTCAAAGAGCTGAACACGAAGATGCTCTCGCTGAAGACCACGCTGGAAGGCATGGACACCATCAACGAGTTCATGACCAAGAGCGTGTCCAGCACCTCCAGCAGCGTGCTCACCGCCACGGCGGACAGCTCGGCGCAGGCAGCGGCGCATACCGTGCAGGTCAACCAGCTCGCCCAGAACGCCATTTTGACCAACCAGAACGGCTACGCGGCCACGGACACCGTGCTGAACTCCGGCGGAAGCCGCGTTTTCGCATACAACTACAAGGGAACCGACTATTCCCTCAGCGTCCCGAAGGACACCACGCTCGAAGGCCTGAAGAACCTGATCAACAACGACCCGGAAAACCCCGGAGTCAAGGCCAGCATCATTTCCAACGGCACGGAATCGTTTCTCCAGTTCCGGGGCATGGACCTCGGAGCGGACGCCGATCTTTCCATAGGCGCGGGAACCACCCTGACGGGATTCACATCCGGGGACTTCGACCAGACCCAGATCAACCAGAACTCCCAGATTCGGGTCAACGGCTGGCCCTCGGGCAGCTGGATTTCCAACGCCTCGAACACGGTCACGGGCATCATCGACGGCCTGACCCTGAACCTCAGGGGCGCCGCGCCCGGATCGGACATCTCCCTGATCGTGGACACGGACCGGGAATCCCTGAAGGAAAACGTGCGCACCTTCGTGACCCAGGTCAACGAGGTCCGCAAGTACATCCAGAGCATCACCAAGTTCGACTCCGTGAAGCAAACGGGCTCGCTGCTCACAGGCAACTACGGCGTGGACATCATTTCCCAGAAGCTCAAGAGCATCGTCGCGGACAAGGGCTTGGGCTTCTTCTACTACGACGACACCGGGAGCACGCCGCAGGGCGACGTCATATCCTCGCTCTCCCAGATCGGCATCCTCACCGACGCGGACGAGAACTCGCCCACGGCGGGCCTGCTCGTGCTCGACGAGGAAAAGCTCGATATCGCCCTGAACGCGGACACGGACGCCGTGGCCCGCCTGTTCAGCGCGAAGGACGAGGGCGGCGTCTACAATACCAACAACGTCAGCTACTATTCGCACATCGACGGAATCACCGAGGCCGGTTCGTATAAGGTCAAGTACTCGGTGGACGCCAGCGGCAACATCACCGAAGCCTGGATCAACGGATACCCGGCAGGGATCGACAACACGACCCACCAGATCACGTCGCAGTCCCACAAGATCAACATCGGCGACAGGAAGGTGGAGCAGAACCCCTCGGCCGGTCTGGTGCTCAACGTCCTCAACCTCGCCCAGGGCACCTACCCTCCCTCGGGCACGAGCGAAGACGACTATCCCCTGGCCGTGCTCAAGCGCGGCAAGACCGGAGAAATGGTCAAGGAGCTCAAGGCGCTGACCAACAAGACCGAAGGCCCCCTGCACATCCTTGAAGACAACTACGAAGACATCATGGACATGATCGATGACAAGATCGCCTATGAAGAAAACCGCATCGACCAGATGGAACGCAATCTGCGTGAAAAGTTCGCCCGGCTCGACGCCCTGCTCGGCAACTACGAAGGGCAATCCGCGCAGCTCACAAGCCAGATCAGCCAACTGTCCAGCTCCTAACCGAAACGTCAGCGGAGGAAGTGAAGAATGAGCAAGGCCGCACACGCCTACCTCGCGACCCAGGTGACCACCACCTCCCAGGGACAACTGCTGGTCATGCTTTACGACGCGGCCATCAAGTTTCTCAAGCAGGCCAAGGAACGCATCGAGGCCAAGGACTACGCCAAGAAGGGCATCCTGATCTCGCGCGCCATGGACATCATCAGCGAGCTGGCCAACAGCCTGAACCGCGACAAGGGCGGCAAGCTGGCGGACAACCTGGACTCGCTGTACATGTTCTGCAACATCCGGCTGGCCAAGGCCAACCTGAAGATGGACGTGCGCATGATCGACGAGGTGCTGAACATCCTGACCAACATCCGCTCCGCCTACGCCCAGATCGTGCCGGAAGCGGAAAAGCGCGCCAACGGACAGGCCATGGCCGGTCTGAACCGCATGGCCGCCATGGGAGCGGCCGCAGCGGCGCAGCAGCAGAATGCCGAAGCGACGCAGCAGCCCGCGCAGCCCCAGGCGCAACCGCCCCGGCCCGAAACCGGAAAGGCGCAGGCGCAGCCGGACGCGGCCAAGCCCCCGGCGGACAAGTCCCCGGCGGACAAGCCCCAGGCGGCCCCGCCGAAACCGGCCCAGCCGCAGCAGCCGCAAAAGGAACAGCAACCGGCCCAGACCTCGCTCTCCAAGTCGGTGAACCTGCTTCGGCAGCGGGCAGCTTCCGCCTACAACAATTCGCTCTAACCAACGGGCCGGACGAGTTCCGGCCCGTTTCTCTTTTGCGGGATCGTCTTGCCAAGACCCGCGAAATGAGCCATGTGGTTTTGCAACCATGTCCGAACCGATCCGCGTTCTGCACATCGCCAAGTCCCTCGGCCTCGGCGGCACGGAAAAGGTGATGCAGCTCTTCGCCACCCACCTGAGCCGCCGCTGGGAAGCCGTCGTCTACAGCCCGCGCGACGGCGAGCGCGGGGAGATGCTTCGCGCCGCGGGCGTTGCCACGCACATCCAGCCCGATTTGTTCCAGGTGCTTCAGCGGGTCCGGCCGCGCCTCGTGCACGTGCACCGCGCGGGCTGGCCCGAACCGGAACTCATGCGGCCGCTGCGCAATTACGGCGCTCCCGTGGTGGAGACCAACGTTTTCGGCCGCTTCGATCCCAGCCCGTCCGGCCGCGCCGTGACCCGCCACCTCTTCGTCTCCCACTTCTGCGCAAGACGCTTCGCGGCATTGCACGGCGTCCCGGTCGAACCGCCCGCCTACGGCGTGCTCTACAATCCCGTGGACACCGACTTTTTCGCGCAGGCCCTGCCCGCCGGGCCGGATTTCGCGCAGGCCCTGCCCGCCGGGCCGGATTTCGCGCAGGCCCTGCCCGCCGGGCCGGATTTCTCGCGGCCCGTGGTCGGCCGCGTCTCGCGCGCGGACAAGGGCAAGTGGTCCCCCCTGGCGCTGGATTTTCTGCCCCACGCCCTGCGCGCCGCGCCGAACCTCGAATACCGGATCATCGGCGGCATTCCCGAAGCCGAAGCCTGGGTGGACCGGAACGGCCTTTCCGGACGCGTCCGCTTTCTGCCGCCCGTGCGCACGGACGCGGAGCTGGCCGCATTTTACGGCGGCTGCTCGGTCCTGGCCCACGCCAACGACACGGGAGAGTCCTTCGGGCTGGTCATCGCCGAGGCCATGGCCTGCGGCCTGCCCGTGGTCACGCACCCCTGCCCGCCCCCGCGCGACAACGCCCAAGTCGAACTCGTGGACAACGAGGTGACCGGATTCGTGGCGGAAAACGCCGAGGAATACGGACTGGCCGTGGCCAGGCTGCTCGGCGATCCGGCGCTGGCCCGGCGCATGGGCGAGGCCGGACGCCAAAAGGCCGCCCGGCTCTACCGCGCGCAAACCGTGACCCTGCAACTGGAAGCCATCTACGACGAAATTCTCGCGAACCAAGCCAAAGGAAAGACCCCGTGAGCCCTGAAAAGCACTCCGAAAAGCACCTCTTCGCCGCCTACACCGACGAGATCCTCTCCTTCGCCTGGCAGGACTCCCCGCAATCCGAAGCCCCGCCCGCGCCCCCCGCGTCCGAGGAGCTGGAACAGGCCGCCGAACGCTTTTTGCGGCTCCTGGAGAAAAGCCGCAAGCGGCATTTGGTGCTCCTGGGGCTCGGCTCTGGAAAGCTGGTCGAAATTCTTTCCCAATCCCTGCCCGCGGAAGCCGCGCTCACGGTTTGCGAGCTTTCCCCGGAACGCGCGCGCGGCGTGCTCGAAGCGGGCAACGCGGGCTGGCGCACTCCGGACGGCCCGGTCCAGCTCCTGGCCGACTCCTCGCCCTGGGCCATCGTCCATCTGCTGGCGCAGGGAAACGCCCTGCCTGCGGACGCGCTCATCCAGCTGAACCCGGAACTTCGGCCGGACGAACGGGAGGTCTGCCAGTCCCTGCAACGCACCCTGACCCTGGCCAAGCCCCACGCAGCCATCAACGGCACCCCCTTCGGCCATTTCGCCGTCCAGGCTCCGTCCCTTTCCGCAGCCTGCGTCCTGCATCCGGACGAGCCGCGTCTGGAGGAATTCTTCGCCCAATTCCCGGATTGGGTCGAGGAACTGATCGTGATCTGGGACGCGGATACTGTTCCCCAGAAGCCGATCAGCGCGGCCTGCCCGGTGCGCCAGTTCGCCCGGCCGCTGAACGGAGATTTCGCCGCCCAGCGCAACCGCATGCTCGCGGAGTGCTCCGCCGAATGGGTGCTCTTTCTGGATGGAGACGAACGGTTCTCCGAGGACCACTGGACGCTCCTGCCCGGCCTCTTTCCTGTGCGCGGAGTCCAGGCTTGGTTCTTCCCGCGCCTGACCTTCACCCCGGACGCCGAGCATTGCCGCGCGGGCTACGGCCTCTGGCCCGACCAGCAGCTTCGGCTCTTCCGCAACCAGCCGGGACTGCGTTTCGAAAACCCGGTGCATGAGCGCCTGACCGGGATTTCCGGACGCACGGGCCTCGTGCTCGACGCGCCCATCCTGCATTATTCCCACCTGCACAAAAAGCCGGAAGCCCTGCGCGAAAAGCTGGCGCTTTTCGACAAGGCCTCCGGGGGCAAGCTGCGGCACAGGCTCAACGAGGAGTTCCCCAACCTGCCTCTGTCGCGGTTCCGACGGGCCAACCTGCTCTGCAACGAGCTTCAAGTGCTGCTGTTGCCGCAGTTCCCGGCCTGACGCGCCGGCCGGATCCGGTTGCGTCCCCGCGCGATCTCACGTATGAGACGCCATTGATACAGAGAACATGAAACAGACGCCCGCTCCGAGCGGCGCAACCATGAGCATGCAGATCAATTGCCCCCATTGCGGATTCAGCCGGGAAATACCGGACGAAAAGATCCCCGAACGCAGCGAAATGGCCACCTGCCCGAAATGCGGCGAGAAATTCCGTTTCCGCAGCCTCGACGCGGACGATTTCCAGCTTTCGGAAGCTGAAAAGCCCCAGGAGCAGGCTCAGGAACAGCCGCAACGCTTCTACGGACCGGACGGGCATCTGCATGACCGCCCCGCGTCCGGACCTGTTCCCCTGCACGAAGTCAAAGCGGGAATCCCGGATCTGCTGCCGCCCTTCGAAGACCTGGAGCACTACGGATTCTTCCCCGGCATGGCGCAGACCATCAAAAGAGCCATGCTCTCGCCCCGGCTGTTCTTCGAGGTCATGCCCCTAAAAGGACTGGCGCGGCCTCTGGTCTTTGCGCTGCTGCTCTTCGAATTCTACCTGATCCTGAGCCTGTTCTGGAATTTCGCCGGACTGCCCGCCCTTTCCAAGCTGGCGCCGGGCATGACCATGCTCGACACCGACGTGGGCGCGGGTCAGGCCGACCCGCTCTTCCTGTTCGGGGTCTTGCCGATGATGTTCGTGGTCAACCTCTTCCTCAGCACCGGAGTGCTCCACGGCGTGCTCGTGCTGCTGCGCGCCGCGCCGCGCGGCTTTGAGGCCACCTTCCGGGCTACGGCATACTCCTACGCCCCCCTGATTCTCAGCGTGCTGCCCTACGGCTACCTCGTGGGCTGGCTCTGGAGCCTGCCCATCTCCATCATCGGCTGCGCGGCCATCCACCGGACCCAGCCCTGGCGCGTGGTCCTGGCCGTGGCCCTGGTGGCCGGGGTCGTGGGCATGCTCTACTTCACCACCTTGCAGATGCCCCATCCCGGAGCGGCGCAGTGATCCTGAACCGAATCCGCGACGTTTTCCGCTCCCTGGCCTCCCGCCGCCAGCTTCAGCGCCAGATCAAGCCGAGCGTGTTTCTGGACATGGCCGCCGAACTGCGGACACTGGCCCTGTGCGCCGCGCAGTCCTGCCCCGGCGAGTCCTCGGTGCAGGCCGTCATCCGCGACATTCACCTGGAGGCGGAAAAGCTCGCGCGCATCGCCGCAGAGCCGAATTTCCGACAGATGTCCGCCAAGGAGCGGCTGATGCTCCGGCAGGGTCTGCTGCACTCCAAGCGCCAACTGCTCGAATCCATCCAGTCCGCGCCTTCCCCCACCCGCCTGCTGCAATAGGCGGTACGCATCTTGCTTCTGATTCCCGCATAAGACCGTGACCGTCGGCGTTTTGTCGCCGATTCATCAATACGGATTTCAAGGGAAAAACAATGAAGCACCCCAGTCGCCGCCCTGGCCGCGCCCCTGTCCTGCTCCCGGTCCTGCTGCTCTGCGCCCTGCTCGGAGCCTGCAACTACGTTCAGCCGTCCCTGACCCAGCAGACCCAGATCGTCACGGACGCCGCAGTGGACCGATCGAATCTGCATGTGTACGTCCGGCCCGTGGAACGGCTCCATTCCCCGGTCAAGGCGCTGATGTTCCCCATGTGGATCCGCGAAACCATCCCGGCGCGCATCGAGCTGGGTCGCAGCCTGGCCCGCGTGTTCCAGGACGCCTGGTCCGAGGAGCCGGTCTTCCCGACCCTGGTCCTGCCCGACGAGCTGGTCTACCGGGGCCGCGAATCCGCCCTGGCCGAGGCCCGGCGGCGCGGCGCGGACATGCTCGTGCTTCCCTCCGTGCCCTATCTCTACGCGGGCGGCACCGTGGACGATTCCGCCCTGACCATCCGCTGCGACATCTACGAGGTGGCCAGCGGAAACATGCTCGTGTCCATGGAACAGACGGGCCGCATCGAATTCGAGCGCAACAAGGACTGGGTGCTCTGGATGACGCGCACCCGCATGCCGGACTCGCCGCTCTATTCCATCACCCGCGCCATCGCCGCGGACATGGCCGTGCCCCTGCGTTCCTGGCTGCCGCCCGTGGACCCGCGCCGCCTCGGCTTCGCCTCCACCGCGGACGAAATCGTGGACGGACTCACGGCATCGCCGGACGAAAACGCGAACCAGACCGACCAGGGCGCGTCCGTCCGCAGCATGGACCTGGCCGACGAGCTGGGAGCGACGACGGGCAGCGTCTACATCAAGGTCGAGTTCGACGTGGACAAGGCCACCATCCGTCCGGAATATTTCGCCAACCTGGACGAGCTTGGCCAGGCGCTGAATTCGCCGAAACTCAAGGGCCGCAAGGTTCTGATCATCGGGCACACCGATTCGGACGCCTCGGATCAGTACAACCTGGAACTTTCCAAACGGCGCGCCGCCGCGGTGAAGAGCTATCTCGTGCAGCGGCACGGCATCGACCCGGCCCTGCTGGCCACGGACGGGCGCGGCGAATCCGAGCCGCTGGTGCCGAACACCACGCCGGCGAACAAGCAGCTCAACCGCCGGGTGGAGGTGCGCCTCGCGCAATGAGCGGTTGACAGCCCGCTGTCACGGCTTACTAGAAAGGGGAGGATGCGTTCCTCCCCTTTTTTTGACGGCTCTTTTCGACTTTTCTGCCTGGGCCTTTTATGATACCGCAATGGTCCCACTTCAAAGCGAGGTAAGGCAATGATCGGCATTTCGAAACTCTACTGCGGCTCGGTGGAGCCTTCCGACGCCCTGCGTTATGGGCGCGAGTCGGGCAAGCTGCCCTCCCACCTGTTGCAGTTCTCCAAGGACAAAAAGCCCGTGGTGGTCTGGAACATGACCCAGCGGTGCAACCTCAAATGCGTGCACTGTTATGCGCACGCCGTGGACCCCAGCGCCCACGAGGATCCCATTTCCACGGCC
Source organism: Paucidesulfovibrio longus DSM 6739 (assembly GCF_000420485.1). Classification (NCBI taxonomy): domain Bacteria; kingdom Pseudomonadati; phylum Thermodesulfobacteriota; class Desulfovibrionia; order Desulfovibrionales; family Desulfovibrionaceae; genus Paucidesulfovibrio; species Paucidesulfovibrio longus. The sequence goes on along the minus strand of NZ_ATVA01000011.1, from coordinate 344,518 downwards.
AAGGCCAAGGAGATGATCGACGACCTGGCCGCCTACGGCGCGCCCGTGATCCTCTTCTCCGGCGGCGAACCCCTGGTGCGCGAAGACCTCACCGAGCTGGCCATGTACGCGACCGGCAAGGGCATGCGCGCGGTCATCTCCACCAACGGCACCCTGATCACCAAGAAGAAGGCCAAGGAACTCAAGGAAGTCGGCCTGTCCTACGTGGGCATCTCCCTGGACGGGGCCGAAGAGGTCCACGACAAGTTCCGCGGCGTCAAGGGCGCGTACAAGAAAGCGCTCGAAGGCGTGGCCAACTGCCAGGCCGAGGGGCTCAAGGTCGGCCTGCGCTTCACCATCAACAAGCGCAACGCCATGGAGATTCCGCATCTCTTCGACCTCATCGAGCAGCGCGACATCCCCCGCATCTGCTTCTACCATCTGGTCTACTCCGGGCGCGGCTCCGAGCTGATCAAGGAAGACCTCGACCATGCGGAAACCCGCCAGGTCGTGGACCTGATCATGGACCGCACCAAGGCCCTCTACGACAAGGGCCTGCCCAAGGAAGTGCTCACCGTGGACAACCACGCGGACGGGCCCTACCTCTACTACCGCATGCTCCGCGAGGATCCCAAGCGCGCCGCCGAGGTGCTGGAGCTGCTCCAGTGGAACGAAGGAAACTCCACGGGACGCGGCATCGGCTGCATCTCCTGGGACGGTTCCGTGCATGCGGACCAGTTCATGCGCCACCACACCTTCGGCAACGTGCTCGAACGCCCCTTCTCCCAGATCTGGGACGATCCTGAAATCGAGCTGCTGCACAAGATGAAGGACAAGCGTCCCCACGTGAAGGGCCGCTGCGCCGACTGCCGCTTCCTGCACATCTGCGGCGGCAACTTCCGCGCCCGCGCCGAAGCCTATTACGGCGACTTCTGGGCCCAGGATCCCGCCTGCTACCTCACCGACGAGGAGATCAGCGGCGAGCCCGTGGGCGTCAAGGACTGATGACTGATCCGCCGGCCGGAAATCCGACGCATTCTGGATTTCCGGCCGGCGTTCCCGTTTTCCGCCCCGCGCCGACCCGGCCGGGGCCAGCACCGGGAGGGCGACCGCGCTCCCGTGGGGACGAGCCTCCCCCTCTCCCCGCCCTCCCGCCGTCCCTAGAGGAGTTGCCATGTCCGAATTTCACCGTGGCCGCAGACTGCGCCGCAGCGCGACCCTCCGCGAGATGGTCCGCGAGACGGAGATCCGTCCCCAGGATCTGATGATGCTCTACTTCGTCGCCGAGACGGACGACAAGGACTTCCGCAAACCCATCGGGTCCATGCCCGGGCAGTTCCAGCTCAGCCTGAAGCAGCTCGAAAAGCAGGTGGGCGAGGCAGTGGCCTCCGGCCTGCGCAGCCTGATGCTCTTCGGCATTCCCGCGCACAAGGACGAAAAGGCCAGCGGCGCTTACGACGACAACGGCATCGTCCAGCGCGCCATCCGCATGATCAAGGACAAGTGGCCGCAGCTGCTCGTCTGCCCGGACGTCTGCCTCTGCGAATACACCTCCCACGGCCATTGCGGCATCGTGAAGGACGGGGACGTGCTCAACGACCCGACCCTGGATCTCCTGGCCCGCACGGCCCTCTCCTACGCCGAGGCGGGCGCGGACATGGTCGCCCCCTCCGACATGATGGACGGACGGGTGCAGGCCATCCGGGACATCCTGGACGCAGGCGGCCACGCGAACCTGCCGATCATGTCCTACGCGGTGAAGTATTCCTCCGCGTTCTACGGCCCCTTCCGCGAGGCCGCGGAGAGCGCCCCCAAGTTCGGCGACCGCAAGACCTACCAGATGGACCCGGCCAACAGCCGCGAGGCCATGCGCGAAGCCGCGGCCGACGCCTTCGAGGGCGCGGACATCCTCATGGTCAAGCCCGCCCTGGCCTACCTGGACATCATCCGCCAGGTCCGCGACTCCTTCGACATGCCCATCGCGGCCTATCAGGTCTCCGGCGAATACAGCATGATCAAGGCCGCCGCCCAGAACGGCTGGATCGACGAACAGGCGGTGGTCATGGAGTCCCTCACCTCCATCAAGCGGGCCGGAGCCGATCTGATCCTGAGCTACTTCACGGAAGATGTTTTAAAAACGCTGTAATTTTTTCAGGTAGATACAAATGAGCAATCCCAATCAAGGACACCCCGGCGGACACCCCGGCGGGCATCCGGCGGGCTCCCAGCCCCAGGCCGGACATCCCGGCGGCATGGACGGCGCGCACGAGCATCCCGGCAAGAAGCCCGTCATGAAGCTGGAGGACGGCACCCCGGCCTGCCGCCTGATCGCCTGGGAAGTGACCCGCTCCTGCAACCTCGCCTGCAAGCACTGCCGGGCCGAGGCGCACCCCGAACCCTACGAGGGCGAGCTTTCCACCGAGGAAGCCAAAGCCCTCATCGACACCTTCCCGGACGTGGGCAACCCGATCATCATCTTCACGGGCGGCGAGCCCATGATGCGACACGATGTGTACGAGCTGATCGCCTATGCCAAGGCCAAGGGCCTGCGCTGCGTCATGGCCCCCAACGGCACGCTGATCACGCCCGAGACCGCGCAGAAGATGAAGCAAGCGGGCGTGGAACGCTGCTCCATCTCCATCGACGCGCCCGAAGCCGCACAGCACGATGAATTTCGCGGCGAGCAGGGCGCGTTCAACGCCTCCATGCGCGGCATCCAGCATCTCAAGGACGTGGGCATCGAATTCCAGATCAACACCACGGTGACCAAGAACAACCTGCATCTCTTCAAGGACATCTTCCAGCTCTGCGAACGCATCGGCGCGTCCGCCTGGCACATCTTCCTGCTCGTGCCCACGGGCCGCGCCGTGGAACTGGGCACGGAGATCATCTCCGCCCAGGAATACGAGGACGTGCTCAACTGGTTCTACGACTTCCAGAAGACCACCGACATGCTGCTCAAGGCCACCTGCGCCCCGCACTACCACCGCATCCTGCGCCAGCGGGCCAAGGAGGAAGGCATTCCCGTGACCTTCGAGAACTTCGGCCTGGACGCGGTTTCGCGCGGCTGCCTCGGCGGCGTGGGCTTCTGCTTCATCTCCCATACCGGACAGGTCCAGCCCTGCGGCTACCTGGAACTGGACTGCGGCAATGTGCGCGAGACGCCCTTCCCGGCAATCTGGCGCAAGTCCAAGCAGTTCCTGAATCTGCGCAACCCCGAAGTCTACCAGGGCAAATGCGGCCACTGCGAATACGAACGCGTCTGCGGCGGCTGCCGCGCCCGCGCCCAGACCATGCGCGGGCATTACCTGGAAGAAGAGCCCTTGTGCTCGTATCAGCCGAAGAAAAAGGCGAAGGCGTAAAGAATTTGCCGGGGGAAAACCTTTCTGAAGAAAGGTTCTTCCCCCGGACCCCCTTTCCAAAGACTTTTATCGGCCTTGCGCTGACGCGCAAGGCGGGATCGCGGACAGGGGAAGCAGATTTCAGCCCCTCTGTTTTGATGCGGCGCAGCCGCATCAAAACCCATAAAAGTTTTAGGGGAAGGGGGGTCCAGGGGGGAAAGCCCCCTTTTTCAAAAGGGGGTTTCCCCCCTGGCCGCCGGAGGCGAACACGATGCACGAAATGGACGAATTTGACCGCAAAATCCTGAATATCATCCAATCGGAGTTCCCTATTGCCCCACGCCCCTACGCGGTGGTGGGCGAGCAGGTGGGTCTTTCCGAGTCCGAGACGCTGGAGCGGGTCAACCGCCTGCGCGACAGCGGCGTGATCCGGCGCATCGGCGCGAACTTCGGCTCCCGGCAGCTGGGCTGGCGCTCCACGCTCTGCGCGGCCAAGGTTCCGGAGGAGAAGCTGGACGAATTCGTGGCCGAAGTGAACCGGTACGACGGCGTCACGCACAACTACCTGCGCGAGAACGAGCTGAACGTCTGGTTCACCTACATCGGCCCGGACTGGGAGGATGTGGAGGCGACCCTGGCGGAGATCAGCGCCAAAACGGGCATCAAGGTGCTCAACCTTCCCGCGGACAAGATGTTCAAGATCAAAGTCGATTTCAACGTGGAGGACTAGCCGATATGGCTCGAGAGATCGTTCTTTCCCCTTCGCTGCTTTCCTGCGACTTCGCAAGGCTCGCCGACGAGTTGCAGGCGCTGGAGGCAGCCGGCCTGAAATGGGCGCACCTGGACGTCATGGACGGACTGTTCGTGCCGAACATCACCTTCGGCCCCCCGGTCATCAAGGCCATGCGCAAACACTCCAAGCTTTTTTTCGACACGCACCTGATGATCGAAAAGCCGGAACGCTACATCGACGAATTCGCGGACGCGGGCTGCGACCTGATCTGCGTGCACGCCGAGGCCACGCATCATCTGGAACGCGCCGTGGCCGCCATCGCGGACCGGGGCGTGCAATGCGCCGTGTCCCTGAACCCGGCCACGCCCCTGGACGCCGTCAAATACCTGCTGCCGCAGCTCGACATGGTTCTGATCATGAGCGTGAACCCCGGCTTCGGCGGCCAGAAATTCATTCCCTTCTGCATGGACAAGATCCGCGAGCTGCGCGCCATGATCGACGCGGCGGGCAGCAAGGCCCTGATCCAGGTGGACGGCGGCGTGACCCTGGAGAACTGCAAATCCCTCGTGGAGGCGGGCGCGGACGTGCTCGTTTCCGGCTCGGCGTTCTTCAAGTTCCCGCCCTACGCCGAACGGCTGAAGGCTTTCGAGGCCGCCTGGGCCTGATTTCGTCCAGCTTCCCCGGCGGCGAAACCGGGCTGCGGCGCCGGAATGCACCGCGCCGGAAGAGCTCGCCCTTCCTTTTTTTGCCCCCCAAAGGCCCCTGCTTCGGCAGGGGCCTTTTTTGCGCATTATAAATAACGCATATAGTGCATGTTTTATTTCGGATCTGACAAAAGCCTATTGACAACAATATGCTATTTGTCAAAATATGGCATGAACTGTAACGGGAGGACACAAGATATCCCTGCCTCCCCGAAGGCTATTTCTGACATGTTTTTTAAACCATAACACCATAGAATATTGAACAAAAAGAATAACCGCACACGCTGGCTCGCCGCACTCTTGGTGTTGGCATCCTGCGTCCTCCCTTCCGCCGCATTGTCAGGCGGCCAAATCTACGGCCATCTCCAGGCTCGGCTTCTGCGCGTGGTGGACGGGGACACCATCGTGGTGGACATCCCCGGCTATCCGGACATCGTGGGGAGGGAGATTTCCGTCAGGCTGGCCGGGTGCGACACTCCGGAACTCCGGGACAAACGCCCGGAGATTCGCCGCATGGCCGTGCAGGCGCGGGAACTGGTCCGGGCCGTCCTGTCGGGCTGCCGGGTGCTGCAACTGCGCAACGTGCGCCGGGGAAAGTATTTCCGCATCGTGGCGGACATCAGCGTGGACGGAGAGGATCTCGCGCAGATGCTCATCCGCGCTGGCCTGGGAAAGCCCTACGACGGCGGCCGCAAGGGCTGGTGACGCCGTCTGGCCGAACAGGCGACGCCCAATGCCGGTGCAGCCTCTTCGCGAACGAGAACGCCCGCGTCGGCCAATCGACGCGCATGCCATTCCGGCGAAGAAGCGTGCTCAACGGGCAAGACACGGCGAAGTCCCCCCGTGGAAAGCTCAACGGGCCGCCTGCCCCCCGGCGGCCAGGTCCGGCACCTTGCCCAGGTCGGATTCCAGCCGGGCGAAAATCGCGGCCACGCCCTGCCGCAGACCGGCGGCGAGTTCCGCCGGGGCCTCGGAGGTCAAAGGAACGCGCTCTTCGTAACTGCCGGAAAAGACGATTTCGTTATGACCGGTGGCTTCGTTCAACAACAGGAACTGCATTTCGGCCACAGCGGCGGGCGCATCCCCGGAAAAATCGCCGTACAGGGCATTGGCGGTGCCCTCAAGCGCCAGGCTGGCCCCGGCAAGGCTCGCGCCGTCGAGCACGTGGGCGAAAAGGCCGGAACCGTCCAGCCATTGGCGAAGCCCCTGGCTGAGCATGTCCGCCGGAGGCACGAACCAAGTGTTGTAATAGTCCGAAGCAAACGCCCCCGGACCGGAGCGGAAGACCATTTCCCTGCCGCTGCACAGGGGAGAAACCTGCACGCGCCGCAGTCTCAGATTGGGCGCGCCCTGCGGGGCGGCGACGCGCTCGCCTCGCTCCGGCCGCAGGTCGAAGTGCCGTTTTTCCACGGCCGGACGTTTCAGCCCCGCGCAGCCGGACAAGGCCAGACCCAACGCCAGCACCGCGATCAACCCCGCCAGGAAAACCGCGCCCCGACTCCGGCATGCACGGGCCGCACGCCCTGCCCGGCAGTTCTCCACGCCTCTTTCCGCCGCGTTCCGGCATCTCTTCCCGTTCATTTTTTTCGCTTCCGTGTTCATTGCTTGTCTCCCGCGCTCCCAGGCCGCTCCGCTGCACGTTGATGCCCCTCCGGCAGCTCCCGCGCGGGCGGCTCGCCGAAGAGCATCCCGGAGGGATAGCGCCGCGCCTCCTGGGTGATCTCGCGCAGATCCTGCACGAGCAGACGCAAGCCTTCCAAAATTTCCTGCACGTTGCCCTGCTGTCCGGCCACCACGCCGTTGATCCGGTTGAGCAGTTCGTGAAGCTTTGCCGAGGCGGCCGCGGCCTCGCCCGTGGCCTCGTCCACACGTTTCGCCAAGGTGGGCAAGTCCGTACCCGGCTGGCGAAGCGCCTGCTCCAGCTGGATCGACGCGGTCTTGAGCGCGGCGAAGGTCACGCGCATGTCCGCAGCGGTGGCCACGATGTCCTCGCCTGCCCGTCCCAGGATGCCGTGCAGGTCGCCCATGACCAGCGAGGCGTTGGGCAGGAGCTTCACGGCTTCGGGGTCGCGCAGAAGGCGGTTGACGCTGGCGAAGATGCCCTCGGTCTGCTCCAGGTTGGCGGCCAGCAGTTCGCCCAGGGTCTTGGCGTCGGCCTTTTCCAGAAAACTGCCGAGGCTGTCCGTCACCTTGCGCACTCCCTTGAGAATCCCTTCGACATCTTCCCTGTCGATGCCGCCCACGGCCTCGCTCATGCGCGTGACCGCCTCTTCCAGGCGGCTGAGGGTGCTCGGCGCGGAAGGAATGTACAAATTGCGCGGCTCCCAGGTGATGGGCAGAGGCGGGTTGCTCGCGGGATCGAGGTAATCGATACCCAGGAAAAGCTGTCCCGTAATGCCCACGGAGGTGGGCCGGATGCGCAGGCCGCGCTTCACGTCCTCCTGGATCTGATCGGCGATCTCCGCCTCCGGGCGGTTCAGGAACGAGTCGTCCGACAGCTCGCACTCCACGAGCACGTAGCGGTAGTCGCTTTCGGCCACGGAGGTGTAGCGGCCCATGACGAAGCCGATGTGCGAGACGGTGCCGATCTTGACTCCCCGGTACTTCACGGGGGAGCCCACTTCCAGTCCGTTGACCGACTCGTTGAAATACGTTTCCAGCTTGATGGAGGAATTGAGAAAACGGCCAGCCCCGAGCGCGAAGACCACGAAGAGCAAAAGCGCCGTGCCTCCGATGATGAACAGCCCCAGTCGATGATAACGTTGCCGGCTCATGTCCTTTCTCCGGTTTCGGCGACATGCGATTCGGTTCTGCCGCGCAGGAAGAACCGCCGCACCTCCGGGTCGTCGGCGTGGTCGCGAAGCTCGCGAGGATCCCCCTGGGCCACGATCCGGCGGGTGCGCTTGTCGAGCATGATCACCCGGTCCGCAATGGCGTAAATGCTGTCCAGCTCATGCGTGACCACCACGAAGGTCGCTCCCAGGGTGCGCGAAAGCCGGACGATGAGATCATCCAGTTCCGCGGAGGTCACGGGATCGAGCCCGGCCGAGGGTTCATCCAGAAACAGAATCCGAGGATCCAGGGCCATGGCCCTGGCGATGGCCGCCCGCTTGCGCATGCCGCCGCTGATCTCGGCGGGAAGCATCCCTGCGGCCCCTCCGAGGCCCACCAGCCCCAGCTTCATGAGCGCCGTGGCCCGCACCGCGTCCGGAGGCAGGTCCGTGAACTCCTCCAGCGGCAGGGAAACGTTCTCCAGCAGGCTCATGGACCCGAACAGCGCGCCGCTCTGATACATGACGCCGATGCGCCGCAAAATCGCGTCCCGTTCGGTTCCCTCGGCCGCGGCCACGTCGCTTCCCCCGATGAGCACCTTGCCTCGGCGCGGGGCTCGCAGGCCGATCATATGCTTGAGCAGCGTGGATTTTCCGCAGCCAGACCCGCCCAGTATCACGAATATTTCCCCGGAATTCACGTCAAAGCTCACGTTGTCGAGAATGACGGTTTCGCCGTAGGCGGCCACTAGGCCCTGCACGCGGATGACGGGTTCGATTCCGGCCTGGTCCATGCGCTAGATTCCCAGGAGGTAGAAAGCCACGGCGAAAAGCCCGTCCGCCACGGCGATGAGGATGATGCCGCTGACCACGGCTCCGGTGGTGGAGCGGCCCACGGCCCCGGCCCCGGCTCCCGTGCCCATGCCGCGCATGCAGCCCGCCCCGGCCACGAGCACGCTGAAGACCAGCGCCTTGAGCAGTCCGCCTCCCACGTCCATGCCCGTGGTGTTGGCGAAGACCCGTCCCGTGAAGGTCGCCAGCGGAAAGCCCATGGAAAGCATGACCAGGGCGCCGCCCGCAAGAGACGCGAAATTGAAGAACAAGGTCATCAACGGGACCATGAGCACCGAGGCGATGACCTTCGGGGCCACGAGGAAACGCATGGGGGAAAGGCCCATGGTGACCAGGGCGTCCAGCTCCTCGTTGACCTTCATGGTCCCGATCTCGGCGGCAAAGGCCGAGCCGGAGCGCGCCGCGAGCAGAATGGCCGTGATCAACCCGCCCATCTCGCGGAACATGACCAGGCCGAGCATGTTCGGCACGAAGATGACCGCGCCGAAACGGACCAGGCTCACGGCGGACTGGAAGGACATGATCAGGCCCATGAGAAAGCCGATGAGCAGCAGGATGGGCATGCTGTCCACCCCCACGGCGGTCATGGCGTCGAGAACGTCGCGGCGGCGCACACTGCGCGGATGGCGAACGGCCTGCCAGAGCGCCAGGCCGCACTCGCCCACGAAGGAGACGAGCGTCCCCAGGTCGCGCGAGGCGCTGCCCGCGGAACGGCCGACGCGCTCCGCCAGCCCGCAGCGCCGGCAATCTCCGCTGTCCCGCGTCAGGGCGTCCAGCGGCACAAGGCCGAGAAGCTCCTCGAAGCGCGGCGCCAGCCCTTCCAGCTTCGCGCCCGCCCGGCGCAGGGTCAGCAGCAGGGCCATGCCCGCGCCGTCGAGATCCGCAAGACCGGAGGCGTCCACGAGGAGCTCCGGCCCGGCCTGGGGAACGATGTCGTTCCAGCAGCGGGCCACAGCTCCTGCGTCCAGCCGCCCGTCAAGGCGCAGGACGTCCCCCGCGCCCCCGCGTTCAATGCGCGCGGCGCATGCGCTCTCAGCATCTGCGCGTCGTTGCCCGGAAAGCCGGTTCGCCATGAATGAAATCCTCCGCCGGCAACGATAGCTCACGGTCACGATCAAGGCAACGCGGGCTGGACAGGCTCGACGGCCTCGGCTAGAGATTCGGCATGGAAGAATTCAAGGCTCCAAAGAGCCGATCCCAAAAAAAACGGGACATGACTGCCCTTCAAGACATGGGCGAACGCCTCTCCGCGCTGACCCGCGAAGAACTGCGCCCTCTGGACCTGCCCGCGGACCTGCTCGACGCCCTGGACGAGCTGCGGCGCATCACGAAGCACGAAGCACGCAGACGCCAGAACCAGTTCGTGGGCAAGCTGATGCGCTCCCTGGACCCGGAACCGATCATGGAATTCCTGGACAGCAGGGGCGCGGCCACGGCCGAGGCCAATGCGGCCTTCAAGGCCCTGGAACGCCTGCGCGACAGGCTCCTTGACGGCGAAGACGAACCCCTGGAGGAGTTTTTCGACTCCCATCCCGAGGCCGACCGGCAGCACCTGCGCAGCCTGCTGCGCAACGCGCGCCAGGAACGCGCCAAAGGCAAGCCGCCCAAGAACGCCCGCGCCCTGTTCCGCGCCCTGCGGGAGGCATCGCAGAGCTGAAAAGCGTTCGGCCCATCGGCGGATTACCGCGTCCGCATGGGTTGACGCGCTGGTCAGAGGTCTTATCTGTACAAAGGCGAATACACCAACAAGGAGAACGAGATGATCTTCACATACGCAGGAATCGAGACCGTCCTCGAAGACCACGACTGCCCGCATTGCGGCAAGCCCATGGAAGCCTGGCTGGCTCCGCCGGACAGCGGCTGGGGCGTGGTCCTGGTCTGCTACAACAACGAATGTCCCCATTACAAAGGCTCGGACCAGGACATCGTGAACAAGCGCGACGACTGCACCCTCGGTTGCCGCTACGCCCTCAACCCGGACAACGGCTACAAGCCCTTCAACCTCGTGGCCATGTGCTTCTGAAACAGCTTTTTCCCCACGCAGCGCACGGGCGGCCCTTCGGGGCCGCTTTTTTTTGATCTTCAGTCATTGCCTTCCGCAGAAAACTGATCTATTGCCTGCCCCATCGGAGGATGATTGAACGATGGACGCCATTGACAAGCAGATTCTTAACATTCTTCAGGAAGACACCCGCACCACCAACGCCCGCCTCGGCGAGCTGGTGGGGCTTTCGGCAGCGGCCGTGCACGGGCGCATCAAGCGCCTGGAAAAGCGCGGCATCATCCGTCGCTTCACCGTGGAGCTGGCTCCGGAAGCGCTGAACATGCAGGTGCTGGCCTTCGCACAGGTCTATTTGCAGGAGATGCGCCGTTCCGAAGAGGCTGCCGCCGCTTTCGCCCGCATCCCGGAAGTGGTCGAGGTGCACTACACGGTGGGCGAGGCCTGCTTTCTGCTCAAGCTCCGCTGCCCGGACACGGCCAGCCTGGAGCACGTGCTCACCAACATCAACGACATTCCCCCGGTCCGCGCCACCCAGACCATCATCGTGCTGCGCTCCGGCAAGCAGCAGATCAACCCGCCTCTCTACGTGGACGAATCCCCCACCCTTTCCGCCCTTCAGGGCGAGGAATAAGCCATGCGCATCTCCGCGGGCGCCCTTCCGGTTCTCGCCCTGCTCTCGGCCTCGCTGCTCTGGGCCAGCTCCTTCGTGGCGCTCAAGGTGGCCTTCCGGCACTACGACCCCATGGTCGTGATTTTCGGACGCATGTTCGTGGCCAGCTTTTGCTTTCTCTTTCTCTGGCGCAACTTCCGGAACATCAAATACCAGAAGGGCGACTGGAAGTTCCTGGCCTTCATGGCCCTTTGCGAACCCTGCCTCTATTTCGTCTTCGAGGCGCTGGCCCTGGAAAAGACCCACGCCTCCCAGGCCGGCATGATCGTCTCCCTGTTGCCGCTGATCGTGGCCGTGGGCGCGCATTTCGTGCTCAAGGAGGAGATCACCCGGCGGACCTTGTTCGGGTTCGCCCTTGCGGTGGTCGGCGCTGTCTGGCTCTCCGCCGGAGCCGTGCCCGGAGAGAGCGCGCCCAACCCCATGCTCGGCAACTTTCTTGAGTTCCTGGCCATGATCTGCGCTTCGGGCTACATGATCATGCTCAAGCGCATGAGCGTGCGCTACCCCCCGCTGTTCCTCACGGCGGTGCAGGCGGTGCAGGCAACGCTGTTCTACTTTCCGCTGCTTTTCCTGCCCAGCACGGCCGCGCCGCAGGGATTCTCCCTCGAAGGAATCCTCGCCATCGTCTACCTGGGAGCGTTCATCACCCTGGGAGGCTACGGCCTGTACAACTACGGGCTGAGCAAGATCCCGGCCCACAAGGCCTCGGCCTTCACGAACCTGATTCCCGTGCTGACCCTGTTCATGGCCTGGGCCTATCTCGACGAGGTGCTCACCCCGATGCAGTATGCCGCCTCCGTCGTGGTCCTGGCCGGAGTGATCGTCAGCCAGACCAAGACCAGGTCCAAGGTCACGGAAGTGACCGTGGAACTGCCCCCGGACGCGCGCTGAAACGCCCCGCTCCCCTTACCGAAAAAAACGGGGCGGTTTTGAGCCGCCCCGTTTGTTGCTCCTGCTTCCGAGCCATACAGAATTCCGTGCCGATCATGCGCCGAGCAGCAGATTCCCTTCCGGCAGACGAGCGCCGCTGAGTTTTGCGGCCTCCCGCAACAGCGTGGCCACCGCGCCTTCGCCCTCCTGTCCCACGTCCAGGCTGTAGTCGGTCACGAAAGTATCGATGTGTTCGCGAATCACGCCGGGATCCATCTCCTGGGCATGGCGGACGATGAACGGCCAGACCGCATCCAGTTGATTCCTGGCCAAAAGAATGCTCGCGCGGATGCATTTGTCCAGAAGGCGCAGCCGCGCCTCGCCCAGGGATCGGCGAGCCACGATGCAGCCGAGAGGCAGAGGCAGGCCGGTTCGCTTTTCCCACCATTCGCCCATGTCCTGCAAGCATTCCAGGCCATACTCGCCCAGAACGAAACGCCCCTCGTGGATGACCAGCCCCGCCTGGCAGCGTCCCTGGGACACCGAGGGCATGATCTCGTTGTAGACCATTTCCTCCAAGGATACGTCGAGGCCGTGCTCGTCCGCGAGCATTGAAAAGAGCAGCGTCGCCGTGGTGCGCATGCCGGGCACGGCGACCTTTCCGCGCAGGCCGTCCAGCCTGGTCCCCGGCACCCCGGCCAAGATCGGCCCCACGCCCCACCCCAGAGCCCCGCCCGCCCGCAGCAGCACATATTCGTCCAGCAGCCCAGCGGCAGCGGCCACCGACACCTTGCAGACATCGGGACCGTTTCCGGCAGCCCAATTGTTCAGCTCTTCCACGTCGCCCAGCCGGAAGTCCAGGTCGCCCGCCTCGCAGCCGATGAGTCCGAGAGCGAGGCCGCCGAAGATGAACGTGTCGTTGGGACAGGGGGAAATTCCTATGGAAAGCTGCGCGGGCATGCAAAAATCCTTTGTCGTTGACAAGCTTCGAAACGAAAACTACGGTGACCACCTGGTCATTCGCACCTGCCGATGACCACCTGGTCACTGTACGAAAGCCCTCAGCCAAAGGCAAGAAAGATGCGCAGCAAGACCTTTGAAAACCTTGATCCGCAAAAGCAGGAACGCGTGCTCGACGCCGCCGTGGAGGAGTTCGCCGAACACGGCTTCCATCAGGCCAGCATCAACCGCATGGTCAAGCGCCTCGGCATCGCCAAAGGGTCGCTTTTCAACTATTTCGGCACCAAGGAAGGCATCTTCCAGTGCGTTTTCGAGCATTCCGTGGAAAAGCTCAAAGGCCCGCTCCGCAAGGCCCGCGAGGCCGAGGGGGACACCTTCGACCGCTTGCGGCTGAGCCTGGAGGCCGGGCTGGAATTCGTGCGCGCCCATCCCCGCCTCTACCGCATCTATCTCAAGGTTCTCTTCCAGGAGAACGTGCCGTTTCGCGTCTCCTTCCTGCGCCAGGTGCGCGGCTACGCGGCCAAATACCTGACCCCGCTCCTGGAGGAAGGAATTCGCCGGGGCGAGCTGCGCTCCGACCTTGACCTGAACATGGCCGTGTTCCTGGTGGACGGTCTTTTCGACCGCCTGCTCCAGTCCCTGACGGTCCCGGAAGTGCATCCCGCCCTGCACGGCATCTCCGAAGCGGATTCGCGCCAACGCATCGACCAGCTCATGGATTTCATCCGCCGCGCCCTGGCGGCGAACAACGGAGAACAGCATGCTTGATCGTCAGCGGTACGCCCGCCTCGGCCTGGAAACCGTCCTGGACAAGGTTCTGGCCGGTGAACGCCTGAGCCTCTCGGACGGGGAGGCCCTTTTCGCCTGCCCGGACCCGCTGGCCGTGGGCGACCTGGCCCACCTCGTCCGTACGCGGATGCACGGCGACGCCGCCTACTACGTGGTCAACCGCCACATCAACTACACCAACGTCTGCGTCAACGGCTGCACCTTTTGCGCCTATCAGCGCGAAAACGACGAGCAAACCGGCGCATTCCGCCTCAGTCGGGAAGATGTGCTCGACAAGCTCGAACGCGCCCCCAGCGAGCCGCGCGAAATCCATATGGTCGGCGGCTGCCATCCGACCCTGCCCCTGAGCTTTTTCGAGCAGACACTGGCCGAATTGCGCGGCCGCTATCCCCAAGCCGTGCTGAAATGCTTCACCGCCGTGGAAATTGCGCATTTTGCCGCGCTGGAAGGAATATCGACCCTGGAAACCTTGCGGCGTCTCCAGGCCGCCGGGCTGAACATGCTCCCCGGCGGAGGCGCGGAAATCTTCGCGCCGGAAATCCGCGAACAGGTCTGCCCGCGCAAAAGCGACGCCGAAGAATGGCTGCGCATTCACGAGGAGGCCCACGGCCTCGGCCTGAAGACCAATTGCACCATGCTCTTCGGACACATCGAAACCAGCGCCCATCGACTCGACCATCTGGATCGGCTGCGCCGCCTTCAGGACCGGGCAAACGGCTTCGTCTGCTTCATCCCACTGCCGTTCCTCACGGAAAACAGCAAGCTCAAGATCGAGCGCCCGCTGACCGGGCTCGACGAACTCAAGACCATCGCTATTTCCAGGCTGATGCTCGACAACGTGCCGCACATCAAGGCGTATTGGGTCATGCTCACGGTCAAGCAGGCCCAGGCCGCCCTGCTCTGGGGCGCGGACGACTTCGACGGGACCGTGGTGGAAGAAAAGATCGGGCACGAGGCGGGCGCCACCTCGCAGCAGGGCCTGACCCGCTCGGAGCTGGACGAAATGATCCGCGGTTGCGGATTTCGCCCTGTGGAGCGCGATTCCTACTTCAATCCAATTGAGACGCGCCGGGGGTAACCCGCGTCGTCAATGCAACCAACGAGACCGCGCCATGCAAGATATTTTCGACAAGGTCCGCTCCGGCGGGCGCATCGACAGGCAGGAAGCCGCCGCGCTTTACGAATCCGCGCCGCTGCACGCACTCGGCGCGCTGGCCCACGAGATCCGGCTGCGCAAGCATCCCGCTCCGGTCGTCACCTACGTTGCGGACAGGAACATCAATTATTCCAACATCTGTTCCTGCGGTTGCCGCTTCTGCGCCTTTTTCAAAGCTCCTGGCCAGGAAGGCGGCTACGTCATCAGCCGCGAGGATTTGTCACGGAAAATCGAGGAAACCCTCGCGCTCGGTGGCACGCAAATCCTGATGCAGGGCGGCCACCATCCTGACCTCCCCTTTGAATTCTATGAAGAATTGCTCGGATTCATACGGGAAAGCTATCCCAGCATCCATGTGCACGCTTTTTCGCCGCCTGAAATTCACTACTTTGCGGGCCTCTACGGCATGAGCGTGGCGGAAGTGCTCCAGCGGTTGCGCAAAGCGGGATTGCATTCCATTCCGGGTGGCGGCGCGGAAATCCTGGTCAATGAGGTGCGCGAACGGGTTTCGCCCAACAAATGCTCGGCGGACGCCTGGCTCGCCGTCATGGAAGAAGCGCACGCCCAGGGACTGCGCACCACGGCCACCATGATGTTCGGGCATGAGGAGGAACCGGAGCACCGCCTCGATCATCTCTTCGCGGTACGCGCAACGCAGGACCGCACAGGGGGCTTCACAGCCTTCATTCCCTGGACCTTCCAGCCGGAGAACACCAACATCAAGGCCCGGCCCCTGACCTCGCCCGAATACCTCCGCGTGCTCGCGCTCTCGCGCATCGTGCTGGACAACGTGGACAACATCCAGGTTTCGTGGGTCACGATGGGACCGAAGATCGCGCAGCTCGCCCTCTATTTCGGGGGCAACGACTTCGGCTCGCTGATGATCGAGGAAAACGTCGTCCGAGCCGCCGGGGTTTGCTTCCGGCTGACGCGGGAAGAGATCCACCGTCTCATCGAAGCGGCTGGATTTCGGCCAGTGCAGCGGAACATGACGTATCAGCCGGTGGAAACGGCATGAATGCACGCCTGAAACTCGGAAAGATCGGGTATAGAAACGTTCTGCCGATCTATCACCCGCTGGAGCAGGGGCTCGTGCCGCACGAGCTGGAAATCGTGTCCGGCGTGCCCGCAGAGCTGAACGAGATGATGCGACGTGGGGAATTGCACCTCTCCGCCAACTCCAGCATCGAATATGCGCGGCGCTCCGAAAGATACCTGCTCGTGCCCGACCTCGCCATCGGCTGTCACGGCCCTGTGCAGAGCGTGCTCCTGCTCTCGCGCAGGCCCGTCCGCGAGCTTGCGGGGCAAAGCATTCTCGTCAGCGCCCAGACGCATACCTCGGCCGCGCTGCTGCGCCTTCTCCTCGCGCGACGCTACAAGGTCGAAGTCCGTTTCGAAAGCGGCGACGCCACGTCGATGCTCGCCAGGGGCGACAAGCCCGAAGCCATTCTGGCCATCGGGGACGAGGCCCTGGAATTGCGTCGCCATCCGGACTATCCGCACCTCTACGATCTTGGGCAGGAATGGCTGGAATGGACCGGAATGCCGTTCATATTCGGCGTCTGGATCATCTTGCGAGAAGCCTGGGACGCAAACCGGATCGCGCTCGAAAACGCCGTCAATCAGCTTCTGAGAGCCAAACAGTGGGGACAGGAACACATCTCCGAGCTGTGCGGTCTGGCCTCGTGCGGAAGCTCCCTGGATGCGCTGGAGATGTGTTCGTATTTCAACGGGCTGTCGTATGATCTGGGCGACAAGGAAAAAACGGGGCTGGAACGTTTTTTTGCCCTGCTCTCGGAAAGCGGAATCATTGAATCCGCTCCGGAGCTTCGATTCGCCGAACTGGAACGGAGCATGCTCAAGGCAGGCTAGATCTCGGCGTTCTCTCGGAGGAAGGTGAGGAAGGCCCCTGCCGCGGGAAATGCGCGACGGCCTTCATGGCGCAGAAGATAGAATTTGCGCTCCATCTCAAGCAGCCCGCAATCGACCACACGCAACTCACCGCGCCGGACAGCGGCATCGCAGGCGCGCGCGGAAACGACGGCTATGCCGGCCCCGGCAACGGCGACGCGCATGGCCGCCTCGGTTCCGTACACCATGCACACGGAGCGCAATGTGCGCGGATTATGCCCCCCGGCAGCCAGGGCACGTTCAAATGCGCGCCTTGTGCCGGACCCCTGTTCCCGCATGACCCAAGGCCACTCCGACAGGGGACAGTCGGGCGGAAGAACATACCGGGGTGAAGCGACTGCGGTCAGACGATCACTGAAAAGAGGCTCCGGGATTATGCCGCGAACCTCTGGCAAATCTCCGACAACAGCCAGGTCCAGCCTCCCTTCCGCAACCATTTCCGTCACCTCGTCCGTGTCTCCGGTGCGAAGCTCGATGCGTACGGCCGGATGCTTGGCCATGAACCGGGCCATGAGTTCCGGGAGAATATAGTTGGCGGGAATGGTGCTGCCGCCGACGATCAACTCCCCGGCGACCTCGTCGCGCAGCATGGAGAGTTCCGCCTCCGCCCTGCGCAGAATGGAAAAGATCTCCTTACCTTCGCGATAAAGAACGTCGCCGGCGTTGGTCGGCAGTACGTTTCGTCCGAGTCGATCGAAAAGCAACAGTCCAAGCTGCTCTTCAAGCGAGGCCACATGCGCGCTGATGGTTGGCTGCGAAAGGTGAAGTTCCTGGCCGGCTTTTGAAAAGCTGCGTAATTCGTACACCTTGCAGAACGCTTCGAGTTTTCTGAAGTCCATGATCTCGATTTACTACATAGAAAAATACTATCCAGCAAGCCCAAAAAAAGAGCGGCCCCGAAGGGCCGCTCTTCAGAATCATATGCTCTGGTCGCTAGGCTTCAGCAGAAGCCTTCTCAGCCGGAGCCTTTTCCGCCGGAGCGGCAGCCTCGGCGAGCTTGGTCAGCTCGATCACGACCATGGGGGCGTTGTCGCCGCGACGAGGAAGCGCAAGCTTGAGGATACGGGTGTATCCGCCGTTGCCGTCCTTGAAGCGGGGAGCGATTTCGTCAAAGAGACGCTGAACCATCTGGTGATTGTTCAGGGCCTTGTAAGCCAGACGACGGGAGTGCAGATCGTCGCGCAGGGCAAGGGTCACGAGGCTTTCGACAACCTTGCGCAGCTCCTTGGCCTTGGCTTCGGTGGTACGAATGCGCTCATGGGTGAGCAGAGCCAGCGCCATGTTCCGCATCAGAGCCTTGCGATGGGCATTGGTGCGGTTCAGTTTTCTGCCGGAGTTTCTATGCCTCATTTTTCTCTTTCCTCTTCAGCCATTCCTGCTGTTTCTTGTCGAAGTCATCGACGAGCATGCCGAACTTGAGTCCCATGCTGTCCAAGACCCTGCGGATCTCATCCAGGGACTTGCGACCAAAGTTCTTGGTCTTGAGCATCTGCTGCTCGGAGCGCTGCACCAGTTCGCCAACCAGCTGGATGTTGGCGGCCTTGAGGCAGTTGGTCGCACGGACCGAAAGCTCCAGTTCGTCAATACTCTTGAACAGATTCGGGTTCAGGTTGACCGTATCATCGTCATCCGGCTGCTGGGCCGAAGACATTTCGTCGAAGTTGATGAAAACGGAAAGCTGGTCCTTGAGGATCTTCGCGCTGTAGGCGACCGCATCCTCAGGGGACACGGAACCGTCCGTCCACACCTCAAGAATGAGCTTGTCGTAGTTGGTCATCTGGCCGACGCGAGCCTGCTCCACGGTGTACGCGACCTTGCGGACAGGGGAGTAGCTGGCGTCCATGGTGATCAAACCGATGTCCTCGGTGAGGCCTTCGTGCAGCTCGGCGGGGACATAGCCCTTGCCCATGCGCACTTCCAGCTCCATCTTCAAGGGGCGGTCCTCGGAAAGGGTTCCGATGACCTGGTCCTTGCTGAGCACCTGGACGTTCTGGTTCTCAGTGATCATGGCAGCGGTGATGGGCCCCCGCTTGTTGGCCTCAAGGACCAATATCTGGGGCTCGACGTTGCGCATGGCCAGACGGACGGACTTGAGGTTGAGGACGATTTCGGTCACGTCCTCCATCACGCCCTCGATGGTGGTGAACTCGTGCTGGACCCCTTCGATACGCGCGGCCACGATGGCTGCTCCCTGCAAGGAGGAAAGCAGCACACGGCGGAGGGCATTGCCGATGGTGGTGGCAAAGCCGCGCTCCAACGGTTCGCAGACGAACTTGCCGTACGTACCGGTGGACTTGGGGTCGCGGACGAGCTGTTCCGGCTTTACGAGCTCGGACCAGTTCCGCGTGTTGATAAGTCTGTCACCGTCTTGAACAAGCATGAATCACCCGTTTACTTGGAGTACAGCTCGACGATGAGCTGCTCGTTGATCGGGAACTGAATGTCCTCGCGCTTGGGAAGGTCTTTGACCTTGCCCTTGAAGGCAGCGCCATCGCTTTCGAGCCAGTCCGGGCAGCCGCGGCGGGCAATCACGTCCTGGGCCTCGACGATGACGGGGATCTTGCGGGATTTCTCGCGCACTTCGACGACATCCTCCGGACGAACCATGAAGGAAGGCACGTCCACGCGGCGGCCGTTCACGGCGAAGACGCCGTGACGAACCAGCTGACGGGCCTGGGTCCGGGAGTTGGCGAAGCCAAGGCGGTAGATCACGTTGTCCAGTCGACGCTCGAGCAGGACCAGCAGGTTGGTGCCGGTGACGCCCTTCATGGCGTCGGCGCGCTCAAAGTAGCGGCGGAACTGGCCTTCGAGGATGCCGTACATACGGCGGACTTTCTGCTTCTCGCGCAGCTGGATGGCGTAGTCGCTCATCTTGCGGCGCATGTTGCGCCCGGCGGCGCCGGGAGCGTAAGGACGGCGCTCGTAAGCGCACTTGTCCGTATAGCAGCGGTCGCCCTTGAGGAACAGCTTGTGTCCCTCGCGGCGGCAAATGCGGCATTTTGCTTCGGTATAACGAGCCAAGGGAAACCTCCTGAATCAGACGCGGCGGCGCTTCGGGGGCCGGCAGCCGTTGTGGGGAATCGGGGTGATGTCGCGGATGAAGCTGACCTTGAAACCGGCGGCGCCGATGGCGCGCATGGCGGCTTCACGACCGGACCCCGGACCCTTGACAAAGACGCCGACGGTACGCATGCCGTTGTCGCGAGCGACCTTGGCGGCGTTCTCAGCGGCAATCTGGGCGGCGAAAGGGGTGCTCTTGCGGGAACCCTTGAAGGCCGCTCCAGCGCTCGCCCAGCTGACCACGTTGCCCTTCATGTCGGTGAAGGTGATGATCGTATTGTTGAACGTCGCCTTGATGTGGGCAAGGCCCACGGGAACGTTCTTTTTTTCTTTCTTCTTCGCGGAACGCTTGGGTTTCGCCATAACCTGATCTCCTCAGATACGATCTATTGAAATATAGAAAGGCGGACGTGCCGCTACTTCTTCTTCTTGCGGCCAACCACCGAGCGGCGCGGACCCTTACGGGTGCGGGCGTTGGTGTGGGTCTTCTGACCGCGGCAGGGCAGTCCTTTGCGGTGACGAAGTCCGCGATAGCAGCCGATATCCATCAACCGCTTGATGTTCGCGGTGATGTCACGACGCAGGTCGCCTTCCACCTTGTAATTCTGCTCGATTTCAACACGGATGGTGTTGGCCTCGTCAGCGGTGAGGTCGTCGGAACTCTTGTTCCAGTCGACGCCCGACTTGTTGAGGATCTCAAGAGCAGTTGCCTGGCCGATACCATAGATATAGGTCAGGGCGATATCCATCCGCTTGCTTTTGGGCAGATCAACACCAGCAATGCGTGCCACTTTCTATACCCCTTCTTATCCTTGACGCTGCTTATGCCGCGGATTGTCGCAAATGACCCGCAGCACACCCTTGCGCCTGATGATTTTGCACTTGGAACACATCTTCTTTACAGAGGGCCTGACTTTCATGACCGTCTCCAGTATCTTTCAGCTCTATTGTATCGGGACTAATCCCTTAAAATCGTATGCCTTTTACAGCAGCCGACGGACCCCGTCGGGAAAAAGCGAAGGTGTCTTTTACAGCAGTTTTTTCGAAACCGCAAGGATTTCCTGCCCACCTTCTCAATCGGATCGGCTCAAGATTACGGGACCGTCCGAAGTCACGGCGATGGTATGCTCGAAATGAGCGGACAGTTTCCTGTCCTTGGTCACCGCCGTCCATTTGTCCGAAAGGATCTCCACTTCCGGCGATCCCTCGGTAATCATGGGCTCGATGGCCAGGGTCATCCCCGGCTTGAGCACCACCCCAGGCAACCCTTTGGGCACGAAGTTCGGAATCTCAGGCTTTTCATGCAGCCTGGTCCCGATTCCGTGCCCCACGAAACGCCGGACAACTCCGAAACCGGCGGACTCCGCGTATTCCTGCACGGCCTGGGAAACCTCGAAGAGATTTCGACCCGGCTGTGCCTGGGCAATGCCTTTCATCAGGGACTCCCGGGTTACGTCCATCAGCCTTTGGGCGGTGTCGCTGACCTTGCCGACGGCGAAGGTCCGGGCGGAGTCTCCGTAGTAGCCCTCGTACACAACACCCATGTCAAAGCTGACGATATCGCCTTCCTCAAGCACTCTAGCGTCCGAGGGAAAGCCGTGCACGACTTCCTCATTCACCGAGCAGCACAGTGCGAAAGGAAAACCTCCGTACCCCAGAAAAGCCGGTCGGACCTTGTAGTCCCTGCAGCGCGCCTGGGCGATCTTCTCAAAGAGCATGGTCGTCACGCCGGGCTCAACAGCCTGGCCCATTTCGTCCAGAATCCTTGAGACAATGCGATTGGCCTCGCGCATGAGGCCAATCTCTCTATCGTTCTTGAGGAATACTCCTCGGAACTTCTTCAAAACCTACCGCCTGCCCTTTACCTTGCCAGCCTTGCCCATGAGGCCTTCGTACTGACGGGAGATCATATAGGATTCGACCTGCCCCATGAAGTCCATGGCCACGCCCACGATGATCAGCAGCGAGGTGCCGCCGAAATAGAACGGCACGTTGAACTGTGCGATCAGGAACATGGGCAGCACGCAGATGGCGGACACGTAAAGCGAACCCCAGAGCGTGATGCGTGCAAGCACGCGGTCGATGTATTCATGGGTCTTGGCGCCCGGACGAATGCCCGGAATGAACCCGCCCTGCTTCTGGATGTTGTCGGCAATCCCCTTGGGATCGAAGACAATGGCGGTGTAGAAGTAGCAGAAGAAAACCACAACCGCCACGTACAGCAGGTTATAAACAATGGAAGTGGGCTGCATGTAGTCGGAGATGGCCTGAAGCCAGGGCATGTCCGAGAACCGGGCGATGGTGCCCGGGAAAAGCAGCAAGCTCGAAGCGAAGATCGGCGGGATGACGCCTGCGGTGTTCACGCGCAGCGGGAGGTGCGTGGTCTGCCCGCCCACCATGCGTCGGCCCATCTGGCGCTTGGCATAGTGGATGGGAACACGGCGCTGGCCTCGCTCCACGAAAACGATCAGCGCGAGAATGCCGACCATGCCCAGGACGAGGACGAGCACGAACAGGGGGCTCATGACGCCTTCGCTCATGAACGATATCGTACGCGCCACGGCGCTGGGCATGCCGGCGACGATGCCGCCGAAAATGATCAGGGAAATGCCGTTGCCGATGCCCTTTTCCGTCAGCTTTTCGCCGAGCCACATCAGGAACACCGTACCCGTGACCATGGTGATCACGGTGATGCTTCTGAATGCCCAGCCCGCGGTTTCCGGAGAAACAACGGGACCGATGGGGCTGACCATGCTTTCCAGGCCGACGGCGATGCCGAAGCCCTGGACAAGAGAAATGAGCACGGTTCCGTAACGGGTGTACTGGGTGATCTTCTTGCGTCCGGCCTGTCCTTCCTCCTTCTGCAGCCGCTTCAGCTCAGGGCTGACCACGGTGAGCAGCTGGAGAATGATGGACGCCGAAATGTAGGGCATGATGCCCAGCGCGAAGATGGACAGATTCTTCAATCCACCGCCCGAAAACATGTTGAAAAGACCGAGAAGCGTCCCGGCGGCTTCTTCGAAGATGGCCGCGAGAGCTGGTCCGTTCACGCCCGGTACGGGGATATGAATGCCGATGCGATACACGAAAAGAAGAAGCAGCGTCCACAGAAGCCGCTTCTTCAATTCGGGCAGTCGCGCAAGATTCTCAACGCCAGAGAGTGCCACGTGTTATCCTTCCTGAACTTCGATGGACTTGGCGGTGCCTCCGGCCTTGGAGATCTTCTCGGCGGCAGCGGCACTGAACCGATGCGCCTCGATGGTGACGGCCGCGGAGACCTCACCGTTGGCCAGAATCTTTACCGGAGCGCCGGTCTTGCAAAGGCCGCGCTCGTAGATGTCCTCAAGGGTAATCTCGTTCTTGCCCTCAAAGGCCTCGATCAGGCGACCAAGGTTGATGGCTGCATACTCGACCCGGAAGGGGTTCTTGAAACCGCGCTTCGGGAGACGACGCATGAGCGGCATCTGGCCGCCTTCGAACCAGGCAGGGATGGAAGCGCCGGTACGGCTCTTCTGGCCCTTGTGGCCGCGGGCGCTGGTCTTGCCCCAGCCGGAGCCGGAACCGCGACCAATGCGCTTTCTCTGTTTGTACTCTTCCGGGAAGGGATAGAGTTCGTGGAGCTTCATGATGCAACAACCTCCACAAGATGCTTCACTTTATTGATCATGCCCCGCACGACCGGGGAATCTTCGAAGCAGTTTTCCTGCCGAATCTTCCGCAGTCCGAGGGCCGCAAGGGTGGCACGCTGCGAAGGCGTGCACCCGATCTTGCTCTTCATAAGCTTAACCGTAACCTGAGCCATGGCCGTCTCCTATGCTGCTTAACGTCCGGACGAGTTACTTCCGGGGGGTCTCGACCTTCATGCCGCGCAGTTCGGAAACTTCCTCCGCGCTGCGAAGGGAAGCCAGACCGGCAATGGTGGCGCGGAGCACGTTATGCGGATTGTTCGTGCCGATGGCCTTGGTCAGGATGTCATGCACCCCGACCGCTTCCATAATGGCGCGGACAGGACCGCCGGCGATAATGCCCGTTCCGCGGCTGGCGGGCTTGAGCATGACACGACCGGCGCCGTAGCAGCCGAGAGTCTCATACGGAAGCGTTCCGTCCAGCAGGGGGACCTTGATCATGGCTTTTCTGGCGCGTTCGGTGGCCTTGCGGATCGCCTCGGGCACTTCGTTGGCCTTGCCAAGTCCGTACCCCACGCTTCCCTGACCATCGCCGACAACCGCCAGGCAGCTGAAGGAGAATCTCCGGCCACCCTTGACCACTTTGGCCACGCGGTTGAGGTACACGATCTTTTCAATCAGCCCGGATTCGTTCTGTTCCATCGTCCGTATCCTTCGATTGACCCTAGAACTTCAGGCCGCCCTCGCGGGCGCCGTCGGCAAGGGCTTTCACTCGTCCGTGGTAGATATACCCGTTGCGGTCGAAGACCACCTGCTCGATGTTCCGTTCCTTGGCCTTGCCGGCGATGTCCTTGCCCACTTCGGCAGCGGACTCGCGGTTGGCGCTCATCTTGCCCTTCTCCTTGGAGAGAGTAAGGGTCGAGGAGCTGACAAGGGTGGCACCGGTCTCGTCGTCCACAAGCTGGACGTAGAGATGGGTGTTGGAACGGAAGACCACCATGCGGGGCCGCTCGGTCGTACCGGAAATCTTCTTCCGGATGCGGGCCTTTCTGCGCCGCCGGGCTTGTTCCTTGGTAAGCTTCATAGCTTTCCCCCGTTATTTGCCGCCGGACTTACCGGCCTTACGTCTGATCTGCTCGTCAAGATACTTGATGCCCTTGCCCTTGTAGGGTTCCGGCTGACGGATCTTGCGAATCTGGGCGGCGACTTCGCCCACCAGCTGCTTATCGATGCCGCTGATGGTCAGTTTGCTGCCCTCGGCCTTGGCCTCAATGCCAGCCGGGAGCGGATACTCGACCGGATGGGAATACCCAACGGTGAGAACGACGCTCTTGCCCGCGACCTGGACCTTGTAACCGACGCCGATGACTTCCAGGGTCTTTTCAAACCCCTTGCTCACGCCCTCGACACAGTTGGCCAGCAGGGTCCGGCGCAGGCCGTGCTGGGCACGGGCCATGCGGGAGTCATCCTTGCGCTCGACGACGACCTGGCCGTCCTCAAGCTTGTACGTGACAGTGTGGTGCGTCGAGGTGGTCAGGCTGCCCTTCGGGCCCTTGACCATGATCTCGTCCCCGAGCGTCACTTCAACGCCGGACGGGATGGCGACGGGTTGTTTTCCTATTCTGGACATATCACAATCCTCGCTACCAGATCTCGCACAGCAGCTCGCCGCCGACGTTTTCGGCCCGGGCCTGCGCACCCTCAAGCACTCCACGCGAAGTGGAGAGGATGCAGATGCCGAGGCCGTTCTGCACCTGGGGGATGTCGCTGGCACCGACGTATACGCGACGGCCAGGCTTGCTGACCTTGCGCAGACCGGAGATCAGCGGTTTGCCGTCAGAGTACTTCAACTGGATGTTGATGTTCTTTTCATCGACCGTGAAGTCAGAGACATAGCCCTGATCCTTCAGGATGCCTGCGATAGCCTGCTTCATCTTGGAAGTCGGGATATCGACGCCTTTGTGATAGGCAGCGTAGGCATTCCTGACGCGGCTCAGCATATCGGAAATGGGATCGACAACGCTCATGCGTGATCTCCTTACCAGCTCGCTTTGCGAACGCCGGGAAGTTCACCGGCAAGCGCCTTGTTGCGGAAACAAATGCGGCAGATGCCGTACCGGCGCAGAAACGCACGCGAACGCCCGCAAATCGGGCAACGATTATAGGCGCGAACCTTAAATTTCGGCTTGCGTTGGGCCTTGACCCGAAGAGATGTCCTGGCCAAACCGGTAACCTCCTACTTTTTGAAGGGCATGCCAAGCAGGTCGAGAAGCATCTTGCCTTCTTTGTCCGTCTTGGCAGTCGTGGTGACAGTGATATTCATGCCCTTCACCCGATCGACCTTGTCGATGTCGATCTCGGGAAAAATCGTGTGTTCTTTCACACCCATGGTGAAGTTGCCTCGACCATCGAACCCGCGGTCCGGAACGCCACGAAAGTCGCGCACACGGGGCAGGGCGAAGGTCACCAGCTTGTCGAAGAAGTCCCACATACGTTCCTGACGGAGCGTGACGCGGCAACCGATGGGCATCCCTTCGCGCAGCTTGAACTGGGCGATGGACTTCTTGGCCCGGGTGACAACGGAGTGCTGACCGGCGATGCGGGTCAGTTCAACCGTGGCGTCCTCGATAAGTTTGCTGTTCTGACTGGCTTCGCCAAGACCGATGTTCAGCGAAATCTTTTCCAGCCGGGGAAGTTCCATGGGGCTTTTGTACCCGAATTCCTTCTGAAGTTCAGGCACGACCTTCTCGCGATAGAGTTTCTCAAGACGAGTCATGTTCAGCCCCTAGTCGAACTGTTCGTTGCAATGCTTGCAGTAACGGACCTTCTTCCCATCCTTGGTCTCCCGATAGCCGATGCGGGCCGGCTTGGCGCAGGCGTCGCACATGACCATCACGTTGGAGATATGAACGGGGGCCTCTTTCTCAATGATCCCGCCAGGCTGATTGGCATAGGGATTGGCCTTGGTGTGGCGCTGAACCAGATTCACCTTTTCGACCATGATCGTGTCCTTCTTCTTCTGAATCCGAAGGACCTTGCCGATCTTTCCCTTATCCTTGCCGGCGATGACCATCACCTTGTCGTCTTTTCTGATCTTGCTCTTCATAGTTAAGGCCCTCCTTACAGGACCTCGGGGGCAAGAGAGACGATCTTCATAAAGTTCTTCTGCCGCAGCTCACGAGCCACCGGGCCAAAGATACGCGTACCGATGGGCTCGTTGGAGTTGTTCAGCAGCACAGCGGAGTTGTTGTCGAACTTTATGTAGGAACCGTCCGGACGGCCCACCTCTTTCTTGGTCCGCACGATGACGGCGTTGAGGACATCGCCTTTCTTCACCTTGGAATGCGGCATGGCCTCTTTGACCGAAACCTTAATAATGTCTCCGACCGTGGCGTACCGGCGACGGGAACCGCCAAGCACCTTGATGCAGGCTACCCGTTTGGCACCGGAGTTGTCAGCCACGTCGAGATTGGATTCCACCTGGATCATGGCTTCACCTACACAGCCTTTTCAAGAATCTTGACCAGATGCCACCGCTTCTGCTTGGACAGAGGACGGTACTCGACGATCTGCACCTTGTCGCCGATACCACATTCGTTGGCCGGATCATGGGCCATGAACTTGTTGCGGCGACGAACATATTTTTTCAGCAACGGGTGCTTCACCAGGGTCTCGACCCGGACGACAATGGTCTTGTCGGCCTTGTCGCTGACGACCATTCCGGTCAGCACGCGGCGGTTGCCTTTAAACTTGAGCTCAGCCATATCTTAGGCTCCCATTGCGCGTTCACGCTGAACAGTGAGAATGCGGGCGATGGTTTTCTTCAGGTTCGGAAGCTGCTGGGTATTCTCCAGCTGCGCAGTGGCATGCCGAAAGCGCAGGGTAAAGAGCTCCTGCCGGGTTTCGGCCAGGGTCTCTGCGAGCTTCGACTCTTCCATCTCGCGAAGTTCCTTGACGCTCTGCATTATTCCACCCCCTCTTTGACCACGATGGTGGTGCGGACGGGCAGCTTGTAGGAAGCGCGCTTGAGGGCTTCCTTGGCCAGCTCGAGGCTGACGCCCTTCACTTCATAAAGGATGCGTCCGGGCTTGACCGGGGCAACCCAGCCCTCCGGAGAGCCTTTACCTTTACCCATGCGGACTTCAGCGGGCTTCTTGGTGATGGGCACGTCCGGGAAGACGCGGATCCAGACCTTACCGCCACGCTTGATGTGACGCATGATCGCAATACGGGCGGACTCGATCTGCTGACTGGACAGCTTGCCGTGGTCCAGGGTCTTCAGCGCGATGTCGCCGAAGGCGATCGTGCTGCCGCGCTGGGCCTGGCCCTTGACGCGTCCCTTTTGCCGCTTGCGGTATTTCGTTTTCTTCGGAGCAAGCATTACTGTTCCACCTCGTGGTCAAGAATTTCACCCTTGAAAATCCAGACCTTGACGCCAATGACACCGTAGGTGGTCTGCGCGATGGCATACCCGTAGTCGATGTCGGCGCGCAGCGTATGCAGGGGAACCCGACCATCGCGGTACCATTCGGAGCGGGCGATCTCGGCGCCGGCCAGACGGCCGGAGCAGTAGACCTTGATGCCTTCGGCGCCGAAGCGGCGGGCAAGGCCCACGGTGCGCTTCATGGCGCGGCGGAAGGCCACTCGGCGCTCCAGCTGGAGTGCGATGTTCTCAGCCACGAGCTGGGCATCCGTTTCCGGACGCCGGATCTCGTTCACCTCAATGGTGAACTCGGTCTGGAACTTTTTCCTCAAATCATCGCGCAACTTCTCGATCTCCACGCCCTTGCGGCCGATGACGATGCCGGGACGGGCAGTGTGGATGATGAGACGAACCTTACCACCGGCGCGCTCGATCTCGATGCGGGAGATGCCGGCCTGGTACAGCTTTTTCTTGACGTACTTGCGCAGGCGGTCGTCCTGGAGGACGAAATCGGCGTATTCCTTCTTGCTGAACCAGCGGGAAAGCCAGTTCTTGGTATACCCCAGCCTGAACCCGTACGGATGAACTTTCTGACCCATGACGGTACCTACATTTCCTTCACGACAACGGTGATGTGGCTGGTGCGCTTGCGGATGCGGTAGGCGCGGCCCATGGCCCGCGGCATGATACGCTTCCAGGTCGGGCCTTCGTTGACGATGACCGAGGAGACCTTGAGCGAATCCACATCCACCCCGGGCTTCTGTTCCGCGTTGGCAACGGCGGAATAAAGCACTTTTCTCAGGATGGCAGCAGACTTGTTGGGCGTGAACTTGAGAATGTTCAACGCGTCCTCTACCGGCTTGCCGTTAATGTTTTTGGCCACAAGGCGAACCTTGCGAGGGGACACCCGGAGAAACTTGCTGACAGCTTTAGCTTCCATGTTTCCCTACCCCCTACTTCTTGCCTTTCTTGTCGGCGGCGTGTCCGAAGAAGGTACGGGTGGGCGAGAACTCGCCCAGCTTATGACCGACCATATTCTCCGACACGAACACCGGGATAAACTTGCGACCGTTATGAACTGCAAAGGTCAGGCCCACCATCTCAGGAGTGATGGTGGAACGGCGGGACCAGGTCTGAACGACACGACGGTCCTGGTTCTCATTGGCCCGCTCGACCTTCTTGAGCAGATGTCCGTCAACAAACGGACCTTTTTTAAGCGATCTGGGCATGATTGTCTCCTACTTCTGTCCGCGACGCTTGACGATAAGCTTGCTGGAAGCCTTCTTCTTGCTTCTGGTCCGATAGCCCTTGGTGGGCATGCCCCACGGGGAGCAGGGATGCCGGCCACCCGAGCTGCGGCCTTCGCCACCGCCAAGCGGGTGATCCACAGGGTTCATGGCCACGCCGCGCACCTTGGGCCGACGGCCGAGCCAGCGATTACGGCCCGCCTTGCCCAGGGAGATTTTTTCATGCTGGATGTTGCCGACCTGACCGACAGTGGCGGTACAGGTCACGAGCACCTTGCGGATCTCGCCGGAGGGCATGCGCAGAAGCGCGTACTTGCCTTCCTTGGCGATCAGCTGGGCGTAGGTTCCGGCGGCGCGGCAGAACTGGCCGCCCTTGCCCGGATGCAACTCCACGTTGTGAATGATCGTGCCCACGGGAATCTTGCTGATGTACAGCGCGTTACCGGGCTTGATATCGGCGTCGTCGCCAGCGGTGACGACGTCACCGGGCTTCAGGTTCACCGGAGCCAGGATGTAGCGCTTCTCACCATCGGCATAGTGCAGGAGGGCGATACGGGCGGAACGGTTCGGATCGTACTCGATGGCGGCGACAGTGGCGGGAATGTCACGCTTGTCGCGCTTGAAGTCGATGATCCGGTACAGCCGCTTGTGGCCGCCGCCGCGACGGCGGGAGGTCACGCGACCGTTGTTGTTCCGGCCGGCCTTCTTGGGCAGGCCCTCGGTGAGAGACTTTTCCGGCCGATCCTTGGTGATCTCCTCGAAGGTGGAGATGGTCTGGAAACGGCGTCCCGGAGAGGTCGGTTTGAGAGAACGGGTAGCCATTCGTTACACTCCTTCGAACAGATCGATCTTGCTGCCGGGGGCGAGCTTGACGTAGGCCTTCTTGTGACCGGCGATGCGGCCAACCTGACGGCCAAAACGCTGGCGCTCCCTGGGTTTCCGGTTGACGATGTTGACGGCCTCGACTTTCACGTCGAAGGCCTTCTCCACCGCTTTTTTGACCGCGATCTTGTTGGCGGAGGGATGCACGTAGAACACTACGCTGTTCGTCTCCTCCTTGGCCATGGTGGCCTTTTCCGAGATCAGCGGCTTGAGAAGAATCTGGGTGTAGTCCATGATTATTTCAGCCTTTCCTGGATGTGCGCGGCCGCGCCCTCAAGAAGGATCAAAGAGGGAAAACGGAGCACATCGTAAACATTGAGCTTATCGGCCTCAACCACCTTAATTCCCGGCAAGTTCCGGGCAGAAAGGACGAGATTAGTATCAGCATCCTTGGCAACAATCAAGGCTTTTTCGAGGCCAAGGCCGGTCGCCACTTTGACGAAGCCCTTGGTTTTGATCTCGGGCAGGTCGATCTTGTTGATCACCTTGAGACCTTCCTCGGAAAGCCGGGAAGACAAAGCCATCTTCAGAGCCAGGCTCCGGATCTTCTTGTTGACCTTGAAGTCGTAAGACCGGGGCTGGGGGCCGAAGGTGATGCCGCCGGCGCGCCACAGAGGCGAACGGGTGCTGCCCGCGCGAGCGCGGCCAGTGCCCTTCTGGCGCCAGGGCTTGCGTCCGCCGCCGCGCTTCAGGGCGCGGTTCTTGGTCGCATGGGTGCCGGCTCGGCCGGCGGCGCGGAAGGCCCGCACCACGAGATGAAGGATTTCGGGTTTGACCTCCACCTCAAAGACTTCAGGGGCCAGCTCAATGCTGCCCACTTCCATATTATTCTGGTCGTACACGTTCACTTTGGCCATGACGGACTCCCCTAGTTCTTCTTGCGGATCATCACGAGGCCGTTATTGGGGCCCGGAATCTGCCCCTTGACCACGATGATGTTTTCTTCGGGGCGGACATCGATCACTTCCACGTTGGGGAGCGTGACGTTCCGAGCGCCCATGTGGCCGGGCATCTTCTTGTTCTTCCAGACGCGACCCGGGTAGGTGCAGTTGCCGATGGAACCCGGGGAACGGTGCACTTTTTCAGCGCCGTGGGAAGCGCCCAGACCGGAGAAGTTCCAGCGCTTGATAACGCCCTGGAAACCTTTTCCCTTGCTGGTGCCGGAGACCTTGACCTGGTCGCCGGCCTTGAACATATCAACGGTCAATTCCTGGCCGATCTCGTAATCACCGACGTTCTCGATGCGGCATTCGACGGTGTGGCGGAAAAAGCCCTTCCCGGCCTTGGCCTGATGGCCGCGCTCGGGACGGTTGATCTTCCGCTCCGGAATCTCGTCGTAGGCCACCTGCAAGGCGCTGTAACCCTCTTTATCGTCGGACTTGATCTGCATGATCGGACACGGCCCGGCGGCAATAACGGTCACTGGGCACACGCTGCCGTCGTCGCTGAAGATTCGGGTCATCCCGATCTTCTTTCCGAGCAATCCAAGCGTTTTGGGCATGGTATCCTCTCAATTAAAGCTTGATTTCCACGTCAACACCCGCAGGCAGGGACAGCTTTCCAAGCGCGTCCACAGTCTGCTGGGTGGGCTCCAGAATATCGAGAAGGCGCTTGTGAATGCGCATCTCGAACTGCTCGCGGGACTTCTTGTCCACGTGAACGGACTTCTGGACCGTGGTCCGGTGAATATCAGTGGGCAACGGAACGGGTCCGGCGATGGCCGCACCGGTATTCCGGGCGGTGTCTACGATCTCGGTGACCGCCTTGTCCAGGATACGATAATCATATGCTTTCAGTTTGATCCTGATCCGATCACTGGTCATGGTCGCCATAAGCGTACTCCTGAAACGTTTCTTCGTAACGCGCCCGGTCGTTTCAGTGCGGGCGCGGGATCCTTCGAATAGATAAAAACGGTCCGAAGGCTTACTCTCAATATCACAGTTCTGTCAAGTAAAAAGCCGGGCAGGGCCTAGCTCTTCTTGATCAGCTCCTCGGCCAACGAGGCAGGCACCTGTTCGTAGTGATCGAACTGCATGGTGAAGGTGGCCCGGCCCTGGGTCTTGGACCGCAGGTCCGTGGCGTAGCCGAACATCATGGACAGCGGCACGTTGGCGCGAATAACCTGCGCGCCTCCGCGGGTGTCCATGCCGGCCACGCGGCCGCGACGACCGCTGAGGTCGCCCATGACGTCGCCGAGGTAGTCCTCGGGGGTCACGACTTCCACGTTCATGATCGGTTCGAGCAGAACCTGCCCAGCCTTTCTGCAGGCCTCTTTGATGGCCATGGAGCCAGCCACGTAGAAAGCCTGCTCCGAGGAGTCGACTTCGTGGTAGGAACCAAAGACCAGCTTGGCCTTGATATCGACGACCGGGTAGCCGGCCATGACGCCGTTCTTGAGGGCGTCCTGGATGCCGCGGTCGACGGGGGCGATGTATTCTTTCGGGATCACGCCGCCCTTGATCTCGTCTTCGAAGAGGTAGCCCCCTTCGGAGTTGGGTTCGACCTCGAGCACGACGTGACCGTACTGGCCGCGACCACCCGACTGCTTGGCGTGCTTGACGTCAACCTTGACCGCTTTTGTAATGGTTTCGCGGTAAGCGACGCGGGGAGCGCCCACGTTGGCATTGACGTTGAACTCGCGGAGCAGGCGGTCGACGATGATCTCGAGGTGCAGCTCGCCCATGCCGGCGATGAGGGTCTGTCCGGTTTCCTCGTCGGTCTTGACGCGGAAGCTCGGATCCTCTTTGGCCAGCTTGGCCAGGCTGTCGGTGAGAACATCGCGGTCGGCCTTGGTCTTGGGCTCGATGGCCACCTCGATGACCGGTTCCGGGATGTCCAGGGACTCCAGAACCACGGGCAGCTTGGGATCGGCCAGAGTGTCGCCCGTGGCGACGATCTTCAGGCCGACGGCGGCGACGATGTCACCCGCCCAGGCTTCCTTGACCTCGTCACGCTTGTTGGCATGCATCTTCAGAAGACGACCGATGCGCTCCTTCTTGCCGCTGCGGGTGTTCACAACGGACTGTCCGGACTCGATGTGTCCGGAATAGAGGCGCAGGAAGGTCAGATGGCCAACGAACGGGTCGGTCATGAGCTTGAAAGCCAGAGCCGAGAGGGGCTTGTCGTCTTCGCAGGGGCAGGTCACCTCTTCGCCGGTGTCGGCGTGCACGCCCTTGATGGCGACGACGTCGAGCGGAGAAGGCAGGTAATCCACGACTGCGTTGAGCAGCTGCTGCACGCCCTTGTTCTTGAAGGCGGTGCCGCAGAGCACGGGGCAGATGGTCAGGGCCACGGTGGCCTTGCGCACGCCCTCGCGCAGTTCCTCGGCGGTCAGTTCCTCACCGCCGAGATATTTTTCCATCAGGGACTCGTCCTCTTCGGCGACAGCTTCG
Organism: Paucidesulfovibrio longus DSM 6739; assembly: GCF_000420485.1. Taxonomy (NCBI): domain Bacteria; kingdom Pseudomonadati; phylum Thermodesulfobacteriota; class Desulfovibrionia; order Desulfovibrionales; family Desulfovibrionaceae; genus Paucidesulfovibrio; species Paucidesulfovibrio longus. The sequence continues at coordinate 311,150 of NZ_ATVA01000011.1, read as the reverse complement.
AGCATCTCGAGACGCATGGTCTCGTAAAGCTCCTGCATGTCCTCCGGGACGTCCGTGGTGGAGAATTCCATTCCAAGGGACTCGGGCTTGTCGAAGATGATCGCCTTGCCCTCGATGAGGTCCACCACGCCCTGGAACTCGTCCTCGGCGCCGATGGGGATCTGAAGGGGCACGGGCTTGGCGCCCAGGCGGGTCTTGATCATATCGACGCATCGGAAGAAGTCCGCGCCGATCCGGTCCATTTTGTTCACGAAAGCCATGCGGGGGACCTTGTAGCGGTCCGCCTGCCGCCAGACCGTCTCGGACTGGGGCTCCACACCGGCAACCGCATCGAAGACCGCAATGGCTCCATCGAGTACGCGAAGGGCACGCTCCACCTCCATGGTGAAGTCCACGTGACCGGGCGTATCAATGATATTGATGCGGTGATCGCGCCAGAAGCAGGTCGTGGCTGCGCTGGTGATCGTGATTCCACGCTCTTGTTCCTGCACCATCCAGTCCATGGTGGCTGCGCCGTCATGCACCTCGCCGATCTTGTGCGAGACGCCGGTGTAGAACAGGATGCGCTCCGTGGTAGTGGTCTTACCGGCATCGATGTGAGCCATGATGCCGATGTTGCGCTGCTTTTCCCTGGGAACCTGTCTGGCCACGATCTCTCTCCTCCGCTACCAGCGGTAATGGGCGAAGGCCTTGTTGGCTTCGGCCATCTTGTGTACGTCTTCCCGCTTTTTCACGGCTCCACCACGATTGTTGTAGGCATCCAGAAGCTCGCCGGAGAGGCGCGCGACCATGCCTTTCTCGCCACGATTGCGGGCGAAGTTGATGAGCCAGCGGATGGCCAGGGCAGACTGGCGCTCGGGCCGGACTTCCATGGGCACCTGGTAGGTGGCGCCGCCAACACGGCGGGACTTGACCTCGACGTGCGGCTTGGCGTTTTCCAGGGCCTTTTCAAAGGCCTTCAGGGGATCCTCGGAAGAAGCCTTGCCGAGGTTCTCCAGGGCTTGGTAAAAAATTCTTTCCGCTACGCTCTTCTTTCCCTGGAGCATCAAGCGGTTGATGAAACGGGACGCCAGGCGGCTCCCGTAAATCGGGTCGGGATTGACCTGCCTCTTCGGCGCTGGTCCTTTGCGCGGCATTTTGCTCTCCTTGGTTCTGGCCGGGGGGACGTTATTTCAGGACGCCGGAAAACCCTACTTGTGGGCATCGCTCCCCGGACATTGAGTCACTCAGACGAAAACGGGCTCCGAAAAGCCTTATTTGGGACGCTTTGCTCCGTACTTGGAACGGCCCTGACGGCGATCGGAAACACCAGCGGTGTCCAGGGTACCACGCACGATGTGGTAGCGAACACCGGGAAGGTCTTTCACACGGCCGCCACGGATCAGCACGACGGAGTGCTCCTGAAGGTTGTGGCCCTCACCGGGAATGTAAGCCGTAACTTCGATGCCGTTGGTCAGGCGCACACGGGCGACCTTACGCAACGCGGAGTTCGGCTTTTTCGGCGTGGTGGTGTACACGCGAGTGCACACGCCGCGCCGCTGGGGGCATTCCTGGAGAGCCGGGGTCTTTTTCCGCTTGCCCACGGCATTCCGGCGCTTGCGGATCAACTGATTGATAGTCGGCATATCTCCTCCAAAACAAGTGTTACTGAATCCTAGTCAAAGAGACGGGGATGTACGTCAAGAACCTTGGCTTTGTCAAGGCTCGGACGCCACTTTATACTTGGGGCTCCCCTGCTCCGCCACTGCCCAAAAAAAGGAGAGGCCGGAGCCTCTCCATTGGTTCGAATAGCTTGGGACGTGTTCTAGCCGTCGACGAGCAGCGGATTGTCTTCCAGTTCCTCGAGGAACTTGTCCGGACGCTCCTGCTGTTCGGGAACGTCGATCTCGGCTTCGGCGTATTCGCGGAAGCCCGTGCCCGCGGGAATCAGGCGTCCCACGATGACGTTCTCCTTGAGTCCTCTCAGGCTGTCGGCCTTGCCCATCAGCGAGGCCTCGGTAAGCACCTTGGTGGTCTCCTGGAAGGAAGCCGCCGAGATGAAGGAATCCGTGGACAGCGAAGCCTGGGTGATGCCCAGGACCAGCGGCTCGGCCGTGGCGGGCTCGAAGCCCTCGGCCAGCGCCTTCTGGTTCTCTTCCATGAACCGGGTCTTGTCCACCTGCTCGCCGATGAGGAAGGTGGTGCCGCCCGGATCGAGGATGCTGACCTTCTTGAGCATCTGGCGGACGATGATCTCGATGTGCTTGTCGTTGATGTTGACGCCCTGGAAGCGGTAGACGTCCTGGATCTCCTCGACGAGGTAGCGGGCCAGATGCTTCTCGCCCTTGATCTTGAGGATGTCGTGCAGCTCCGGGTAGCCTTCGGTCAAGAGGTCGCCCGCCTCCACGAAGTCGCCTTCCTGGACCGTGATGTGGCGGCCCTTGGGAATGAGGTATTCCTTGGCTTCGCCCACTTCCGGGGTAACGATGATCTTGCGCTTGCCCTTGGTTTCCTGGCCGGCGGAAACGACGCCGTCGATTTCCGAGACCACGCCCTGATCCTTGGGCTTGCGGACCTCGAAGAGCTCGGCGACGCGCGGCAGACCGCCGACGATGTCCTTGGTCTTGGAGGTTTCGCGCGGCTTGCGGGCGATGGTGTCGCCCTGCTTGAGCACGTCGCCGTCGCGGACCATGAGAATGGCGCCGACGGGCATGGGGAAGACCGCGGGGCTGGAGGTTCCGGGCCGCATCACGGCCTCGCCGTTCTCATCCACGATGGAGATGGCGGGCTTGAAGTTGGTGGTCCGGTATTCCATGATGGTGAACGTGGCCTTCTGGGTCATTTCGTCCACGCGTTCCTGGATGGTCTTGCCCTCGATGATGTCGTGGAAGACCACGGTACCGCTCACGTCCGCGATGAACGGCTCGTTGAACGGATCCCATTCGGCCAGGGTCTGGCCCTTCTTGATCTCCTGGGCTTCCTGGACCAGCAGCTTGGCGCCGGAGGGCAGAACGTACTTTTCACGCTCGCGGCCCTGTTCGTCCACAACGCCCACCTGGCAGCTCTTGCCGAGGACCATGTGCTGGCCCTCGCTGTTGATGACCGTGCGCATGCGCGAGAAGGTCACGCGGCCGGAGTGCTGGCTGTCGATGGAAGACTGCTCGATTTCCTTGGAGGCCGTGCCGCCGATGTGGAACGTACGCATGGTCAGCTGGGTGCCGGGCTCGCCGATGGACTGGGCGGCGATGATGCCGACCGTCTCGCCCACGTTGACGAGGTGGCCGCGGGCCAGGTCGCGTCCGTAGCACTTGGCGCAGACACCGCGCTTGGAACGGCAGGTCAGGGCCGAGCGGATGATGATGCTGTTTACGCCGGCGTTGTCGAGCCTGTCGGCGTAGTATTCGTCGATGATGGTGTCGCCGGGGACGATCAGCTCGCCCGTGGCCTCATCGAAGATGTCGAACATGGTGGCCCGGCCGAGGACGCGCTCGGACAGGGGCTGCTTCACTTCGCCGCCCTTGATGTAGTGCGTCAGCTCCAGTCCGTCCACGGTGCCGCAGTCCAGTTCGGACACGGTCACGTCCTGGACCACGTCCACGAGGCGGCGGGTCAGGTAACCGGAGTTCGCGGTCTTCAGGGCGGTGTCCGCAAGACCCTTACGAGCGCCGTGCGTGGAGATGAAGTACTGCAGAACCGAGAGTCCCTCGCGGAAGCTCGCGGTGATGGGCGTTTCGATGATCTCGCCGGACGGCTTGGCCATCAGGCCGCGCATGCCGGCCAGCTGGCGCATCTGGTCCTGGTTGCCTCGGGCGCCGGAGGTGGCCATCATATAGATAGGGTTGAAGCTGGAGTTGTGCTCCACAGCTCCGGTCTTGGGATCCTGGACGATGTCCACGGACATTTCCTTCATCATCTCGTTGGAAACGTCGTTGGTGGTCTTGGTCCAGACGTCGACGACCTTGTTGTACTTTTCCGTACGGGTGATGATGCCGTCGCGGTACTGCGATTCGATCTCCGAGACCTCGTTGTACGCGGACTCGATGAGCTTGGGCTTGCGCGCGGGAATCCGGAGATCCTTCACGCCGATGGTCACGCCCGCGCGGGTCGCGTATTCGTAGCCCAGACCCTTGACCCGGTCGCAGAGGATGACCGTGGCCTTGGTTCCCGCGTCGCGATAGGTCTGCGCCACGAGCCGGGCGATGTTCTTCTTGTTCAGCACGCAGTTCACGGCCTCGAAGTCCACGCCTTCGGGCAGGAGCTGGCTGACGATGATGCGGCCAGTGGTGGTTTCCACGAGCTTGCCGTCGATGCGCACCTTGATGCCCGCGTGCAGGCTGAGCGCGCCGCCGTCGTGGGCCGCGATGACTTCCCAGGGTCCGGCAAAGACCTTGCCTTCGCCCAGCTCGAAGCTGCGCTGGGTGGTCAGGAAGTACAGGCCGAGGACGATGTCCTGCGAAGGGTTGATGATCGGACTGCCGTTGGACGGGCTGAGGATGTTGTTGGAAGACATCATCAGCACGCGGGCCTCGATCTGGGCCTCCACGGAAAGCGGCACGTGCACGGCCATCTGGTCGCCGTCGAAGTCCGCGTTGTAGGCCGCGCAGACCAGCGGGTGCAGCTGGATGGCCTTGCCCTCGACCAGCAGCGGCTCAAAGGCCTGGATGCCGAGACGGTGCAGGGTCGGGGCGCGGTTCAGGAGGATGGGATACTCGCGAACCACGTCCTCGAGGATGTCCCAGACCACCAGGTCTTCGCGCTCGACCATTTTCTTGGCGCTCTTGATGGTCGTGGCCAGTTCGCGCCGCTCCAGCTCGGAATAGATGAAGGGCTTGAACAGCTCGAGCGCCATTTTCTTGGGCAGACCGCACTGGTGCAGCTTCAGGCTCGGACCGACGACGATGACGGAACGGCCGGAATAGTCAACGCGCTTGCCGAGCAGGTTCTGACGGAACCGGCCCTGCTTGCCCTTGATCATGTCGGAGAGGGACTTCAGCGGACGGCCGTTGGTGCCGGTGATGGCCCTGCCGCGACGGCCGTTGTCGAAGAGCGCGTCCACGGATTCCTGGAGCATGCGCTTTTCGTTGCGGATGATGATGTCCGGCGCGCCCAGCTCCAGCAGTCTCTTCAGACGGTTGTTGCGGTTGATGACGCGGCGGTAGAGGTCGTTGAGGTCCGAAGTGGCGAAGCGTCCGCCGTCCAGGGGCACCAGGGGGCGCAGCTCGGGCGGAATCACGGGCACGACCTCGAGGATCATCCATTCCGGGCGGTTGCCGGATTCGATGAAGGCCTCGACGATCTTGAGCCGCTTGGTGATCTTCTTCTTGCGGGTCTGGGAACGGGTGGACTGGGATTCCTCGCGCAGGGAGGCGCGCAGCTCTTCCAGCTCCAAAGCCTCGAGCAGCTTGCGGATGGTTTCCGCGCCCATGCCCACTTCGCAGGCATCCTCGCCGAAATGGTCGAGCACCTGGAGGTACTGGTCTTCCGAGATGATCTGGTGCTTCTTGAGCGGAGTCTCGCCCGGCTCAAGCACGATGTAGGAATCGAAATAAAGCACCTTTTCCAGATCGGCCATGGTGATGTCCAGCAGGGTGCCGATCTTGGAAGGCAGGGTCTTCAGGAACCAGATGTGCGCGACGGGAGCGGCCAGCTCGATGTGGCCCATGCGCTCGCGGCGCACCTTGGAAGCGATAACCTCGACACCGCACTTTTCGCAGACGATGCCGCGGTGCTTCATGCGCTTATATTTTCCGCAGTTGCACTCGTAATCCTTCACCGGCCCGAAGATCTTGGCGCAGAACAGGCCATCCCGCTCCGGCTTGAACGTGCGGTAGTTGATGGTTTCCGGCTTCTTGACCTCGCCGAAGGACCATTCACGGATTTTCTCCGGAGATGCGATGGATATCTTGATGGATTTCAATCCACGACCAGCGCCGCCGACGCTGGGAGTGCCACGCAAGGTGAACAGATCGTCCAAAGTCATGGCTGCCCCTTGGGGTTATGAATTTCTAACTGGCCCGGCCTTTCGGCCGGGCCGGTTACAATCGAATATCGCCGAACGCCCTACTGCGCGAAACGCTGCGGCATGGGCTTCTTGCGAGGCTCGTCCTGCTCCAGGTGCACGTCCAGTCCAAGGGACATGAGTTCCTTGATGAGAACGTTGAAGGATTCCGGCAGCCCCGCTTCAAGGAAGTTGTCTCCCTTGACGATCTTTTCGTACATCTTCACGCGGCCCTGCACGTCGTCGGATTTGACCGTGAGGAACTCCTGAAGCATGTAGGCCGCGCCGTAGGCCTCCAGAGCCCAGACTTCCATTTCACCCAAACGCTGGCCGCCGAACTGGGCCTTGCCGCCGAGGGGCTGCTGGGTGACCAGGGAGTACGGGCCCGTGGAACGGGCGTGAATCTTTTCGTCGACCAGGTGGTGCAGCTTGAGGATGTACATCACGCCCACCGTGACCCGGTTCTGGAACGGCACGCCGGTGCGGCCGTCGTAGAGCACGACCTTGCCGTCGTCCGGCAGGCCGGCCTTTTCAAGCATGGACCAGATTTCCTCTTCCTCGGCGCCGTCGAAAACCGGCGTCTTGGTCACGATGCCGTTCTTGCTGGCCTTGATGGCCTCCACAAGCTCCTCGTCGCTGAGGCCGTCGATGAGCTCGTCCACGGTATCGCCCAGGGAAGCCTTGATCCGGACGCGCAGATCCTGGACCCCCTCCTCGTACATGGCGTAGAGGCGGTTGCCGATTTCCTTGGCGCCCCAGCCCAGGTGGGTTTCCATGATCTGGCCGATGTTCATACGCGAAGGAACGCCGAGCGGGTTGAGCACGATGTCCATGGGCGTTCCGTCGGCGAAGAAAGGCATGTCCTCTTCCGGCAGGATGCAGGAGACGACGCCCTTGTTGCCGTGGCGGCCGGCCATTTTGTCGCCCACGCTGAGCTTGCGCTTCACGGCGACGTAGACCTTGACCATCTTGATCACGCCCGGAGGCAGATCGTCGCCCTCGGTGGCCTTTTCGCGCTTGAGATCGTAGATGTTCTTGATGAACTTGATCTGACGCTCGTAGTCGGCGAGGAAGTCCTTGATGACGTTGTTCACGTCGGCGTCCTCGAAGACCCCGGCCAGCTTCTTCAGCGGAATCTCCGCCAAGGCCTCGGCGTCCAGCGGCTGGCCGCCTTCCGCGTAAAGGCTGCCCTTCTTCTTTCCGGGCAGATCCTTGGCCACGGCCTTGCCTTCCACCACGGGGATGATCTTTTCGCGCTGCGCGTCGGTCAGCGCGGTGATGTGCTTCATCTCCTTGAGGTCGATCTTGTCCAGCTCGTACTGCTCGATATTATGGGTGCGCTCGTCCTTCTCGCCGGAGCGGCGGTTGAAGACCTTCACGTCCACCACGGTGCCCTCGATTCCCGGCGGAACCTTGAGGGAGGTGTTTTTCACGTCCCGGGCCTTGTCGCCGAAGATGGCCCGCAGGAGCTTTTCTTCCGGGGTCAGCTGCGTCTCGCCCTTGGGGGTGATCTTGCCGACCAGGATGTCGTCGGCCTGCACGCGCGCGCCGAGGCGGATGATGCCGCACTCGTCGAGGTTGCGGAGCATTTCCTCAGAGACGTTGGAGATGTCCCTGGTGATTTCTTCGGGTCCGAGCTTGGTGTCTCGCGCGACGACTTCGAATTCCTCCACGTGCACGGAGGTGAAGACGTCCTCCTTGACCATCCGTTCGGAGATCAGGATGGAGTCCTCGAAGTTGTAGCCGCACCAGGGCATGAAGGCCACGAGCAGGTTCTTGCCCAGGGCCAGTTCGCCGTCGCGGATGGCCGGGCCGTCCGCGAGCACGTGCCCCTTCTTGACCTTCTGGCCCACGTTGACGCGGGCGCGCTGGCCGAAGCAGGAGTTCTGGTTGGACTTGTGCCACTTGAGCAGCTCGTAGCTCTTGACGCCGCCCGTGTTCGGGGAAATCCCGCCCTCGTAGCACATCACGATGCGTTCGGCGTCCACATAGTGGACGATGCCGTCCTGCTCGGCGAGCAGGCACGCACCGGAATCCTGCGCCACGGTTGCTTCCATGCCGGTTCCCACCAGGGGCTTTTCGGCGCGCAGCAGGGGCACGGCCTGGCGCTGCATGTTCGATCCCATGAGCGCGCGGTTGGCGTCGTCGTGTTCCAGGAAGGGAATCAACGCGGCGGAGATGGAGACGATCTGGCTCGGGCTGATGTCCATGAGGGTGACTTCCTCACGGGGCGCCAGGGTCACGTCGCCGAGGATTCGGACGGTGACCAGGTCGTTGACGAATTCGCCGTCCTTGAGCGGGGCGTTGGCCTGGGCCACGACCTCGCCCGCCTCCATGGTCGCGTCGACGTATTTGACGTCGCTGGTGACCTTGTTGTCCTTGATCACGCGGAACGGCGTCTCAATGAAGCCGTAGTCGTTGACCTTGGCATAGGTCGTCAGGGAGACGATCAGACCGATGTTCGGACCTTCCGGAGTCTCGATGGGGCAAATGCGGCCATAGTGGGAGGTGTGCACGTCGCGCACCTCGAAGCCCGCGCGCTCGCGCGTCAGGCCGCCGGGGCCAAGGGCCGAGAGACGGCGCTTGTGCGTGACCTCGGAGAGCGGGTTGGTCTGGTCCATGAACTGCGAGAGCTGGGACGTTCCGAAGAACTCCTTGAGCACCGCGGCCACGGGCTTCGGGTTGATCAGGTCGTGGGGCATCAGGGTGGCCACTTCCTGAAGGCTCATGCGCTCCTTGATGGCGCGCTCCATGCGCACGAGGCCGATGCGATACTGGTTTTCCACCAGTTCGCCCACGGGGCGCACGCGGCGGTTGCCCAGGTGGTCGATGTCGTCGGCCGGTCCGTGGGCGTCCTTGAGCTTGCAGAGCACGCGGACGGCCGTGAGGATGTCCTCGTTGGCCAGGGTGCGCTTCTCCAGCGGCTGGTCCAGGCCCAGACGGGAATTCAGCTTGTAGCGGCCCACGCTGGAGAGGTCGTAATAGTCAGGATTGCGGAAGAGGTTCTCGAAGAACGTGGCCGCGATCTCGCCCGTGGGGGGAGAGCTGGGACGCAGGCGGCGGTAGATCTCGATCTGCGCGCTTTCCAGGTCCACGGTCTTGTCCAGCATCAGCGTCTCGCGCATGGAGGAGGAAACGTCCATGCCGCTGGTCCACAGCACGGGAATCTCAACGATTCCGGCTTCCTGGGCCTGCTCGATGAGAGCCGGGGTGATCTCCTCGGCGCCCTCGGCGATGACTTCGCCGTTCTTGTCCACAAGGTCGCGGGAGAGGAAAAGGCCATGCAGGGCTTCGGGAGCGACCTCGATGGTCTCGACTCCCTGGCGGGCGAGCTTGCGCCAGCCGCCCTTGGAAATGGGCGCGCCGGCCTTGGAAACGACCTTGCCGTCGGGAAGTTCGAGATCCACGTAGGCTTCTTCCTTGCGGAAGTGCTCCTCGACGACCTTGCGAAGCACCTTGCCGTCCTGGAGAAGGTACGTCTCGGAGTCGTAGAAGTAGTCGAGAATGTCCTGCCGGGTCATGCCCATGGCCTTGAGCAGGATCGTGGCGGGCATCTTGCGGCGGCGGTCGATGCGGACGTAGAGGATGTCCTTGTGGTCGAAATCGAAGTCCAGCCAGGAGCCGCGCATGGGAATGATGCGGCAGGAGTAAAGAACGGTGCGGCTGGAGTGCGTCTTACCGGAATCATGCTCGAAGATGATGCCGGGAGAACGCTGCAACTGGTTGACGATGACCCGCTCGGTGCCGTTGATGATGAAGGTGCCCTTTTCCGTCATCAGCGGGATCGTGCCGAAATAGATGTCCTGTTCCTTGATGTCGCGGATGGTCCGGGATTCGGACTCCTCGTCCACGTCATAGACCACCAGACGCACCTTGATGCGGATGGTCGTTTCATAGGTCAGGCCCTTGGAAATGCATTCGGACTGGTCGTACTTGGGCTCGCCGATTTCATAACTGACATACTCAAGGCTGGCCGTCTTGTTGAAGTCCTCGATGGGGAAGACCGAACGGAAGACCCCCTCAAGGCCGATGTCCTCCCTGCTGGCTGGCGGCACATCCTCCTGCAAGAACAGCTTGTAGGAGTCCACCTGCAACTCGAGCAGGTGGGGGATGGGCAGGGCATTGACGATTTCTCCGAACTGTTTTGTAAGCTGAACCATTGTACCCTCGTGCGATACGTTTGGCGTTTAGGTACGGACTGCCTTGCGCAGCTCCAGCGACCCCGTTCGGGCCAAAAACCGGCGGGGAGCCGGTATTCACGGGAAATGCGGATGGTAAATTAAAACGCTAAAAAATTCTATACAGATACAGCGCAAAGAGCGCAACTCCCCCGTTGGGGATTGCGCTCTTTGGCTGTTATTTGATTCTAACTATTTAACTTCAACGCTGGCGCCCGCTTCCTCGAGCTGCTTCTTGGCTTCGGCGGCATCGTCCTTGGACACGCCTTCCTTGACGGGCTTCGGAGCCTCGTCGACCAGCGCCTTGGCTTCCTTCAGGCCCAGGCCGGTGAGGGCGCGGACGGCCTTGATGACGCCGATCTTGTTGTCGCCGGCACCGGTGAGGATGACGTCGAACTCGGTCTTCTCTTCCTCTTCGGCAGCGGCTTCGCCGCCACCGGCGGGCATGACGGCCATGGCGGCCATGGGAGCGGCGGCAGAGACGCCGAACTTCTCCTCGAGTTCCTTGATGAACTCGGAGAGCTCAAGCACAGTCATGTTGGCGATAAAATCGACAACCTGATCTTTAGTGATATCAGCCATTTCGTTGTCCTCCTTGGGGGTAACCTTACTTGGTCGTGAGCACTCGGATCCGTTACGCCGCTTCTTTTTCCTTCTGCTCCTTGATCGCAGTCAAGGCGTAGAGGGTATTGCGCAGCAGGTTCGCGAACAGACCCACAAAGTTGGTCGGTACGGCATTCATGGTGCCGAGGACCGACGCAAGCAGCTCGGGCTTACCGGGCAGCTTGGCGAGCTCCTTCAAGCCGTTCTCGTCAAGATAGCGCCCTTCAAGGCTACCGAATTTGATTTCGAACTTTTTGTTCTTCTTCGCAAATTCGGCCAGCGCCTTCGCCAGGGGAACGGGATCTTCGTACCCGAGGGCGACAGCGCAGTTGTCCTTGAAATGCTCACAGAGGACCCCGTGATCGGTATCCTTGAGAGCTAACCGGGCCAGG
>NZ_ATVA01000010.1 GCF_000420485.1 Paucidesulfovibrio longus DSM 6739 | reverse complement strand
TCCAGCAGCGCCGATGGGGTCTTTGGCTGTGAAGCGTCCGGTATCCGGATCGTAATCCCGCCAGCCGAAGCGGACCCGTCCCGTATCCCAGTCGTACAGGATTTCCTTTACCATGCCTTCGGTCGGGAATTCAACCATACGCACACTGCCGATATGGTCCATATGCAGAAGAATTTGAATGGGTTGTCCCTGGTCGTCGCGCTGGTCTTCCAAGACGTGGCCTTCTGCAATGCCCAGACCGGACATCGGTCGTCGGGTTGTGGGGCGATAGCGCATTCCTGTGGGATCTCCGCAAGACTAAACACGATTTTGGAATAGGTATAAAAATGGAAGGGAATGGAAATCAGTAGGATGCCATTTCTCTATCGGAAGGGTAGCTGACAAGGACTGCTCTTGCTTTGGGGCAGTGACTCTGGGCGAGAGAGAATGTTCGAGACCTGAATTCGGCAGCTTTTGTATTTACATGCTGAACCGGGAGCCAAAGAGGGCTCCTTGTGTCGCTGACCGTCGAGGTTGCTGTGACAGGTGTAGACTGTCCCCGTACAGCTTGACCACGGCATTGAGCATTTCAACAAGCAACATTGTCGCGTACACGAGTTGGTGCATGGCGTTATTCGAAAACAGCTAACGATCAACTGGTGGTTTTGCATTTGAAATCAAGTGCATACACATTAAATAGAATCCTATGTAATAGTATGCTGATAGCAATATAAATCTAAGGTATATGTAATGACTCTGTATGTCGTCACCAAGGTTCAAGTAGAGATATAATCCTGTAAACAGAGCTATGTATATTGGGTATAAAAAACTAACAAGCCTGACTTTTGTAAAGAACAATGTACTTAATATCAAAAGCAAAATAAAGTCTAAGAGAACAAGTGCACCAGTTTTAGTCGATATCCCTCCACAAGAGTTCAGTTTTAGCAAGACCTCATTAGATTTCATGAATAAAAAGCATTGTGGAACATATAGCTCATATTTTAAAATGTTGTGAAGCATTATTTTTTGTCCTCGCCCGCGTCCTTTTTATTTCTCCATGGCCATTCAAATAGTGTCTCTACGCCAGGGAAAGATCGTATCATATTTACATCATCTTTCGTAATTGGTTCATAGTCTCCGCACAGAAAGCAGTTTTCGGTACAAGTGTTGTGGTTGCAATATATATTTTTGTCTCCACATTTTTCGGAGTTGTCTTTACATTCATAAAGCCCCTGCGGATCCCGCCCATTGACTGGATCATCCGAACAATACCCATACCAATCCGAATCCCCTCCAGCAGCGCCGATGGGGTCTTTGGCTGTGAAGCGTCCGGTATCCGGATCGTAATCCCGCCAGCCGAAGCGGACCCGTCCCGT
>NZ_ATVA01000009.1 GCF_000420485.1 Paucidesulfovibrio longus DSM 6739 | reverse complement strand
CGTATCTTCTCGTAGATATCTTTTGCGGCATGAATTCCGAAGCCAGTATATCCGGCTTTGCTGACCGGCGGCGGTCCAGGCACATTGTAGCCGACTGCGAGATCGAGGAATTCTGCGGCCGCCTGAACCTTCTTCGGGTTGGCGGCGGCCCAGGTGGTCATGGCCGCGCCCGCTTTGCCGTAAACGCTGGCGGGCGTGCGGCCCAGGGCCGTGACCGCCGCCACCTTGAGTCCGTATTCGCCGAAGGTTTTCAGCCCTTCCTGCATGCGCGGGTCAGTCCGCGGTGTTATTCTTGTCTGAAGTTGAAACGGCACGTCGAAAACGATACACGCCGTATCCCACTGTGACACCGTAGGTAATCGAAACAATGGGGGCTCTTCCCAAAAAGTCGTCACCGCCAAGATTTAATGTTTCCTGCAGAAACAGCAGGACAAAGGGAAGTTTGATTGCGGTCCTCAGCCAGGGCGCAGTTCTGAGAAATCCATGAAAGCTGATGATGTCCGTATATCCCCTCTGCGAACGGCGAATAGTGTACCAGCTGTCCACGAGAAACGCACAAACAAGGATGACAGCTGCTGTGCTTCTGAATGGATGAGCTAAAAGCATCTTATTTCTCCGTAGGCGAATACACGTTTCGCTTTTGCTGAGCGATTCTCCGTGCAAGATCTTTCGCCTGCTGCTCATAGCCAGAGCGAAGACCATTATTTGCCGAATCAAGCTTATAAATCTTATCTACGGCTATAGATGCGCCGGAAGGCAATCCAACGCCTAAGCTTGCCATGGCCGCATCCTCACTCACGATCTTCCCCACATCCTTCGGGACCTCCCAGGCCGCCCGCGCCCTGAATCCCACTCCATCGCGGACTTCCTTGCTTCGGATCGCATCCCAGGCTTTGCCCGTGGATTCGATAGCTCCGTCCATGCCCTTGTCCACGGCCTGACCAACGCCGTGGGCGATGCGGGAGGACGCTTCCGCGATCCGGCTCAAGGTCCCGGGCTGCTCCTTCGGGGGCTCATCCCGGTGCAGCTTGCCGACGGGCATGGGGTGCGGATCCTTCCTGTCAGCCAGTAGGTCGGGTCGGAGAGCATGCTGCCGGGGCGACCGAAGCCGCCCCGGCAAGGATGCGCTCAAGCATCCCGCGAGCCGGGTTGGTCCTCCTTATGGGTTTTAGCCGATTCGGCTTCCCCGTCTGGTTTGGATCCTGGCCCAGGGGCGGCGGTGGGTGTATCGATGTCCCCCTTGTCGTTCGCAGTGGCTTTCATGTCTTTTTTGCCGCCCAGGAACGAATAGAGGCCTTCGGCCAGCCAAAACACGCCGAGCATAGCCAGAAACCAGCCGACCCATGGATGTATCTCAAAATGGTCTCCTGCAATTCCATAGCTAAAAACGCCTGTGTGAGCGACATCCTGGCCGACGTATATGAGAAGCGCGCCACTAATTATGGACCAAAAACGATCAGTATTACTCATGGTACAGTTCCAACCCTTTTGCCGCTATTGCGCCAGCCACACCTGCCTTGCTCTGCACCGGCACATCCCCCGGAATGAAATTCGACACGAAATCCTGCGCGGCCTGAACCTTCTCCGGGTTGGCGGCGGCCCAGGAGGCCATGGCCGTGCCCGCTTCGCCGTAAACGCTGGCGGGCGTGAGGCCCAGGGCCGTGACCGCCGCCACCTTGAGTCCGTATTCGCCGAAGGTCTTCAGCCCTTCCTGCATGCAGGGTCGTTGGCCTACGTGTCCATAGGCGCGGAGGGCTGTGGGGGCGGCATCCCGCCCCGGAGATCATTTTGATCAACGCAAAGGAGTCATTCTACGTTCTGCTTTGATTCTTTTGGTTTCCAAATCCGCAAGAGGCGAACCGCGCCGAATCCGAACAAAAGGAGGCTATAGGCTGCAAGTACCCATCCTGCCCAAACAAAAACAGGGTACTCATCGCCACCGCGTATGATGGTTGGGTCTTCTGTGATTAAATAGCCGGCTCCCATCCCCATGATGCCTGCTATGACCAGAGCTGCTGGCGAATTATTCATGTCTTGAGTCCTCCCATTTGCCATAAAAGAATCCGGCGGCTCCAGGCAGGGTCATGGGCGGCGGGCCGGGAACTTTCCACCCCTGTACGAAATCCATTGCCGCCTGAACCTTCTCCGGGTTGGCGGCGAGCCGGGGAAAACAGGATGCTTGCGTATACTGGCGGATCATTTCTTCTCTGATCCGTCATTCGGATTGGTTGGGGAGAGGCTCCAGATGCGTCGCACGATGAGTACAATGTATCCTGCCGCCAGAACTGAAAGAAGGATACCTACCCACTGGGGCACTGGCATGAAGCGGACATGTCCGCTTATGAGTACTTTAGCGCCTCCGTATCCCGTGAAGAGGGCAAGGGCGGCATAGGTGCGGATGGTACGGTCATTTGTCCAGCGCATCGATCCGTTCTCCCGCAAAGTAACCCAGTCCACCACTGATGGTCTGGGGAGGTGTCGTTTTCATGGTCGTTCCTTCCACGAAATCCATTGCCGCCTGGGCCTTCTCCGGGTTGGCGGCGGCCCAGGAGGTCATGGCCGCGCCCGCTTTGCCGTAAACGCTGGCGGGCGTGCGGCCCAGGGCCGTGACCGCCGCCACCTTGAGTCCGTATTCGCCGAAGGTCTTCAGCCCCTCGTGCATGCGCGGATCATGTATCCTGCGGCTTGCCGGAGTTGTTGGTAGAGCGGGAGAATTTCCATATCGACCAACTGACAAGTGCAAGATAGCCGAGACAGATCACGTCATATTTCCCAGCAGGTGAAGAACCATTGATGCCAAGTCCTGTTGCTGTGAACCAAAGAACAACAGGCAGTTTAATAAGAGTGCGCATCCAGGGTCGTTCTTTAAAGAAACCTAGAGAGTTGATAATATCATGAAAATCTTTGTTGTTCTTAGTGATAGTAAACCAGGTATCCAAGAGGAACGCACCGAAGAGGATGCATGCGCAAATCATATAGTATGTACTGCTACTTTTCATTGGGCTGCTTCCTTTGGGTTCCATAGACAATTTGCTTCTGCTGCTGAATCCTTTTAGCAACACGTTCCGCAGTGTTTTTGTATTCGTGATCAAAGTTGAGAGCAGATGAACGTATTTTTGCAAGCTTGTCTGCAGCGATTGAAATGTCATATGGAATTTTTCCAAACGATGATCCGAGAGCCACTATAGTATCTTCACCTACGATTCTGCCCACATCCTTCGTGACCTCCCAAGCCGCCCGCGCCCCGAATTCCACACCATCGCGGACTTCCTTGCTTCGGATCGCATCCCAGGCTTTGCCCGTGGCCTGGCCAGCCGCTTCCATGCCTTTGTCCAGCGCTTGGCCCGCTCCGTTATATATGCGTTCCAGCGGGTTCTTGGCGTTGGATTGTTGCTCAGCCTGTTTCAGCTTGCCTGCGGGCGCGGGATCCAAAACGGGCCGGATAACCGCCCCGCAGGGATTCATTCGCTCTTATCGTTATGGTCGGGATCATCCTTTGAGTTGTGATCCTTTCGATTTCGACTCAATAGCCCATAAATGCCGTAGGCCAGGAATACCACGCCCGAAAGAGAGACAAGCCAGCCAGCCCACCGAAAGGCCGGAAAGGAGTGTACTTGGCCAAACATGCCGGTGGTTGCGATCGCTTGACCACCGATGATTACAATTATTCCAAAAACAATATTGCAATACATTTGACTACTCGTTTTTCATTTTCTCATATAGCTTTCCAGTGGCATCAATTAGCCACCAGCATATCCGCCTCTGCTAAGCGGCGGCGGTCCAGGAACATTGTAGCCGACAGCGAGGTCGAGGAATTCTGCGGCCGCCTGGGCCTTCTCCGGATTGGCGGCGGCCCAGGAGGCCATGGCCGTGCCCGCTTCGTTCAATGGCAAAACGGAGCGGAAAACCGCCCTGTTGGTCTCAATATTTAGGCAGTCGGTCTGCCATCATTGTCCTTTTTATGCTTCTGTTTCCATATTCGCCAGAGCGCCATTATTCCTTCAGCAGAAAAGAACAGTCCGACAGGGATCAGCACAAATCCGGCAATAGGCATTACAGGGACACGGTATACTGCTACAACATGATCCGTGAACAGGAGCTCCCACCCCATAACCATGAGAGCAATACCGAGCATGATATCCAGCATTGCTTTACTCATGGATTCGGTCCCAGATCTCTCTAACAATTGTTCCTCTTAATCCTGCTTTGCTCTGCACCGGCACATCCCCCGGAATGAAATTCGACACGAAATCCATTGCCGCCTGAACCTTCTCCGGGTTGGCGACGGCCCAGGTGGTCATGGCCGTGCCCGCTTCGGTCAATGATAAAACGGGGCGGAATTCCGCCCCGCGTGGATTCATTCACTCTCGTCGTTCTGCTCGGGATCCTTCTTTGGGGTACT
>NZ_ATVA01000008.1 GCF_000420485.1 Paucidesulfovibrio longus DSM 6739 | reverse complement strand
CCTACGCGGTCAGCGACGACGTGCTCGCCCAGGCGCTCGACAAGATGGCCAAAGTGCTCGTGAAATAAACGGGATATCGTAATTTTTTTGGGGGAAACCCTTTGAAAAGGGTTCTCCCCTCCCCCAAACCCCCACCCCTTCCTAAATCTTTCGCCTCTCGCGGCTGCGCCGCTCGTCTGGACTCGTTCCAGCCTTCTGATCCTCGAAAACAGGCTTAGCCTGTTTCCGAGGATCATTATTCTATGCCGACAAGAATTCAGCCGTGCTCGGCAGCTTTCCGGCCTGCCCGCAAAAACGCGCCGGGAACCGGATGCGAAGCATCGGTTCCCGGCGCAGAATGGGGTTCTCAGGGGCCGCGGGCCCCTGAGCCGCCGGAGGCATGCTTTGCCTTTTCTGCTAGGCGGCTCCTGTGCCGAGCACGAAGCCCTTGGTGGTTCCGCCGGTGGACGCCGGGGTTCCGGCGATCTTGGAGAGGTAGGTTTCGCCCAGATCTTCGATGTGCCCGGAGACATTGTCGAAGTAGTTGAAATGCTGCTGTTCCTCGTCGATGATGGTTTCGAAGAGCTTCTGGCTCACGCTGTCGCCGTTGTCCCGGCAGATGAGCAGGAAGTCGTTGTACGCGGCGATGGTGTCGTCTTCGAGGTCGGAATCGAACGGGAAGATGGCCTGGACCTTCTGGCCCTTGGTGATCTTGCCGTCCCCGGCGGTGACGGGCTCGCCGCCCAGTTCCTTGATGCGTTCGGCGAACATTTCCGCGTGGCGCATCTCGTCGATGGCGATGAGTTTCATGTTCTTGGCCAGCTCGCCGTAGTCCATGTCGTCCAGGTTGTAGTGCTGGTTCATGTACTGGGTGATGGCGGTGAGTTCCATGGCGCGGGCCTGGTTGAGCACGTCCACGACCTTTTTCTTGCGGGCGTCGCGCTCGCTTTTGCTTACCTTGGGCATGGGAACCTCCTTGCGTCAGGTTATGATTCAGGTTTCCCCTCTCGAAAACAGGGCCCACGATATCCCGGCTTTTGCAGCGTGGCAACCCGAATCGACTTTTTCGTCATGCGAAGCCCGCACATCGCTCTGCTGCGGCGCGCCGATTTACAAAGCCTTGCCGTGCGGGTACTAACAGCGTCATGGTCGAATTCAAGCGCGTATCCCATGTCTTCGGATCCAGCTGGGCGCTGAAGGACGTTTCCTTCGCCCTGGGCAAGGGGGAATTTCTTTTCCTGACCGGGCATTCCGGCGCGGGCAAGACCTCGCTGCTGCGGCTGATGTACGCCGCCCTGGCGCTCAAGCGCGGCCGGGCCACGGTGGCCGGCTTCGACCTGCACAACCTCAAGCGCAAGCACATCCCGGAGCTGCGCCGCCGGGTGAGCGTGGTCTTCCAGGACTTCAAGATTCTGCCGCAGCGCACGGTCTTCGACAACGTGGCCCTGGCCCTGGAGGTGCGCGGCGTGGGACGCCAGCATCTGGAGCGGCGCGTGCGGGCCATTGTCCGGGCGCTGAGCCTGGAGTCGAAGAGCTACACCCGCTGCGCGCATCTTTCCGGCGGCGAGCAGCAGCGCGTGGCCATTGCGCGCTCCATGGTGGTCAACCCCAAGCTGATCCTCGCGGACGAGCCCACGGGCAACCTGGACGCGGACCTGACCCTGGACCTGATGAACATCTTCAAGCAGTTCCACTCCTACGGCGCAACGGTGATCATGGCCACGCACAACCGGCAGGTGCTGGAGATGGTTCCGGAAGCGCACATCCTGCACCTGGAGCACGGACAGGTGGCGGAAACCACGCTGCCCGGCCAGCCCGAACCGGAACCGGAGGGGCTGCTGTGATCTTCCGCGCCATCAAGCTGACCTATCGCGGCGTTCGGGACATGTTCCAGCACCCCTGGGCGCAGCTGTTCACCGTCCTGGCCGTGAGCATGGCCGCCGTGCTGGCCGGCATTTTTCTGCTGCTGCTGCACAACGTCAACGAGGAGCTGATCCGCAATCGGGGCGCCGTGGAATTCCAGGTCTTCTGGCGGCTGGGCGCGGACATGGACGAGGTCCGGACGCAGTGGGAGCGCATGCAGGGCATGGAGCACCTCAAGGAGATGGAGACGTACACTCCGGAAACGGCCCTGCGCGAGCTTTCCAAGGATCTTTCCGGCCAGGGCGCGCTCGACTGGCTCAAGGAGGACAACCCGCTGCCCGCCTCGGCGTTCCTTTCCTTCAGCATTCCGCCGGGCGACCTCAGCGAGGTCTGGGCCAAGGGTCTGCTGGCCGAGCTGCGCACCCTGCCGGACGTGCAGGCCGTGCACTACAACCCCATGCAGCTGGACCTGGCCAACAGCTGGCTCGCGGTTTCCCGCTCCGTGATCTGGCCGGTGATGGGCTTTCTGGGCCTGGTGGTGGCCATGGTCGTGGGCAACACGGTCAAGCTGGCCATGCTCACCCGCAAGGACGAGATCGAGATTCTTTCGCTGGTGGGCGCGCACCCCTGGTACATCCGCGCGCCGCTCCTGGCCTCCGGCGCGGTGACGGGGCTCGCCTCCAGCGGCCTTGCCCTGGGGCTTTTGCGGCTCCTGCACCTGCGGCTGGAACACGTGCTCGACTTCCCGCCCGTGTTCGTGGTCATTTCCTTCCTGCCCACGCAGCAATGCCTGCTGCTCACGGGCGTGGTCACGCTGGTCTGCGTGGCCGGCTCCTGGGTGGCGGTGCGGCGGTAGGAAGCCGCCGCCCGGACGGACGTTCCCCCTGCCGCGCGGAAAGCGGGCGCCCCGAACCTGGACGAGGCTCGAAAAGCGGGCATTTACCTTGCTCCCGGTCTGCGCTATTTTGCCCCCCTCGAACATAACGCGCCCGGACGCGAACCGGAGGTCATCCTTATAATGCATCCCCCTGCGCGACAGTCTTCCCTGCTGCTTCTCCCCGCCCTGATCCTTTGCCTGGCCCTGCTGGCGGGCTGCTCCCTGCTGGAAAGCTCTCCGGACCCCGCGCCCAGCGGAGTGACGGAACAAATTCAGGCCGGGCAGCGCCGCGAGGCCATCCTGACCCTGAACAGCCTCATCCGCAACGAGCCGGGCAACGCCTCCCTCTATGCCGAACGCGCCGAAATCTTCCTCGACCTCGGCTCGCCCGGACAGGCCCAGCAGGACGTGAGCAAGGCCCTGGAACTGGACCCGCAGATGGCCGACGCCTGGCGCATCAAGGCCGCCGTCCTGCTCTCCGGCAAGGCAGTCGGCCCGGTGCTCGCGCCGCGCAGCGCGCCCGGCATGGACGACAAGACCACCCCGGACGAGATCGCAGCCGCCCGCAAGGCTCTGGAACGCTGCCTGGAAATCGATCCGAACAACGCCCTGGCCTATACGCTCAAAGGCCGGGCCTTCAGGCTCGAAGGCAACCCCGCCGCCGCGCTGGACGACCTGCGCAAGGCCGAGGAACTGGACCCGCAAGAGCCGCTGACCTACATCGAATTCGCGGAATGCTACACCGCCCTGGGACAATGGACCAAGGCGGCGGATAGTTTCGACGAAGCCGTGGACCTCCAGCCGGATTCCGTGAACCTGCTCATGAACGCCGCGCATGCGCACTGGAACATCGGCGAGTTCGGCCCGGCCATCGACCAGCTTGAACGCGCCGCCGCTCTCCGGCCCGGCGACCACACCATCTTCGCCAACCTCGCCCTGGTCCACGCCGCGGACGACGACCAAGACGAGGCCAAGCATTACGACTCCCTGGCCCGGCGCAAGGCCGCCCTGCAGAACCTGCGCTACGCCAGCCCCATCATCGTGGACGAGGACGGCAAGGCGAAGCCGGCCCTGACGCCCAGCGGCCTGGAAATCGAAAAGCAGGCCCTGGCCGAAGCCCCGGCCCAGCCGGAAGCCGCCGAGGACGCCGCGCCGGTCGAAGCCCAGGCCGAGCAGCCCGCGCCCCTGCCCCTGCCCCGCGACCTCATGGCCGAGGCGCGCACCGCCCTGGACAACGGCAACCCGGACGCGGCCCTGGCTCTGGTTTCCGAGCATTTCGACAAGACCGAACCCACGGCCACGGACCTCTGCTTCCAGGCCCGCGTGCTCTCCACGCTCAAGGAGCCGGAAATGGCCGCGGACGCCGCCCGCAAGGCCATCCGCACCGATCCCGACGACTTCTGCGGCTACAACAACCTCGGCGTGATCACCGCCGCCGCCGACCCGCAGGCCGCCATCGCGGTCTTCACCAAGGGCATCGAAAGGCTGCCCAACGTGCCGGAAATGCTCAACGAACGCGGCAAGCTCTACCTGAACACCGAACAATACGAGAACGCCGAAAAGGACTTCGACGCCTGCGTCGAGGCCGACCCGAACACGGCCGTCTACCGCCTGCACCGGGCTATCGCGCGCTACCATCTCGGCCAATACGACAAGGCCCTTGAAGACGCGGACAAATACCTGCTGATGAATCCCAGCGCCCCTGAAGGCTACCGCACCCGCGCCGCCATTCAGAGGAAGCTGGGCAATGCCGAGCAGGCCGAAAAAGACCTGGAAACCGCCAAGAGCTTCCAGGCCCAATAGCATCCGACCCATTCAGACAAAGGATACCGCCATGCGCAGCAAGAAAATGACCGGAGGATTGGAAAAGGCCCCGCATCGCTCCCTGATGCACGCCCTGGGCCTGACCCGCGAGGAAATGGACCGCCCCCTGGTGGGCGTCTGCAACGCCTTCAACGAAATCATTCCCGGACACGTGCACCTGCGCACCCTGGCCGAAGCCGTCAAGAGCGGCGTGCGCATGAGCGGCGGAACCCCCATGGAATTCCCGGCCATCGGCGTCTGCGACGGACTGGCCATGAACCACGAGGGCATGTGCTTCTCCCTGCCCAGCCGCGAAATCATCGCCGACTCCATCGAGATCATGGCCATGGCGCACCCCTTCGACGCCCTGGTCTGCATCACCAACTGCGACAAGATCGTGCCCGGAATGCTCATGGCCATGCTCCGGCTGAACATCCCCGCCGTGATCGTCTCCGGCGGCCCCATGCTGGCCGGAAAGCGCAAGGGACAAACCTCGGACCTGATCACCGTGTTCGAGGGCGTGGGCATGGTCAAGCGCGGCAAGATGACCGAAGCCGAACTCGCGGACCTGGAGGAATGCGCCTGCCCCACCTGCGGCTCCTGCTCCGGCATGTTCACCGCCAACACCATGAACTGCCTTTCCGAGGCCATCGGCATGGCCCTGCCCGGCAACGGCACGGTTCCGGCCGTCTCCTCGGCGCGCGTGCGCCTGGCCAAGCACACGGGCATGGCCGTCATGAACCTGCTGGAAAAAAACATCCGGCCCCGCGACATCGTCACGGACAAATCCGTGCAGAACGCCGTGGCCATGGACATGGCCCTGGGCGGCTCCACCAACACCGTGCTGCACCTGCCCGCCATCTTCCACGAGGCCGGACTGAACCTCGACCTGACCATCTTCGACGAAATCAGCCGCAAGGTGGCCAACCTCTGCAAGCTCTCGCCCGCCGGACACCACCACATCGAAGACCTCGACCAGGCCGGAGGCATCCCCGCCGTGATGCGCGCCGTGGCCGAAGCAGGAAACCTGCACCTCGACGCCCTGACCGTGACCGGAAAGACCGTCGGCCAAAACCTCGACGACCTCAAGGCACAGGTGCTCGACCCGGACGTGATCCGGCCCCTGGACAAGGCCTACTCGCCCCAGGGCGGCATCGCCATCCTGCGCGGCAACCTCGCCGAGGGCGGCTGCGTGGTCAAGCAGTCCGCCGTGGCTCCGGAAATGATGCAGCGCACAGGCACCGCCCGCGTGTTCGACTCGGAAGAGGATTCCGTGACCGCCATCCTCGACGGCAAAATCAACCCCGGCGACGTGGTCGTGATCCGCTACGAAGGCCCTAAAGGCGGACCCGGCATGCGGGAAATGCTCACCCCCACCTCGGCCATCGCGGGCATGGGCCTGGGCGCGGAAGTGGCCCTGATCACGGACGGACGCTTCTCCGGCGGCACGCGCGGCGCCGCCATCGGCCACATCTCGCCCGAAGCCGCCGAAGGCGGGACCATCGGACTCGTCAAGGAAGGCGACCGGATCAAAATCGACATCCCGGCCCGGTCCATCGAACTGCTCGTGGACCAGGCCGAACTGGACCAGCGCCGCAAGAACTGGACGCCCAAGCAGAAGGAAATCTCCTCGCCCTTCCTGCGCCGCTACACCGCACACGTCACCTCGGCCAGCACCGGAGCCGTGCTCAAGTAGAGACGCCGACCAAAGACAAGCAAACGGCCCTCCCTGCGCATCTCGCGGGGAGGGCCGTTTTTTTGCGTTCGCGCCGGGACGGGAGAGAGGACAGGGAAAAGTATGCATGCCTCCGGCGGCCAGAGGGCCCGCGGCCCTCTGGACTCCCATTCTGCGCCGGGAATCGATGCTGCGCATCCGCTTCCCGGCGCGGGATTGGGGCAAGTCTCTGCCTGTTTTCGAAGACCAAGAGGCTGGAACAAATCCCGACGAGCGGCGCAGCCGCGAGAGGTGAAAAATTTAGGAAGGGGAGGGGGTTCGGGGGA
>NZ_ATVA01000007.1 GCF_000420485.1 Paucidesulfovibrio longus DSM 6739 | reverse complement strand
TTGACCTGAATCCGGAGCGTCTTTGTCGCGAGGGCAGGATCAGGGTGGGTGCAGAGCAGATCATACCCCTGATTGTTGGGAGGGGCCCTGTAGGTCAGGATATTGCGCCTGAGCAATTGTCCGGTGACAAGATATTCCGCGCTGAGGGAGACCACTGGCAAACTGAGCTCCTTTTTCCTTCTGAATTTCATGGTTAGTCGTCCAACGGCAAGCAGAGCACCGTCATCACCGCTTCGCCGTTGTCGCCCGGGCCGATTGTCGCCACGCACCGTACCTTTTCGATAATCCGTGGACGCATCAAGAAAACGTGTCGAACTCAACCCGCGAGCCATCCCATTGTTTGACGGCGGCTGTGTCCTGGCTGGAAATTCTTCAGCTGGGACTGCCGCGGCGGCATCCGCGAGACTGCGAACATCAAACCCATCGAAGAGGTCCGTGATCCCGTGGAAGCCATTCGGTGGCTCGAAGGTTACAAGGACTCGGTCCTTGTCTACCTTAGCCTTCAGCTGTCTCTGGACATCCCGGAGAGGCAAGTCAACTCCGAAAACAGATTTACAGCCCCCCTCATGTAGCATATTGTAGCCACACGCAGGAGGCAGCATGCAGGAAACCATCCGGGCGCGCGTCGATACCGCCCTCAAGAACAAGTTCGAGGCCATCGCCAAAAGCCAGGGCAAGAACTCCAGCCATTTGTTGCGCGAATTCATGGTCGATTTCATCAACAGACACGAAGAACGGGAGAAGCGCCGCGCCGAGACCCTGCTGGCCATCGAGAGCATTGAGGCTGGCCGGTACATTGACGGCGAGGAGGTCTTCGCCTGGCTGGACAGCTGGGGATCAGAAACAGAGTCGGATGCGCCTGAATGCGGATAAGGTTCTCGCCGGAGTCAGTTGAGGATCTGAAACGGCTGCACGACTTTCTGGCGCTGCATGATCCGGAGGTGTCCCGTTCCACGGTGCTGAACCTCAAATCGGCCATCAACCGCTTTGCTGAAATGCCCCACATCGGGCGTCCTCTTGAAGAGATTGAAGGCGTGCGGGAGTTCGTGTTCGGTCGCTATGTAGTCCGTTACCTCGTCAAAACCGAGGCGGTCTATATCTTGAGGTTCTGGCACTCGAAAGAGTCACGATAAAACCCGCTTCGCCCGGAACCGGCAACTGATCGACGTAAAGGGCCAAGCCCGTGCGCGGCATTCGGCGGCCCCATTTCCTGTTGCAAAATCGGCAGACGAGTACGAATTTGACGAATCTCCACGACCTGCCCTAGCGAAAACCGTCCACAATCAGAGCGTGATACAAATGAGTTTCGCAACGATACACCTTTTGCCCCAGTTTTTTAATAATTGTGTATTTTTACTTTGTAGTAGATGTCGAAAACTGTTCCAAGAAGTCCTTCATGCTTTAAAACAGCGCTTCGAGATACAATCTCGTAATGCTTTAAATTTAAATTGTTGTTCTTAATCCACTTTTGAAGCCACTTGATTCTCTGTTTTTCTGCAGTCACACTGTCGTTAGGATAAATTGCATCAGCGAAGGCTTTGAATTCGTATATAGTGAATTTTTCGTTATGATCAACTGGCCGAAATGATGTAGCATTAAAATCAGTTGATGCGCATGAGCACGATAACAGGCTTATAGTGACTGCTATGGCAAGTATCTTGATTGTTGTTTTCAATCTATTTACTCGTGTTTATTGGGTTCAACCGGTCAGAATGTACTTGGCTTCATGAGTAGCCATAATTCTGAGAATAAAGAACTCCTGGTCACAGTTGCTGTACTTAGATTTTGTAGCCTTCCTAATCTGTTTTTTGTGAATAGATTTTTACATACACCGACTTTCATCTAAATTGAAGATGTTTAGTGAATTACCCAAAAATTCTCGACAATAATCATTAATTTATTATTTTTATTCAATAATTTGTGCCCATGTCCCGATATGTTCATCGCCAGGGGCATCCAAGATTCAGTCGAGGGGATCCAGATATTTGGACTTTAAAGCTGTACACAAATGACTCTATAGCGTTACACGAAAAAACATATATTGTCATATTTCAGAGGCAAATAAGGCGTTTCAGTTCGACATAGAAGGTTGATGCCCTATTTGACTTTAGGAAGGTTTTAAAACCTAATCTTCTCATTACCAGGGCACGATCTAGACGCATCTAGAAAGGTTCCCTGCCCTGCTATTCCTGTTAAGCTCTCGACTGTCTCAAAAGATTTATCTTCTGTGACAATGGCTCAACTTGTGGGAAGGGTTGTTTCTCCGTGTCGAAAACCTCGAAAATAAAAAGCACACGATTTATTCCTGAGATTCAATTCAGAGAATCTTCCAAAAAAGACTCAGCGCATCCATTCTCCCTGGAGCAATCTGGGGAGGCTTTTTTCATGCCAAAGCGACCAACATATAAACATAAAATATAAAAATAATTCAGTCACCATATTATGATTGGAAAATTACTTTAACGCACACTCTCACGAATAAAATAGAATATTGTTAATCGCTTTGCTCATCAGGTCTCTGGTAATATCTTATACATAAATCATTAATATTCATACATAATACACATACAAACAATCACAACATGGAACAAAAAAACAATTTACAACAAATCAACTAACCAAAGGATATTCTCATGAAGACAACTCGTGAACCTCGTTACAATGGATATCAAATTCTGACAGATTCTAAGAAAGGATATGCTTGCAATACTAAGATACTGGATACAACTTTAAAAATCATTCAGCATACGACAGAAAAACACAATAAAGTCCTTTGCACCAGATTCGATCTGAGATTCCCACAACAACATCCAGGACAGACAACAAACGAATCCTTTTCAAAATTCACATCAGCCATGATGAAGGAACTCTCCAGAAAAGGACTTGATCCGAAATATATCGCAGTACGAGAACAGAGCCGTGAAAAACACCAGCATTACCATATGGCGGTCTTTGCTGATGGAAACAAGATTCAATTCCCGCATGCGATCATTCAATCCGCAGAAAAGCATTGGGGGAATGCTGTGAACAGTGACCAACCAGGGCTTGTGGATCATTGCACCCAATCCCGTTCAGGACAAAAGCAATACAACTCCTATCGACTTCGGAGAAATGATCCGGATTTTGAAAAGGTGAAGAACGACTGTGTCCAGCGTCTAAGCTATTTGGCCAAGGTCAACACCAAGGGCAAGACCCCAAAATACGTCAGGGAAGTTTTCAGCTCTCGGATCCCCAAAGGCTAACCACAATGGAGAAAGCAGCCCCTTGGGCAAATTGGAAGATTGGACTTTGTGTAATATCAATAGCTATTTTGGAATATTAATAAGCAGCAAACCGTCTAGCCATCACGACTGGACCTGGACAGGAGCACCAGCAGCGTCAATTCAAGTTGGATTACAATCGCCGCTCCGAAAGGACCAGCTACTTGGCCAAAGTCAGTCAAAAGGAAGACACCCTGCATGAGGTTGTCGCCTCGGATGTTCCCCTGATAGGGTTAAAATTGGAAAGGGCTGAGCGAGATGCCCAGCCCTTATTTCGAACCTATTCAGGAAGCGGTTCCATCTGGTGAGGTGGCATCGTAGCCACCCAGCAAGGAGCCTCTTTCCTTCCAGGCCTTGGATCGGAAGGGGGCAAGCAGCCACATTCTCGTACATAACCACATGAAGCCAAGAGCCCCAAGGCACGTTCACATTCAAACGCCGTTATTCCCAAAGGGCGATACAACTCGGCAGGCTTGAACGGGACGGGGGGGCCGTACCCATCGGGAAGTCTCGAGATGATACGATTCGCAATCTTCCGAACAGGACCCATGTCACTCCATTGTCGGAGCCCCGCATGTTGATCGACGAAAAATCGAGCCAATGCGATGCCCCTCCACATATTCTCACCGGATATACACTCAACGGTTACACATTCAGACTCCAACAACTGGATGATCAAGGCCAACCGCAAAGCATGGGAAGGGGCTTTCTCCAGCACGTCAGCCCAGCATTCAAAACGACGGCTGGAAATCTGCTGGTCAATCTCATTGCGGTAAGCTTGGAATTCATTATACGCCTGAGTGGATAGCAAGACCTTTCGCCTTGCCCCCATCCGGAATAGTTCACTGGCAGTCTTGACGATGGCATCAATAGCCATTTCGTACCACAAGGTAGCGTCTTCAAAAGGAGTATTGACGTGCTGGTAAGGGATGAATGGATTCCCCTTTACAAACAAAGGAAGAAAACGTGCAGTTAGTCCATTCTCGACATATTTCTTGTCCATCAGAAATCTGGCGAGGCGGTTGGATTGCCACAATATGCACGTAGAGAGTTGCGGCCTCTTAGATGCCGAGGTCCCCGAGCCGACTCTTTCATCACGGATGCGATCTCCAGACCATGCTTTCAAAATCGAGATTGCTTGATCTTCGTGAGTGTTCCTGATTCCGGGCAAAAAGCCTCCCTCAGGATCAAGCACCCCCACAAAGCTTCGTTTGCCCAACATCTTGGAGATCGCCTGCGGCGTCCCACTGCAAATAATCGGAGAGACCTGCGGTTTAAGAGTTTTGAGCCTTCCTTGAAGTGCGGCCAACATTCCAACGGTCTCTGGGTCGGTATCCTCAGATGAGGATTTCGCAGCGGCGCGCATGAGCGTTTTTATCTGCACCTCCACCAACGCCCGTTCAGCGGTAATCCGCTGAGCTTCCCTCTCATCAGGCAGGAGATATTTGTCGATACTGTGATGCAGAGCGGTTTCAAGCTTTTTCGACGTGGGCGATTTTCTATGTCCGGAGTTTGCTCCGGTCACAAAAAAGCACGCGCTGGGCTCCGTCCAGTTCTCTCCCACCTCAATTTCGAGGACCCCTAAGGATGCCAGATGCGCAACACCCAGAATCCCTTGAGCAACCATGTCCGAATCGGCCTTTAAAACTTGGGAGACCGATATCGCATACTCCCGAGCCTTAAGCGGGAGCACCTGAAATGGTGAAAGGACCTCAGGATGCATCTTCCACCTCCAATCGTCCCGCAAGCCAATCCAGAAATGCCTCGCGCGTATACCCGACATTGCGCCCTAGCCGAAGCCTTTGTCGGGGGCCTTGCCCCAGCGAATCAAGATTGGCCATTGTGCGTGGAGCGATCAGACCGCCGGTAAAGCGACCGACATCTCTACGGGAAATGATGGCAGGAAACGAATCACTCAATTTAAGAACAAACGGGGCAGACATAATCTCCTCCTAAGCTTGCTGAAGCATTTTTCGAAGCGACCGAGCGCCAAACGAAAATCGCTTCGCGTTTGTGTATAAACTTGTCCTATGCTTAGGAGGATGAGGAAAACATCCCGGTTAAAAAAATTAATTACCGTGATACAGTTAACACCGCTTTATTCCTAACACATTCCTCTGTACACTTCCTCCAACCCAACATCTTCGAATCAGTCGGGTTTCCCTTTTCGTCAGAAGGATAATATCTCCTCACCTCCCTTAAGGCCTTTTCCGTCGGCTTGTTTTGCAAGTACTTTGCATCCCAAAGAAAGAGGCCGATTGCGCGCGCTCGATTGCAACCTGCCCTATATTCAATATCTGCATATTTATTATACATCGTGAAGAACTTAATCCTTCTCGCGTCATTCTGGGGAGCAGAAGGCGACTTGTATCGCTCATGATCATCTAACAAATCGATTAAAAGGCCAGCAATTACCTTACGCCTATCCGCTGCAATACTTTTATCTACCGCAGTAGAACTGATTCTTTGTGCCATATTGTATTCAAATTTTCTCTTTACTATCTTTGCAAGTTTCTCTGACAGTCCTGAGTGGTCAACAGAATAAAACTTTAATTTTGTGAGCAACCTTGTGATTGACTTAATGAAATATTTTTCGACTGTATCTTTCGTATCAAACAATATTGGAGGGACTGGAGTAGAGTCACTACATACGAACATTTCAAGCAATTCAGCACCTTGCAAAGGGTACATAATATCGATCAGCTCGTATTCATATTTAATTGCAAGATCAGTATACAGGTGAAAATAATATAATAATTCCTGAGGAACGCGTTTCAAATCGTATGACGATGCATTTGTATACCTGCAACTAAATATCGCATTCGCAACAAAACGAGGGGTATCAAATTCAAGTTCCGCATCCTGCCAAGAGGTTACAGCCCGTAGTATCTCATTCCAAGAAGGGGAAGACTCAAGCAATGCTGCCCGGCTATGGTATTGATATCGCCAGAATAATATCTCTTGAAGTCTCAGCATCTCTTTATCCATTTGGCACCTCAGTTACCCATCAAATTAACGGAATTTTCCGTACAAATAACCAGAAAGCCCACAGAAGTGACCTGACTCAAAACGTAAAACAAATTTCAGTGGATGCAAGCCTCATTGTAATGCAAACGCAAAAGGTTGGACAGGGGTTGGACAACCCCGCTTCGCCCCAAAAACAAAGCTCCCGCGAACCGCGAGAAACGGTGCGCAGGAGCTTGTTTTTATTGTGGTACCGGGAGCGAGACTCGAACTCGCAAGGGCGTGAACCCGGCGGATTTTGAGTCCGCTGCGTCTACCAATTCCGCCATCCCGGCACGGGTTTGACACTATTATGGAAATGGCGGGGGCGTGTCAACAATGGAAGTCATGGATGGGGCTGTTCGCAGGGCGCGGCTAGGCAACGTCAACCCTCTCTCGTTCATGGATGCCGTCTCAATCAATCCATATTGATGGACAGCTCCGCTCTCTCAAAGAACCGTGGTGTGAACAAAGTGTGAACTTTGAACGCAAGTCTCTCAACTAGCCTTCATTATACATCATCGTTGTGATAGGCTCAAGCCTGCCTGGCAACGTTACCCCCCCTCCAGAAAATGCTGCAAATTCCAGCAGCCACCGACCTGTATGAAAATTTTGGAGGGGACACTTCTCCCCTATCACACCAGGGAGCGGGTTCACGCTTTCGGACCTACAAGCGACAAAACCATGATGGACAGTTTCATGGGCTATGCCACCTTATGGGCAATCCAGAGAGGGCTCCCCCTACCCGGTGGAAAAACCGTCAAGTACGACTGAATTTGTCTGCGCCTTCCCCCATCCTTTGGACCACTGAGCGGTCATTTTAAGGTGGAGCCCGGCGTCCGAGTTCGAGCCTCCGAGGAGGCGATTTGCCGTATCCGTTGTGGAGCGTAGCCCGTCCCCGTAGGGGCGGCCCGAAGGGCCGAGGGCGGAGCGGAACAACGGATACGAGCCAAGTCAATGAACATTGAAACTGCCCCTGTATACATCCGCTGGAGTCCTCTTGTCCAACGACGAATGTCTGCGTTCCTCATTGTAGTAGTGAAAATACCGTGTCAGGCCATGATATAGCTCGATCCCATCGGAAT
>NZ_ATVA01000006.1 GCF_000420485.1 Paucidesulfovibrio longus DSM 6739 | reverse complement strand
AAAAAATCCTTCTCCACCGTAAGCTGGCCGATCTTGGCGTGCAGTTCCTTGATCCGCGCCTCATCGCTTTGTTGGGTTTTCTGGGCCTTGCCCGCAAAGCCAGCCGCGATCTGCTCCTTGGCCTGCTGCTTCCACTGGGAAACCTGATTGGGGTGCACGCCGTACTTGCTGGCGAGTTCGGACAGGGTGTGTTCCCCGGACAAGGCATCCAGGGCGACTCGGGTCTTGAATTCGGCGGTGAACTTTCTTCTCTGCTTGGACATCAAAAGCCTCCTTCAGGCTTCTTACGTCCACCTTAGCTACTGGTCCAGTTTCCTGAACCCACTTCTCCTTTGACAATTAAATCACGCCCGACATCTTCAAAGGTTGAATATCTATGGTCAAAAATATGCACGAGCTTTGACTCATATAGTGTTGTATAGCTTTCCTCGTTGTCAGTCTCCCATTCGAAATGAAGATCATCTTTGTGATCATCCATGTCGATCAGTCGAATATAATAAGGTTTCCAACCGCTTGCATGTTCTGAGTTAAACAGCGGTGTGCTGCGATAAATTCTCTTGGTCAATTCAGCATCATGCTTCGAGCGGAAGATCGGACAGGTGCGGGTGTTGGGGTTGAGCAGTTCGATGTCCTTGGCGGACAAGGAGAACCTCCGCTCCGGGTCGTGCAACTCGTCCACGCCATGGGCGAAGAAGACGAACTCCGCCTGCTCGGCAGTCGGTTTTGTTCCCCGACCGCTGGTGAGAAGGCAAAATTTATAGCTGCTATGAACGCCTTGAAAAATTCCCTTGTTCTCGAAGTCGAAGAGGCTGACCAGCGACTTCTTGTCCATCATGTCCTGGAAGAAAAACTTGGTGGTATCGTCCGTGGCGATGCCGCTGGGCACAACGATGCCCATCCGCCCTGCATCGCTGAGAAGGGTCCGCGCAGCTTCGGAAAAAATCGTATATACGTTGATGTCGCCCCGGCCACAGAGGGGGTAGCGAGAGCTGGAGCGCATGAAATGGCTAACGCCTTCCGCCTTCCGCAGGTCGATCAAAAAAGCCTGATGGATTTCGGAATCGGTCTTTTTCAAATCCTCAATCATGCGTTTTCGGGCAGCGGCATTCGGCGCGTTTGCGATTGCCGGGATACGCTCTGCGAACCATTCCTTTTCCTGCAGTTTCACTCGTTCCCACGGCGGATTGCCCAGCATGACATCAAACCCGCCCCGAGCGAACACCTCGGGATAGGCCAGATGCCAGTGAAAGAACTGGTACTGCGTGGCAATTTGCTCCACTTCCTGGTCCAGTTCCGGGGCCAGGGGGCGTCCCATGGCCAGGGCATTCAACTCCCGCTGCGTAATCCCGAAGGGCTCGTCCGCCGGGACGCCAGGATATCCGGGTTTCTCAGGAAAATACTTGCGGATGACGAAGGACGCACACCATGCGTTGGCTAGGTCGCGCTTGCTTTGATACTCAGAAGTGCGTTCGTGCTGCCGGAAGGCGTTCTCCTTGGCCTGGATATCCCGCAGGCTGTCCGACGGAATCGCCTCCAGAGCCGCAGCGGCTTCTCGCAGACGCGCCTGGACCTCTTTTTCCTGCTGGGCGATGAGCGGCATCCTGGCCTTCTTCTGAGCCGCCTTGTTGGCCTTCTTCAATGCGGAGCAAGCTGTTTTCTCATCTCCCTCGATGGGCTTGAAAGCCTCGTCCGGCAGACCGCCAGCGATCAATTCAGGCGTCGCGCCTATCAGACTGTTGCCGCAGCGGATATGATGATCCAAAAAGGACAAGGGCTTCCCCGGTTCCAACGCCTCCAGCCAGAGGCTGACCTTGCACAGCTCCACGGCCATGGGGTTCACGTCCACGCCGTAGATGCAGCGTCCGATGACATCGCGCAGCGCCTTGCGCACGGCGTCCGGTCCCGGTTCCTCATCCCCGGTGCGCACCCCGGCCAGACGCTTGGCCAGCCGATGAGCCGCAGCAATGAGGAAGTGCCCGCTGCCGCAGGCGGGATCGCAGATCTTCAGTTCCAGCAGCGCCTCTTCGGGATTCTCCCGGGAGATTGCCTGCTTAATGACAGGCTCCAACGCGGAGTCGAGCAGACTTTCGATCAGCGGCGTGGGCGTATAGTAGCTGCCGGTGGTCTTGCGCTCATTGCCCGAAGCAGTCTCCAGGCTAAAAGCCCCTGAAACCGTGTCCAGGACCGGATGCAGCTCCAATAGTGACTCGTAGATGGACCCAAGCTCACGAGCACCGACATTCTTGTAGTCGACAGGACGGCGTATGCCCTCAGTCTCTGTGTAGGCCAGGGCGCGAACCGCATGAAGCAGATGCCCGTTGGAAAGGCGGGCCGAATGCACATCCGGCAAGGCATCGGAGGCCCACAGGAAACTGCCCAGGGGAGAAAGGCCCAGTGCAGTACATCCTTCCTCACGGCCCAGATAGCCCATGAGAAGCTTCAATCCCTCGTAGAGGTCATGATGCCGCGTTCCGGAGAGTTTTCCGGCCAGGCGGCGCAGGCGGGTGGTGGAATGCCATGCCGAGTAACGCTTCTTGACCTCCTCCGGAATGCCAGGGGCATGGAGGAGTCCGCGATCCTCGGCGGCGAATAGAAAAAGAAGCCGGTACACCAAGCGAAGCAACTGGCGGAAATACTCCTGCCTGGGAAGAGCCCCAGAGCGCAGACGCTCCTTCAGATCAGGATTGTGGCTTTCCAGAAAACCCTGTCCTAGAATCTCAATGGTCTTCTGCACGCTGCCGCGCAAGTTCTCCAAGGCCCGGACGCCCTGATCCTGGGCAGACCTGGCCCACTGCTCCAGCCAGCAAGCAGAGGGGTTGTCGCTCTCCACCCGCGACTGATGACAGAGAAGCCACAGCAGGGCGAAATCGGAAAACACCTCCCCCTCGAACATGGATTCCAGGTCGAATTCAATAAAGGCCTGACGGCTGAAGCTCTGATTGTCGCGCAAAATACGCAGGCGAAGACCGTTCGAACAGTAACCCCAGAGATGGGCCTCGGAGCGGTTCAGGAAATCCTGGACCATGGAATGGGGGCTGGACTGGGCAGCACCACGGACACCGCTTGATTTTCTATCCAGGTCCACCTTGCAGCCGATGAGGTGGATCGGTGAATGATGCCAGATATGGGAAATGCTGAAGGCCTTGTCGCCTACGGTGCGTTCTTCGGCCTTGGCCCCGAACAGGCGTCCATATCCCAATTCGGCGAACAGCGGCAGGAGCAAAATTTCCCGGGTCTGACTGGTGCCGGTGTCGGCGTCGGTCAAGGTCTCGCATTGCTGGCGAAACTTTTCCCAAAGAGCACGAACCCTTGTCCAGGACCGGTTGATGGCCTCGTTGAGCTTCTCTCCTTTGGGCAGATGGTAGGCATCTGGAGATGTACCCGGTATGGCGGAATCACCTGCCAGAATCTTGGCCAGGATGTCGGCGGGCAAAAGACCACCTTCGGTGCGAACCGTGCTGAAGGAGGAGTCAAGGCTTTCGGACTTTCTCATGAGCAAGCGCCTATTCTGCTGTTGGACGGTGTTCTATTCGGGAAGATACACATATACGCCAAGGATATCCGGTTCGCCTTGAGGCGTGACCTGGTAGCGGATGCCACGGGCTTTGGCGGCTGTACGCACCCTGCGGTGGGCTTCCAGGAGTGCCGACGCTCGTTCCTCCATGACGGAACGAATATGAGGCATCAGCTCCCCGGCGTTCTCAGTGACCTTGCCCACGAAGTCTGTTGCCTGATCCGGATTGATGTTCCCGGTGGGCTGCGCGGTGAGCAACCTTTGAGCCGAATCCCCATCGATCCAGGAAGCACGCTCCGGAGAACCCGTGAAGGCCAGGAGGGCGCATTCCTCGGTCAGGCAGGTATGGTCCAGATTCTCCCCTTGGGTCCGGAGTTGGTAACGAAAGCGGCACAGAAGCAAGGTGGTCCTGGTGGCAACGGACTTGGTACGCATGGAGCCTGCTCTGCGGGCTACTGACTTCTCCAGCGGATCAAGCGCAGTGTTCATGAGGTCGGTTGCCAGACGCTCGACAAAGGGATGTGTCCTGGCCAGATAGGTCTGACCCTCGCTGGCAGGCAAAGCGAACACGGCACGCAAAGCGTCAGGAAGGTCTAATCGATTCTTGGTGCGAGGCTCGACCCCAGCAAAAGAAAACTCGTGGGCGACCCGTTCAGCGTTTGCGGCCTTTCGATTGTGAGTAGCTCCTAGAATCTTCAACGCCTCGGTTGTGAAGGTCTCCACACTTGCGGCATCACCGGCAGCGGTGTTGGCGGCTTCCAATTCACGGGCTACGTCGTCGACCTTGATGGTCTGCTGCGCGAACAGTGTACGGGAGCGTTTTTCCTCCCGAGTGGCGACGACATCCCATTCCTTGGCCAGCCGATCCGCCTCAGGCTTGACGTACTTCTCCATCCCCGGGATGATCAATTGTTGCTGGGCAGGGGCTTTATCCTTGCCCCTGAGGAGCAGGCCCTCCAGAATCGCTTGCATCACCTTGTCACTATCCTCGGGGACGGGCACGGACACTCCCAATGCCTTGCGAATGGCCTCGTGCTTGCGCAGGAGGACATCCAGGACGATGCCGTCGATTTGGTTATCCAGCCCGTAGTAGGTGATGACACGGACCTTGGGGCTTGGCTGGCCGAATCGGTCGACCCGGCCTTCTCGCTGTTCGTGACGGGTGGGATTCCAGGAGAGGTCGTAGTGGACCACGGCGTTGAAGCGTTCCTGGAGGTTGATACCCTCGCTCAGACAGTCCGTGCAAACCAGAAGCCTCTTGGGGTGCTTCCCTAACTCATGGACCCGGTACTCGCGTTCGCTTGGCGGGAGCATGCCGGTCACGGACATGACTTCAACTTCCTTCAAGGCAGGGCGCAGATGCTCGGCGAGGTATTCAGCGGTGTGGATGAATCGGCAGAATATGATCGGAGCGTGCCCTTGTTCTAGGAGTTTTTTGGCCAGCCGAACCATGCCCTGAAGCTTGTTGTCTTTAGCGCCACACAAGGATTCGGCTTCTTTGGCCAAGCGACGCAAGCGCTCCTTGTAACGACTCTGCTCAGTCTGGTCCTTCTCCAACTCCGTATCGTCCGCGCCTGGAACCGTGTCCAGGGCGTCAACCCCCTCCAGGTCCGTCAAGTCGAACACGGATTGGCGACCCATCTCGTCAACCAGGGTCAAGTCATCAGGCGAGTCCATTCCCGATGCCCGGCTGCGCAACGTTGCGGCGGCTGCGGCCGGGCTCGACGCCACTGAACGAAGTAACGCCAAGGCGGACCACCAGGATATGCGCTGCTGGAACTTGGTTCCACCCTGACTGCGCTCAATGCTCTCTCGGGCAAGAGAAATAATTCTTCCGAATAGTGATTTTGCATCTGGAGTCAGTTCCCACGTGATTTCCTGGGTTTCTCGCTCAGGGAAGGGGGTGTTGATCTCCATGTAGGCTCGAATGTCGCCGCGCCTGCGCTGGACGAAATGTTCAGCCAGCGCTTTGCGATGTGCTTCATTATCCTTGCCGGAGAGGTCCTCGGGCAGATTGGCGAAAGATGGATTGAGGAAGCAGAGTAGGGAGCGAAACACGTCATCCTTGCCGCTGTGGGGAGTAGCTGAAACGAACAGCATATTCCGCTCGGGATTGGCTGCTAAGTCTTTAATCAAGCCGAACCGTTGCATCGTGGCTTTCCCGCCTGTGGCTGATGCACAAGCATGGGCTTCATCCACGATGACCATTTCCGGGCATGTTCTCAAGAATTCAGCTCTGCGGCGGTCGGACTTGATGTAGTCGAGTGAGACGATGGTGAAGGGATAAACGTCGAACAAGGAGGTTCCAATACTCAAGCCCTTTTCAAGCTTGCGAACAGTGGAGGGCAGAACAAGTTCGGCCTGGATATGAAATTTATCCGCTAATTCCGATTGCCATTGTTCCGCCAACTGCGGAGGACAGAGGACGGCTAAACGCTTCACTTCCCCCCGGTCCAGAAGCTCTCTTGCGATGAGAGCCGCTTCAACGGTCTTGCCGATACCCACGTCATCGGCGATGAGAAGCCGGACAGGACTCTGCTTCATGGCCATGAGCAAGGGAACGAGCTGATAGGGACGGGGCTCCACCGCTATATGCCCAAAAGAACGGAATGGTCCGCTTGTGGCGCGAAACCCGAGCCTGACAGCATCTCGCAAAAGACCACAGGTTCGGGCATCGCCCAGATCGGCCGGGTCGGGCAACTCAAAGGTGGCGGGACGGATTTCTTCAAGGGTTGGCAAGATTCCGACGATCTCGTCTTCACTTCCGCCTAATGGACGCAGAAGCAGGCATTCGGAATCATCAGGCGGCAGCACCACCCATTCTCTTCCTCGGGCATTGACCAGAGAGCCTACGGCAAAGTTCATTTCTTTCTCCCAAACACGTGGGGATATTTGTCCAAGATGGGCTGCCATTGTTCCCCGTCTGAAAAACGGACCACGGAGATGCCCAGATCTTCCATGGCATCTTGTTGAGCTTGATCACGCACCTGGCGCTCAGGGAATTCATGGTGGGGACCGTCGATGTATACAGCCACCTTCTCCTTGGCGTAGAAGAAGTCTGGCTTGGTTTTGCACTCGGAGACAAAATGCTGGGCATGGCTTGGCAACGCATGACCATGGTCGTCCAGGTGGTCGAGCCACCTTCTTTCGAGATTTGAGTCGCACTTCTTCTTGAGCGCTTCGAGATGCGCCGCGCGGGTTTGGTATGACGGAGCTGAGTGCACCTCAGCGCTGGCGAGGGCCAGGAGATAGTCCTTGATGCCATGCCGGTTCAATTGGGGATGGACTCGCTGATTCCCATAGTTCATCAGGCAGTCATAGCAGGCAACCACGCAGTCTTCGCTGGCATGTTCTGCCCGCCCCTGATCCTCTCCCGTCTCAGGATTGAAATGACAAAGACGCAATGCTTCTTTGGCGACGGCTTTCATGGCTTTGGGATCGTCCACCAAGCGGCGAAGAACACCGGCCCCACCTTCGGCGGATTCGTAAAGCATGATCGACTGGGGCTCGTTTCCAGCGGGAAGAGTTTCTGAGGCCAACTCGAATTCTTCCAGCTGATATTCTCGTTGAACTGCCTGCTTGAGCGCCGCTTGGAGCGAAATGATGGCGTCAGGCGATAAGCTGGCGTCGGGCACAAAAAGTAGGCAGTTCTTCCGGTCCTCGACATAAGGAATGACGCGCCGGATACGTCCAGTGCCAGCTTCATTCAACTCGGCATCCGCGCCACCACTTCCCTCTTTGGTCCACATCCCCCGATCGAAATCGAGCATAAATCCAGGAGGAGCCGTCTCGGCTCGATTGGCCCATCCGAGATTGATCCGCCACAACGTAGCACCGTGCCCGTATTTGAGGGTCGCCTGTAGGTTGCCTTCTTGACCGCGAATCTCGGCCATCCGATAGGCGGGCGTTCCACCATGCTGTGCGAAGCGGAATCCTGTTCGCAGGGTATAGCCGTATTTGGTCCGCTCTTCCTCGTCGGAGTTGATGCGATCCCGGCGTCGGGTGGATACGTTGCGCATCCTGAAAAGATTGTCCCAGGCATGGGGAAGCCTTTCGCCGCACATTTCACAAATATCCAAACCGTCACCTTGGGTAATCGGGTGGATATAGCCGCAAGCGGAGCATTGCTTGATCTTGCCTGACGCTAGTTCTTCATCCTCCTGCACGGCGACCATTACCCGACTGATCACGTACCTGGAGCCCTCGTGATAAATGAAGCTGCCAGGGCCGAACTCGGAAATGGCCAGGAACCTTGGACGGGATATGTATTCGTCACGCCCCCTGACGCCACGGCGACCAGGCACGAAGGCCGACAAAGGCAGACGCGGGAAGTTGTATCCTGGTAGGAAGCCCTCGCTCGCAAAGTAGCGGTAGGAGTAAAAGTCGGACTGGAACCTGGAGTCGCTTTGAAGTAGAAGCTCGATCTGCGTTTCCGCCTCGGCCCGAAGTCTCCTGGCTTGATCGCGGTCCTTCTGAGACCTGCTGGCGTCGCTGATGATAAGGTTCTGGGCGTCCCTCTGTTCCACTGCAGCCCGATACAAGCTACGCCAGCGTTCGCAAGCATCTTCGAACTGGCGCTCGATTTTGGACATGGCTTCATCAAGCCAAGTAGGGGCGTACCAGCCACAACCTTGAAGCTCACTGGAAATGCCGTCGAGAATCTCTTTCGTTCGTATCTTGGCTCTGGCTTTAGTTGATTCGTCGGTTAGATGCGCCACCACTCCATCCAGCAGGGACAAAGCGGGCTTGTCCCCTGTGACATCCAGCAAATCACGAAGCGACTGCTTGAGGTCCAAGCCGGATTCCGAAAGCCATACGGCGTTCACATGGGCGCGTATGAGGTCTTCGTTTGCCAAGTCCAACCGAGGGGTGGAGACGGCTCCTGCCACCATGAGCGACGGGACACGGAAGAAATGTTGGTCATGTGAGCTGCCTTGTGCGCAGTAGGTAATGATCAGTGCCGGTTGCCCGGAACGTCCAGCCCGACCGCTACGCTGGGCGTAATTGGCCGGAGTTGGGGGGACGTTGCGCATGGTCACGGCGTTGAGTTGGGCAATATCAACCCCCAGCTCCATGGTAGGCGAGCAATAAAGGATAGGAAGCTGCGCCTCCCGAAAAGCATCTTCTCTACGTTCACGTTCTTCGCTCGCGACTTGGGCGGTGTGCTCCTTGGCTTCCAGGTTGGTGCCGTCCCTGACAGCGAGCCGGTACAAATCGACGAAGAACGGGTTGGTTCTGCCCCCCTTCTCGCCTGAATGCTGCATACGCAGAGGATCATACTGCGAGGCGCTACCATCGCCCGCTTTCCAGATCATCACTGAGGCCGGAATTTGATAGCCCTCGCCATTACTGGTGTCCGAAAGGACTGACTCGATAAGGCCCCCTTTTGAGAGGGCGGAAAAGAGGGCGAGAATAAGCGGCTCGGTCTCATCCATTTTGATAGTAGATGGCCATTCTGGAAAAGCCTTACGCAGCCAGCCACCAAGAGAGCTTCGTGGAGAAACAAATAAGTCACCGCCGTATTCTCTCTGCCCCTTTTTCCTTGCTCGAGGAAAAACAACTGCCGCGTGAAGCAATTTTTCGTCGTCGTCAATTTTCCAAGGGCTGATCAGATTCTGGCTACTCTGCTGGCGGACGCTCTCCTGATACTCGGGTTTGAGATAATCCACCTTGATGGCCAAGCGGCGTCGCATGAAGTCCAAGAATATTTGAGCTATCTCCCGTCGTTTCTCAGGAGATGCGGCGACCAAAATTGGGTTGCCTTCCCAAAGGTTTTCGTCAGCGCAGATTTCATCCAGGTCGAGATAATCGATGTGTAAGAGACCGCACTGTTCTAGGTTGGGGGCCACAATTCGCCAGCCGCGTCGCAGGTCGCTATAGACCCTATACCCAAGGACGTTCCAGAAAGCCTTTCGAATGTTTGTAGCTTTGCCGTACTGTGCTTCAGGGTCGATAGAATAGCGGCTGGCTGGAAATATTTTCGTTTCGTGCCCCAAGCCAAGTGCTTCAAAAACTTTCTGGGGCAGGACGTCATGTTCCAACCCATTCTCGCCCGCCTGCTCCAATGCGTTAAATAGGGCAGAGCGTACTAAGCCAATCTCGATGAAATCATTAAAATGACCGGCTTGAAGCGAGGCATCCTGCCGGTTATCGGTAAAGCAGAGAAGCTTCCTGGCAATCGGGCTCAATTCGCTTTCTTGCCTCAGGTGCCTAACGGTCGACATCGATAGAACCGTTGTGGCAGTGCTGCGTCCTTCAGTGCCGAGGGTGGCTAGTTTCGTGAAGTCCGAGATTCGCGGAGCGTAAGACACCCTACACTGCTGGCAAAATGCGAAGGGGGCTGGGACGAACCACGCAACAGTCGCTTCCGGGGATGATGTTAAGGAGAACGTACCATCTTTCTGGAGGAAGACTTTCTCAGGCAGATATTTTTCCTTACTTTTAACCGGGTAGAGCTTGCCGCCCTTTTCCTCAGTCCAATCATCAGGAAGGCGTTCGGCTTGGAGCTGAGGATCGGCAGGCCAAGGGTTGCTGCCGCTGATATACAGATATCCTGCAAATCCGTCGGTGAGGATGGCTTCGGATGGATTACGGGCTGAAAACCAGGAGGTCTTCTTGTCAGGGTCTGTTACTCGCCAGACACTGTAGTATTCCTGCCCGCACTCACGACAGAATTGAAGCGGAAAAAGAATGGTTTCCTCGTCTCTATCCGGTGCAAACTGCTGGCCATGAAGCGTTATCGCCCGAATCTCTTCTGGTTCGGGAGTCGCATAAACAGTGTCTCCCTTGCTCAAGAACTGGTGCAGCTTGAAGGCGAAGGCGGGTTTACCCGTGTCTGGATTCTTAAGCTTATAGCCCTGTAAAAGCGCGGCCTGGATGGGCGCAATGCATTTTTCCGGGCTAAGTCCCGTTACCTCAGCCAGGAATTGCGCCGCTCCCGCTTGCCCGGTTAATGAGCGAGGCTTGCACCTGATCAGTCGCGTTTCCTTCTCCTCAAGGCCCAGCGAGTTTTCAATCCAGACAGATAGCGGATCGCGAACGAACTCTTCGTACTCTGTCGGAGGTTTACCGTCCTCATTGAGGAGTCGTTCCCGCAATACCTTTAGAAACCGCTTAGAGCCAAAGTCATCGCACTCCGTTTCCTTCCTCAGAGTCTCGACGATCACACGGTGAGGCATAACCTCGGCCCCAAAAAGCTTTGAAGCGACTTCGGCAACTTCCTTCTGCTGTTCCTCAAAAGTTCCAGGCCCGGCCAGGGTGGCGGAAGTTCCAACACACTGAAGGTTGCCCTCGGTGCCTGGGGCTGTAATCGCATTACGAAGCCTACGGATGAGCATCGCCACGTCAGCGCCTTGCCGTCCACGATAGGTATGCAACTCGTCGAAGACCAAAAACTGGAGCCCCTTGGCCGCCTCAACAAGCTTCTTCTCGTAGGGCCGGGTCAGGATCAGTTCAAGCATGACATAGTTGGTCAGCAAAATGTCCGGAGGGTTATCCACGATTTCCTGCCGGGCTTGCTCACCCTCTTGGCCGGTATAGCGCCGGAAAGTCACTGGGGGCTTATCCCCATAGCCATGGCAAAGGAATTTCTTGAGTTCCAGTTCCTGGGAATTGGCCAAAGCGTTCATCGGATAAACGATTATGGCCTTTATTCCCTTGCCGGAGCCGGATCGCAAGACATGGTCAACGATGGGGACGATATAAGACAGACTTTTCCCCGACCCCGTACCTGTGGTCAGGACATAGTTGTCGCCGGTACGGGCGGCTTCAACGGCATCCACCTGATGTTGGTACAACCGCATCGGGCGTCCAGTCCCGTTAACTTCGGACTTGTCGCCTCTAAAAATCTTCGCGCATTCGGAATGGAGGGTGCCCTTGGAAACAAGGTCTTCAATCCAACCGCCCCAGGCAAAAGCTGGGTTGAGTTGAAGCAAGGGGTCGGGCCAGAGGAGGCCATCTCTCAGCTCTTGCTGGACGATCTCGCGGATTCGTTCATCAGAAATCTCTATGAAGCTGCCAATATATTTAGAGTAGTCACCGATGATTTTGTCTTTGAGCCTAAAAACATCCATGCTTGTCTCCCCGGATGACGCAAACAATTTCGATCCAGTTATGTTTCAGCTGCGGCCTGTATATTCTAATCAGAGAGGATCGTTCTACCTTGGCGAATCCACTCATCAACTTCGTCTTTCTTGAATTTCAGAAGACGTCCAACTTTATGGGCAGGAATCCTCTTGGCCGCGACCCACTTGTACACGGTGTCTTTCTTGATGCCGAGATATTCGGCAATCTCGTCAACGGAAAGGTATCTGTCTTCCATGCCCACAACCTCCTGAAGGGCCAGCTCGTCCGAGTCGATCCTAGCTGGTCCAGTCTTGAAAGTGATAGACGACCCGATGCCAAGGGTCAATGCTTAGAGCGCGTTAGTGTGGAGAACAGAGTGTTCGAAAATGGGAATTGTGGAT
The DNA here is from genome assembly GCF_000420485.1 of Paucidesulfovibrio longus DSM 6739. Lineage (NCBI taxonomy): Bacteria > Pseudomonadati > Thermodesulfobacteriota > Desulfovibrionia > Desulfovibrionales > Desulfovibrionaceae > Paucidesulfovibrio > Paucidesulfovibrio longus. Next base: position 598 of record NZ_ATVA01000006.1, on the reverse strand, counting down.
CAGAATCAATGCCGGGACGGGTAGGAAACCCGAAAATCTCGCGCAATCAGCTGAATCCCTTCCTCATCCTGGAATCCACCAAGCCCGCACCTGAGGAGATGCACCTTGCTGAACCCGGACTTCACCGGCCGGAGCAACTTCAGTGCCTCATGGTTAGAAAGGACGAAGTATTCAACGTCCGAGCGAAAAGCGCAGTTATCAACGTTTTTGACATCCGGCCCGAAGAAGAGTCCAACGTTGAGGAAGACGATGACCAGGTAATCGAAGCACTGAAAGGAGTCCGTCCGGACGGGTACGCTTCTGTCGCAATCCGTCTGGTAGCGGCTCTTGACCTGAATCCGGAGCGTCTTTGTCGCGAGGGCAGGATCAGGGTGGGTGCAGAGCAGATCATACCCCTGATTGTTGGGAGGGGCCCTGTAGGTCAGGATATTGCGCCTGAGCAATTGTCCGGTGACAAGATATTCCGCGCTGAGGGAGACCACTGGCAAACTGAGCTCCTTTTTCCTTCTGAATTTCATGGTTAGTCGTCCAACGGCAAGCAGAGCACCGTCATCACCGCTTCGCCGTTGTCGCCCGGGCCGATTGTCGCCACGCACCG
>NZ_ATVA01000005.1 GCF_000420485.1 Paucidesulfovibrio longus DSM 6739 | reverse complement strand
GCTGAAAGCATCTAAGTGGGAAACCTGCCTCAAGATGAGTTCTCCCTCTCTTCGGAGCTGAAGACCCCTGGAAGACCACCAGGTTGATAGGCCGGAGGTGTAAGTGTGGCAACACATTCAGCTGACCGGTACTAATAGGTCGTGCGGCTTAGGTAATCATTCTCTCCCTCCCTATGAAACTATATATTTGTCCTGGTGACCAAGGAGAAGGGGGTACACCCGATCCCATTCCGAACTCGGAAGTTAAGCCCTTCATCGCCGATGATACTGCAATTTAAATTGTGGGAAAGTAGGTCGTCGCCAGGACTTTTCATTTCAGGAGCGCCGTGAGCAATCACGGCGCTCTTGTTTTGTTTCATGAATCTCCGCTCCCTTTTCTCCGCTCAGCTCTCTCCGCCCTTCGCTTCCGCTCCCTCCACGCCTCCGACCGGCCGGAGCAGCCAGGAATATGGCCTCCCAGTGCCGCTGGAAGTTCACGCCTCTGCGCGCTTCGGGCAGCATTCAGCCCCCCACCATCGACGGGCCGCAAGATTCGCGTCATTGCACGTCTCGGATAGCCCATCATGTCCGCCCCGTTCCCAAGCCCATCCACTTCACGCCTCGCGCGCCAGGTGTTCACCCGGAATCGCGACATGCGCGCATCCTGCCCATTCCCGATTCTCGCGGGGCAGGTGGCGATCAAACGCGCGCGGGCAAGGCGCAACTTGCGTCGAAGGTTCACCCCAACCGCGCGAGGTAGAGGGAATCTAAGCCCGATCCCACTGAATCCATTCCCTGTCTCGTGGAGTAGCCCCCATTTGGACCGGACATGCCAGCCAACCTAAGAGGTAGTGCTAGAGGTATGTCCAGACAGAGTGCTAAAGAGTATTCCACGGTCGAGGTCGTCAGCATGGTTCAGAGGAGGCGCTGGACGCTGCCTGAAAAGGTGCGGATTGTGGAAGAAGCCTCCCAGCCGGGGATGAGTGTCTCATTCGTGGCCCGCAAGTACGGCGTTGCTCCGAATCTCGTTTTTCGGTGGAGAAAGCTTATGAGCGATGGCGGAAAGGCCGCAATACAGGCTGACGACCAGGTCGTGAGCGCTGCCGAGGCCAAGGCGTTGAAAAAGCGCATCCGTGATCTTGAGCGCCTTCTTGGAAAGAAGACGATGGAGGTCGAGATCCTCAAGGAGGCCATCGACATCGCACGGGAAAAAAAACTGATCTCGCGTTCGCCATTACCCTTCGAGGACGATTCCCGATGAAACGGGTGGCTGAATCCCTGGCCGTATCGCGGTCGCGGCTTGCCGAACGCCATGCGGGTAAAACTGCGGCCCGCCCGAAGCGATACAAGAAGGCCCCGGATCAAGAGCTATTGCTCTTGATCCGGGCAATTCTGGATGAGCGCCAGACGTACGGTTATCGGCGAGTGCTGGCAATTCTGAATCGCCGCCTTGAAGCTGACGGGCATCTTCGGGTGAATCACAAACGAGTTTACCGGATCATGCGCACAAACGGCCTGCTTCTCACCCGCCATACTGGTAAGCGTCCTGACCGGCCACACGAGGGCAAGGTTATTACGTTGCATCGCAATACGCGATGGTGTTCGGATGGATTTGAAATTTGCTGCGACAATCGGGAAGTTGTGCGCGTCGCGTTTGCCCTTGATTCGTGCGACCGGGAAATAATCAGCTACGTGGCAACGACAAGGGGCATTTCGGGGTCCATGATTCGGGATTTGATGCTGGAAAGTGTGGAACGTCGCTTTAGAGTTGCTCGGACACCACATTCAGTGGAATGGCTGTCCGACAACGGCTCATGCTACACGGCAAGGGAAACGGTCGAGTTCGCCTCGTGGCTGGGGCTGCAAAGCCGCTTCACGCCTGTTCGCAGTCCGGAAAGCAACGGGATGGCTGAGGCGTTCGTCAAAACATTCAAACGGGATTATGTTGCCTGCAACGTCTGCCCTGACGCACGAACGGTTTTGAATTGCCTGTCCGCGTGGATGGAAGACTACAACGAAAACGCGCCGCACAAGGGCTTGCGGATGCGCTCGCCAAGAGAGTTCATCCGCCTGTCATTAACCGCAGGGTGTCCGGTTTTATAGGGGCAACTCCACGTCATAGGTCTGTTTGGTACTTCGGGACTATTGATTTTAGGATCAACCGGGAATACTCAAACAAAAGCACATGAGTTTACAGAGTATTAGCTGAACGCTGTTCATATCGACCACTTCCCGAAGCTGAAGGGCAGGCGTCCAACACTTGGCGCTCCCGCGTCTCCCTCACAAGGATATTCAAGATGGGTGAAATGTCAGGTTTCAAGGCGGAATGCCGTTCGTCTCAAGAGGAAATCGCCCAGCAGTTCGCCATGTTCGAAAAGCATGTCTGCTTTCCGTTCATCGATGCGCTTCCCGGCGGCGTTTTCATCCTGAACACCAGGCGGGAGATCGTCTACCTGCATCCTCGCAGCGCGCACCTTGTCACGCAAAAAGACATCAACTCCTGCCTTGGCATGCGCGTCGGCGAGGCCCTGGGCTGCGTGAACGCCCTCGAAGGGGAAAACGGATGTCATACGAGCCGGTTCTGCACGTACTGCGGGGCCGTCAAGGCGCTGGACGGGAGCGAGAAGTATGGCCAAGGCCGTGAGGAGTGCAACCTGCTCCGCCAGACCGGCGAGCGGGTCGAGCGTCTCAATCTGGAAGTGCTCGCAGTTCGTGTGGAGAACTGCGGCGACAATTATTTTGTTTTTTCCGTGGAAGATCGATCTGAAGCAAAAGAATTGTCCGCTCTGGAACGGTTCTTCTTTCATGACGTGCTCAATCTCGCGGGCGGGGTCCGCAGCATGCTTGAAATGTTCGAACCGCAGTTGTCCGCGGCCAGCGAAAACGCTTCGGACATGCTGATGCGAGCCGCAAATCGCCTCGTGAACGAAATCGTGGTCCAAAAGAAATTGTGCGAAGCGCTGCGCGACGAAATGCCAGTTGCTTCAGAGATGATCCGCAGCAGCAGGATCGGCGAGGATTTGATCTGGCTGTATCAGGCCTATTGGCCGAACGGACCGCGCATTCAACTGGACGAGGGATATGAATCCGTGATGCTGGAATCGGATCGCGCTTTGCTCGAGCGGGTCTTGGGCAACATGATCAAAAATGCGGCCGAGGCATCGAAGCGGGATCAAGTCGTCGCATTGGGCTGCAATCGTACGCCAAGCGGCATCCGTTTTTGGGTTCGCAATGAGGGCGTTCTCGAAGACCACGTCCGCAATCAACTGTTTCGAAACAGCTTCAGCACCAAGTCGAAGAATCGCGGTCTGGGCACGCAAAGCATGAAGCTTCTTGGCGAGCGGTATCTCGGCGGGAAAGTCGGCTTCGATTCCTCGAAGCAGCATGGAACTGTTTTCTATCTGGAATTGCCCTCCACATGCTGAAGAGGCGAAGCAGGACAGGCTGATTCGTCCTGCTTCGCTCCTCTCCGCTAGAAGCGCTCCATGTCGTCATCCGCGGCTTCCAGCGGTTTTGGCTGCCGGCTGCGCACCACGGTCATTCGTTTCGTCGCTTTCGTGACCTGGAAGAAGGAGATGGACTCCCGCAACTGCCGCGCCTGCTGGCTGATGGTGGTCGAGGTCGCGGCCGTTTCCTCGGACGAGGAGGCGTTCTGCTGGATCACGCCGTCCAGCTCCTGAAGCGCCTTGTTGACCTGGGCGGCTCCCGTTGACTGTTCATTGCAGGCCGCCGAGATATCCTGCACGAGTTCCGCGGTGCGCGCTATGCTCGGCACCAGTGCCGCCAGCATCGAGCCTGCCTGGTCCGCTATCTTGACGCTGGCCGAGGAAAGCTGGCTGATCTCGGCGGCGGCCTGTCCGCTGCGTTCCGCAAGCTTGCGCACTTCCGAGGCGACTACGGCGAAGCCCTTGCCGTGCTCGCCCGCCCGCGCAGCTTCGATGGCCGCGTTGAGAGCCAGAAGGTTGGTCTGGCGCGCGATCTCCTCGATGATTTCCGTACGCTCCGCAATGTTCTTGAGCGCATTCACCGCTTCGCCGACGGATTGACCGCTCTTCTTGGCGTCCTCGGCCGACTTGAGCGAAATCTGCTCGGTCTCCGCGGCATTGTCCGCGGTCTGGCCGATGCTTCCGGTCATCTCCTCCATGGACGCCGAAACCTGCTCCACGTTGCTCGCCTGGCGCAAGGCTCCGTCCGCAAGGCTTTGGGCGGCGGAAGACAGTTCCGCGCTGCCGGAGGACAACCGTTCGGAAGCGTCGTCCACCTCGTCCACGACCTCGGCGATGCGTTCGGCCATGTCATCGAGGGATTTCGCCACGATGCCCATTTCGTCTCCGCGATCCAGGTTCAATCTGGTGGTGAAGTCTCCCCGTCCCATTCGTTGGGCCAGGTCGCTGACCTGCAAGAGCGGCCGGAAAACGAGCCGCGCCAGCATGATCCACAGACCGACCGCCACCACGAGCAGGATGCCCAGGGTTTGCGCGGCCATGAGCAGCTTGGAGCGCAGCAGCGTGGCATGGACCTCGGCGAGCGAGGTCGTGATGACGAACGCGCCGTGCATTTCTCCTTCTTTCCAGCCTTCCTTGATGCCGCCCGTGGGATCCTTGGCTCCCTTGGGGTCGCCGTGGCAGTAGAGGCATTCCTTGGTCAGGTGAATCGCCCGGAAGTAGCTGATGCTGCCGGGTTCCCGCAGGATGTATTCCTTGAGATCGCCTCCGCGCATGATTTCCAGCACTTCCCGTTCGGATTCCGTGGGCGTATTGGCCGGGTTTCGGGGAGAAACCTTGGGAACGCGAAACACGTAGCCGCCTTCCTCGGCGTTGGTTCGGGCCATGTTGATGGCGGTGATGATGGGGACCGCCTCAAGGATCTTGTCCGGCGGCAGTTCGTCAAAGGGCCGCACCACTCCCAGTTCGATCTTCTTGGACATCTCGTTGCGCGCGGCTTCGGCCATCAGGAGGATGCCGCGGCTGCTTTCGAGAATGGCGTCGTCCGCGTTCCTGGCCACGAGATTGGAGTTCTGGACGGCCAGGATCAGGGCGACGATCACGGGTCCGGCCAAGGCGACGGCCAGGATTTTCCATTTCATGGACAAGGTTCGCAGCATGAGCTTCTCCGGTGTTCAGGATTCATCCTCATGGAACAATAAAAGAAGCCGCACAATGAGGCAGTTATAAATCGCTCCCGGCACATCGTTGCAGCGACGTCAACTGCCCATGCTGGACTTCAGGGCGCGCCCCTTGAGCATGCCGAAGCAGCCTGCGAGCATCATGTCTCCGCCCGGAGCCGGGAAGCTCACGTCGCCGCCCTTGAGCAGGGCGCGCTGCGGGCCGAGGACGAAGGTGGGGGAAAAACCTTGCGCCTCCGGCGGCAGATCCAGGGTCAGGCAGCCGTGGCCGCGATCCTCGAAGACCTGTTCGAAAGCCAGTTCGCCGCGCCGGAAGAGGTCCAGGTCGGAGCGGAGCTTGACGGCGTCCACCAGCCCGGTGTGTTGTTCGTAGACGCCCCAGATGCGCTCCTGGAAGACCAGGAAGGCGATGAGGTGGCTGTTGCCGAGGTTGACCACGGTGATGCCCCTGTCCCGGCTCAGGGCCGCGATTTCGTCCACATAGAGCGCGCCGAGAACCGCGGCGGCGCCCGTGTCCGCGACAAGCCCGCCTCCCAGGCTGCGTTGCAGCTCGGCGAGGCGGGTCATTTCTTCCGGCACGACGTCGTACAGCAAGGCTTCGGGACGGCCCTGCGCACCGAGGAGCAGCCGTTCCCAGAGCTTGAAGCGTCCCAGCCGGTTGGACGCGCCGGGGTGGAAACCGTGGTCCTGGGCGCAGGCCATGACGCTTTCGGGACGCGGCAGACCCGCGAGGTCCAGCAGGGCGTTCCAGAAGTCGGGGTCGAAATCAGTGAGATGCAGCGGTTCGTATCCTGCGGGGCGATCTTCGCGGATCTCCACGCCCATGGCCTGGACGCGTTCCAGGTCGTCGCCCAGGGAGAAGGCCGCGCCAGGCTCGGCCGCGACCTTGCCGCCCTGTTCCAGATGCGCCTTGAGCGCACGGAAGAATCCGCCGCCCATGTTGCGCCCGTGCAGCCAGAGCGGACGGCCCGCAGCTTCGGCAATCCGCGCGGCAACGCGCCGGGCCGGTGCGGGCAGCACGAATTTGGGGCAGTTTTCGATTTCCAGGCCGGGGAAATGGTAGAGCACGTCCTGGGTGCCGGAGCCGATGTCGAGGATCAGGGTGGGGCCGAACGTGGTTTCGGACAAGGAAGCGGGCATGGCTGTCTCCGTGTGCGCTTTCAGGCGAGTTCGAGGAAAAGACGGTCCATAACACGTTTTTTCAACTCGGCAAAGCGCGGGGAAACGGTCAGAGTGTGGTCGCGCGGGCGTTCCAGGTCGATGCGGACCTCCTCCACGATGCGTCCCGGCCGTTTGGACATCACGAAGACGCGGTCGCCCAGGAGGATGGCCTCGTCGATGTCGTGGGTGATGAACAGGACCGTGGCCTGCTCCTTGCGCCAGACGTCGAGCAGCAGCTCCTGGAGCAGCAGCCGGGTCTGGGCGTCGAGCGCGCCGAACGGTTCGTCCATGAGCAGCATGCGCGGCTTGTTGGCGAGCACGCGGGCAATGGCCACGCGCTGCTTCATGCCGCCGGAAAGCTCCTTGGGCAGGGCGTTTTCGAACTCGGACAGGCCCACGAGATCCACGTAGCGGCGGGCGATTTCGGCCCGCTCCGACTGGGGCAGGCCTTTGATGCGCAGACCGAATTCCACGTTTTTGCGCACCGTGAGCCAGGGGAAAAGCGTGTAGGACTGGAAGACCATGCCCCGCTCCGCGCCGGGACCGACGATGGGCAAGCCGTCCAGCTCCACGCGGCCCTGGCCGGGACTTTCCAGCCCGGCGACGATGTTCAGCAGCGTGGACTTGCCGCAGCCGGACGGGCCGACCACCACCGCGAATTCGCCGTCGCGCACGTCCATGCGGGCATTGTCCAGCGCGGTGACGAGCTTGTCTCCCGCTCCGTAGGTCTTGGTCAGGTTGTCGATGGTCAGCATGGCTACCTCTCCGCCTTTTCGCTCCAGGGCACGGTCAGCCTCGTGAGCAGCTTGAAGCTCCAGTCCGTGAGCAGGCCGAGCAGGCCGATGATGATCAGTCCGGCGAAGATGCGGTCGATGGCCAGGAAGCGCTGGGCGCGCAGGATCATGTATCCCAGGCCGGAATTGGCGGCCACCAGTTCCGCGACCACGAGATACGTCCAGGCCCAGCCGATGGTGATGCGCAGGTCGTCGAGAATGCCGGGCAGGGCTCCGGGCAGGAGCACGAGCCGATAGGCCTGGGAGCGGCTCGCGCCCAGGGTGTAGGCCGCGCGCAGCAGATCCTTGGGCACGCGGGAAACGGTGTCCGCGACCATGAGCACCAGCTGGAAAAAGGTTCCCAGGAAGATGATGGCGAATTTTTGGGCGTCGCCGATGCCGAAGTAGAGCAGGGTCAGCGGCACGAGCGCGACGACGGGCAGGTAGCGCGCGAACTCCATGAGCGGGCCGAGGGTGGCGGCAACGCGCCGGGAGGTGGCTATGGCCGCTCCCAGCGGAATGGCGAGCACGGCGGCCAAGGCCCAGCCGACCATGACCCGATAGGTCGAGTCCCAGGTGTACCGCCAGAGGATGCCTTCCTCGTGCATGGCGCCGAAGGAGCGCAGCACCGCGTCGGGCCGGGGCAGGAAGAGCGGCTTGACCGCTCCGGAATAGCTCAGGGCGCACCAGAGCAGGCCGAAGAAAAGAAACGTGAGCAGGCCGAGCCCGGCGCGCAGGCCCGGCCTGTTGTAACGGCTTGTTGTGCCCATGCTACTCGGCGGCGGCCTTGACGTACTGGTCGGTGACCAGGGCGTTCACGTTCAGCGGCGCCGTCAGGATGCCCTTGGCCTGCCAGAAGGTTCCGGCGCGTTCCGCCACTTCGAAGATGTCGTTGACCTCGGCCTTGTCGAAGAAGGCGAGGTTGGCCTTCTTGCCGAAGAAGGTCACGCCCGCAGCCATCTCGGCCATGTCCGAAGCGGGCAGGCCCATGGCCTTGCCCATGATCTCGTTGCCTTCCTCCTGATTGGCCTCGTACCAGGCCACGGCCTCGTACCAGGCCTTGGTCAGGCCCACGGGAGCATCGGGATGCTTGGCGGCGAAGGCTTTGCGCAGCACGAGCACGTCCACGATGGTGCGCGGGAAGTCCTTGGAGCTGACGAGAACGTGCCCGCCCTCGCGCTGGCCCGCGTTGGAAAGCCAGGGCTCCCAGGTCACGGCGGCGTCGAGGTTGCCGGCCACGAACGCGGCTCCGGCGTCGGACGCGCCCATTTCCATGATGTTCACTTCCTCTTCCTTGACTCCGGCGGTCTGGAGCGCGGTCAGGAAGAAGAAATACGAGGTGGAGGACTTGTCCAGGCCCACGGTCTTGCCCTTGAGGTCGGCCAGGGACGTGATGTTCGGACCGGCCACGATGCCGTCGCCGCCCGAGGATTCGTCCATGGCGAAGAGCACGGTCTCGTCCGTGCCCTTGGCGTAGTGGATGACCTCGCGGTCGAGCACGTTGCCCAGGCCGTCGATGTTGCCGGACGCCAGGGCCGCGGCGTACTGCGACTCGTCCTCGATGATCAGCAGTTCCACGTCCAGGCCGTACTTGTCGAACATGCCCTTGGCCTTGGCGATGTAGAGCGGACCGTATCCGACCCAGGTGGCGTGGGCGATCTTGACCGGGGTTCCGGCCTGGGCGGCGGTGGCGCAGAGCAGCGCGGCCAGTGCCAGCAAGACGATGATGCGTTTCATGTTTCCCTCCTGAAATGTGCGACGCCGGACGGCGCGTAAGAACAATGAACCTAACGGCATATGGGAAAAACCGCAAGAAACGGCGTGTTGCGGCGGACTTCTTGAATATCGTTCAGGATGCCGCAATGGTTGCCGAAATATCGACTTTGTCCGGCCTGTCTGCGGAAAACACGGCCTTCCGCTGCGCCCGCGTGGCCAAGGCGGGGCGAAACGCGCTGCGGGCGGGAACGGATCGAAGATGTCTTTCCGTGCGGGCAGCCTTTCCTGTCCGGCTCAATACAACCGCGTGCCGAGCGGCACGTCGCGCTCCGGCTGGACCAGCACCACGCCGCTGTCGCCGTGGCCGTCCAGTCCCAGGGTCAGGACTTCGGACATGAAGTCGGCGATCTGCCGGGGCGGGAAGTTGACCACGGCCAGCACGAGCTGGTTTTCCAGGTCTTCCGGGCGGTAGTGGGCCGTGATCTGGGCGCTGGATTTCTTCACGCCCAGTTCCTCGCCGAAATCGATCCAAAGCTTGTAGGCGGGCTTGCGCGCCTTGGCAAACGGCACGGCGCGCAGGATCATGCCCACTCGGATGTCCACTTTCAGGAAGTCGTCGAAACTGATTTCGCTCATGGTCGTTCCAGAGGGGTTGAGTCCGGCGGCGGGACGCGCCCTGAAGACAGCGTCTCCTGCGTCGTCGAACGGTAACTTGACGGCAGGGCCGTCCATGAAGCATCTCTACGCGATGTCCGTCATCGCAGGCTTATTCATCCTTTTCGTGCTCTTTCTGCCTGCGGCGCTCTACGCCGCAAGCATAGCCGTGAACGCGGCCAACGGCAATCTGGAGCGCATCCGCGCCGCTTCGGGCAGCGTGGCCTGGGGGGCGCTGCGCGGATGGCTGAACTCGGTGCGCTCCACCCTCATCATCGGCGCGACCTTTCCGTTCCACCGCCTGCTCGTGCGCCGGGGCTCGGGCCGGGGCACTCCGGTGGTGCTGGTGCACGGACTCTATCACAATGCCGCGGCCTGGCTTTTTTTCGGGCGCTGGCTGGCGCGGCGGGGCTATTCGAACCTGTACACCGTTTCCTACGGCAGCTTCACGCGGGTCTTCCCGGAGATCGTCCAGGAAGTCGGGCGCGTCCTGGAGCGCGCCCTGGAGGACAATCCGGGCAAGAAGGCCCTGCTCTGCGGGCACAGCCTGGGCGGGCTGGTCGTGCGGGCCTTGCTGGCGGAAGAGCGCTTTGCCGGACGCATCGCCGGGGCGGCGACCTTGGGCACTCCCCACCGGGGCAGCGTGCTGGCGCGCATCGCCCTGGGCCGCCTGGGCCGCAGTCTGCACCCGCGCCATCCCCTCTTCCAACGGCTCGCGGCCCTGCCGGAACCGCAACGCATTCCCCGGCTGGCGCTCTTCGCCCCGCTGGACAACATGGTCATGCCGGAGCAATGCCTGCGGCCCCGCCGCCCCGGCTGGAAGCTGGAACGGCTGCCCTTGTCCGTGAGCCACGTGGGGCTGATCTATTCGCGCGCCCTGGCTGCTCGCGTGGCGGAATTTTTCCGCGAGGCCGAGGCGGAAGCGGGCGGGGATCTTCTTCCGTAGCCCGGCTTGCCGCCGCAAAGCAAAGGCCGTCGCTCCTTGGGGGGAGGGACGGCCTTTGCCTTGCGGTCTTCTTCGGTGCGGAAGGCTCAGAGTCCGAGCAGCTGCGTGAGCATTTCCTTGAGCTGTTCGGGTCGGAAGGGCTTGGTGATGAAGGCGTTGACTCCGGCGTTTTCCGCCAGGCCGCGTTGCGACGCCTCCTTTTCCGTGGTGACCATGACGATGGTGGCGGACTCGAAGTCCGGATCGTTGCGGAGCTGCTCCACGAGCTGCATTCCGTCCATGACGGGCATGTTCATGTCCGTGACCACCAGCTCCACGGGGCCGTTTTCCTGGAGGTGCTCCAGGGCTTCCTGTCCGTTGGCGGCCAGGGCCACGTCGAAGCCCAGCTCCGCGAGCAGGGCGCGGTGCAGGGCGAGCATGGAGCGCGAGTCGTCCACGGCCAGGGCCTTGCGTCCGGAGCCGCGTTCCGCGGCCGCCTCGGAAAGGCGCTTCAGGTCGGCTCCGGCCGCGTCCGTGCCGAGGCTTTCCAGCGCTTCCCGGAAGGCCGCGAGGATTTCCTCGTCGCGCGACTGGAGCAGGTGCTCCATGAGGATGTCCGCGCAGGCGGGGTCGCCGTGCAGGGCGCGGAAAATGTCGAGGGCCTTGGAGTTGATGATGGCCTGGGCCAGCCGTGCGGTCTGTTCGTCCTCCTGGCGGAGGCGCTCCGTGATGTTGCGGATCATGCCGGGATTGACGTGGCGTTCCAGCCCGCCCACCACGGCCATGAGCAGCAGCTCGTCGGTTTCGCTGAGGCCGTCCATGAGGCAGATCAGGTTCTTCATGGTTCCGATGCGGCCCATGGCCTCATAGAAGGCGTAGCGCACGTTGGGGGTGTCCGCGTGTCCCCGGTCGAAGGCCGCGACCAGCCCGTTTCCGCCGCTGCGCAGGCCCGTGAAGCCGAGCACGTTGGCTGCGAGGATGCGCACGTCCTCGTCCGAGGAGTGCAGCGAGTCCAGCAGCGCGGGCACGGCCTTTTCGCCCAGCTCGACCATCACGTCCGTGATCAGGCGGCGGGCGATGGGATTCTTGTGGTGCAGGTGCGAGGCCAGGAACTGCACGGCTTCCTCCGTGCCCAGGTCGCCCAGGGCCTGGATGGCCTTCCAGGTCGGCACGTCGCAGGTCTGGTAGCGGTCCCCCGTAAGGCTGCGCCGGACCACTTCCTTGAGCCAGGGCAGCGCGGAAACGTCGTTGAAATGGCCGCACATCTCGATGCTCAGGCCCGCGGCCAGGGGATCGTTGGAGGAAAGATGCTTGCGGAAGGCGGGCAGGGCCGCCTCGCTGCCGATGCGTGCCAGGGCCGAGAGGCTTTCCAGGGCCAGGTCGGAGTCGTCGGTGGTCTGGGCGATTTCGCTCAGCGGCTCCACCGCGGAAGCGAAGCGGTGTTCGCCCGCCGTGCGGATGCAGAGCAGGCGCAGCTTGGGGTCGTCGCTGTGCAGGCATTCCACTGCGTACTGCTCGTTGTCCGCGAGCAGCGCGTTGAGCGCGATGACGACCATGGAATCCACCGAGGCGTCTTGCAGTGGCGAGGCAAAGAGCGAAAGCAGGTCGGGCAGCGCATCGGTCGGGCGGTTGGCCGCAATGTCGTTGAGCAGGGTGATCTGCTCCAGGAAATCTTTATCTCGGAATCCGTCCAGGATGCTCATGGAACCGTTTCGATCCTTGCAGGGTTATTCGATACAGAATTCAATGGTGAATTCGCCCATCTCGGCCTTGAAGGGGATGGCCATGATCATTCCGGAGGAAACGTGGGAGATGGTATGGTTGTCGCCCATGATGACCGTGGGCGTCGATCCCTGGAAGGAGTAGCCCTGCTGGGAAAGGCCGGCGCGGGCCTGGCCGGAGACCATGTTCACGATTTCTCCCACCGCGTCCTTGACGTCGTCGAGAATGTTCCCCACGTCGTCGCCGAGCATGTTCTTGACGATGCCCACGGCGAGCTTCTTGTCGAAGGTGATGGAGACGCTGCCGTTCTTCTCGCCCGTGAAGCCGACGAGCCCCGTCACGTCGCCCTGGGCGATGTTGTTTTTCTTGACGTAGGGACGTCCCGCCACAGGTGTAATCATGGCCATGGTGGAAAGAACGTCCACTGCTGCCTTGATGAAGGGTTTAGCCAGTTCCACATCCATTCGAAGCGTCTCCTCAGCGTGAAAACCCGTTTCAGATTCCGCGGTATTTTACTGTCGGCATCGCGACAGGAAGAAACACACGGTTCAAGTCTGCAACATCTACCTTCCACCGGCAACAAAGGTCAAGTAGGGGCGCGATGTTGTTGCGGCCCTGGGGCGATCCGGGTAGGCAGAAGGAAACCGCCGGAGTCCACATGAACCCAGACACGGAGCCGTCCCTGCCGCTCGGGGACGCGCTCGTTCCCCTCTTGTTCATCGTATCAGTTTTTTTGCTGAACTTTCTGACCCGCGTGATCGCCGCCCCGCTGATGCCGGAACTGGCCGCGGAACTGGGCCTGAACAACGCCCAGAGCGGCGCGGTTTTTCTCTGCATCGCCCTGGGCAATTGCGTGGGCCTGGTCTGCAACGCCTTTGTCACCGCGCGCCTGACGCACCGCGAAGGCATCGGCTGCTCCGCACTGCTCATGGGCTCCATGCTGCTCGTGGCGGCCTCGGCAGGCAGCCTTGCCGTGCTCCTGCCCGCCACGGTGATCATCGGCGTGGGCGCGGGACTCTACCTCCCTTCCGGCGTGGCCACCGTCACCTCCCTGACCCGGCCCGGCGACTGGGGCAAGGCCCTGGCGCTGCACGAAATGGCGCCCAACGGCAGCTTCATCCTTGCGCCGCTCCTGGCCGAGGCCGTGCTGCTCGTGGCGGGCTGGCGCTCCGTGCTGCTGCTTTTGGGAGCGGGGCAGATCCTTCTGGGCCTGGCCTTTTTGCGTTTCGGCAGGGGCGGCCGCTTCCACGGACGCACCCCGAACAGGAAGAACGTGAGCGAGGTGGCCGGGCGGCGCAACTTCTTCCTGCTGACCCTGCTCTTCTGCCTGGGCATCGCCGGCGGTTTCGGCCCGTACACCATGCTCCCGCTGCATCTCATGGACATGGGCATGCCGCGCGAGGCGGCCAACGGACTGCTTTCCGCCAGCCGGATCGGCGCGTTTTTCGTCCCCTTTCTCACGGGCTGGCTGGCGGACCGCTTCGGGGTGCGCCGCGTGCTCTACGCGGCCCTGGGCTGCTCCGGCTGCCTGGCCGTGGTCCTGGGGCTGGCCGGGCCGGGCTGGGTGGCCGCTCCCGCCGCGCTCCAGCCCGTCTTCGGCCAGGGGTTCTTCGCCGTGGGCTTCGTGGCCCTTTCCCAGACCTACGAACCCCAGGTCCGCTCCACCGCCATTTCCATGATCCTGCCCACGGCCATGCTCTTCGGCATCGGCATCATGCCCACGCTCATCGGCCTGTTCGGCGACATGGGGCCTGCCTGGGGCGGATTCGGGGGCGGCTTCATGCTTCTCGGCGGGCTGACCCTGCTCGGCCTGCCCGCCGTGGGCGCGCTGGAGCTGCCGGTCCGCTCCCCGCGGCGCGCTTCGTCCTGATTCTTTCGCGCTTTCCCGGCCCCGCGCCCGGCAGGGGCTTGCCTCGACAAGGAAAAACCAGTAACGGCTGACTGTTGGCTCGTCAGGGCCGCCGAGGGGGACGTGCGCGCCGAAATGGCGCGCAAAGCGCAAGAGGGAAGGCAATGGATATCGTTTTCGGGGCATTGAAAATGGCGGCCCTGGTGGCCCTGGTCTGGGTCTGCGGCGAGAACCGCCGCGCCGTCAGCTCTCGGCAGATCGTGGTCGGACTGGCGCTGCAACTGGGGCTGGCGCTCCTGCTGCTCAAGGCGCCGATGCTGGAAAACGCCATGCTCGGCCTGAACGCCCTGGTGACGGCCCTGCAGAACGCCACCAACGCGGGAACGGGCTTCGTGTTCGGCTACCTCGGCGGCGCGGACCTGCCCTTCAGCGAGCCCTGGCCCGGCGCGGCCTTTGTCCTGGCCTTCAAGGCCCTGCCCCTGATCCTGGTCATCAGCGCGCTCTCGTCCCTGCTCTACTACTGGCGGATCATCCCGCTGCTGGTGCGGGGCTTTTCCTTTTGTCTGGAAAGGACCATGAACGTGGGCGGCGCTCTGGGCATTTCCGTTTCCGCCAATATTTTCGTGGGCATGATCGAGGCCCCGCTGTTCATCCGGCCGTACCTCGCGCGCATGACCCGCAGCGAGCTGTTCACGCTGATGACCTCGGGCATGGCCACCATCGCGGGAACCATGCTCGTGCTCTACGCGAGCATCCTGGAGCCCGTGGTACCCGGCGCCCTGGGCCACATCCTCGTGGCCAGCATCATCAGCGCCCCGGCCGCGATCATGGTTTCCCGGCTGATGATTCCTGAAACAGGGGAGATCACCGTGGGCCGCGTCCAGCCGCCCCAGGCCGCCCTGAGCAGCATGGATGCCGTGGTTAAGGGCACGGTGGAAGGCGTCAAGCTGCTCCTCAACGTCACGGCCATGCTCGTGGTTTTCGTGGCCCTGGTGGCCCTGGCGAACATGATTCTGGAGACCCTGCCCCTGCCGGGCGGCGATCCCCTGACGCTGCAACGCATGCTCGGCTGGATCATGAGCCCGTTGGTCTGGCTGGCCGGCGTGCCCTGGAGCGAGGCCCAGACCGCGGGCAGCCTCATGGGCACCAAGATCGTGCTCAACGAGCTGGTGGCCTACCTGGACATGGCCCGCCTGCCTGCGGACGCGCTCAGCCCGCGCAGCCGCATGATCATGACCTATGCCATGTGCGGCTTCGCCAACCTGGGCAGCCTCGGCATCATGGTCGGCGGCATCGGGGCCATGGTCCCGGAGCGGCGGGACGAGATCGTGGCCCTGGGACCGCGCTCCATCGTGGCGGGCGTTTTCGCCACCCTGCTCACGGGCGCGGTCATCGGCATTCTCTACTGACGAACTCGGCTCATGGACGTTCCCGGCCCGAAGAGGCATAATCGGGACTCGGAGGTAAGCACATGACCTACAAGATTCATCCCATCGCGGTAGGCACCAAGGTGTTCGACAAGAGCATGATGACCTACCAGTACAACCAGGGAAAGGAATTCGTGATTCCGCTCTACGTCTGGTACCTTGAGGGCGGGGACAAGACCATCCTCGTGGACACCGGGGAAATGCACCCGATCCAGTCCGCGGAACGCGAAAAGGCCCTGGGGGGCAAGATCCACACCTTTGAGGAAGGCTTGGCCAAGTTCGGCCTCAAGCCCGAAGACGTGGACGTGATCCTGCATACCCACCTGCACAACGACCATTGCGAAAACGACTACAAGTGCGTGAACGCCAAGATCTACGTGCACGAGAAGGAACTGGAGAACATCCACGACCCTCATCCGCTTGATTATCGGTACCTTGCCGATTTCGTGGAGGATGTGGAGGAAGCCGGGCAGATCGTGCCGCTCAGGGAGGATACCGAAGTCCTGCCGGGCATCACCATGCTGCACACCCCGGCCCATACCGAGGGAGGCATGTCCGTGCTCGTGGATACGCCGGGCGGCAAGGCCCTGATCTGCGGATTCTGCACCATCGACGAAAACCTCAATCCGCCGCCCGCCATCCGGGGCATGGAGATGGAGGTCATTCCGCCGGGCACGCACCTGAACGTCAAGGACGCCTACGACATCCTGCTCAAGGCGCGCGGCCTGGCCGACAAGGTTCTGCCGCTGCACGAGCCGCGCTTCGCCGCCATGGAGACCATCGACTAGATTCAGCCGCGTCCTGAAGGGGCGCGAAACCTCATACGCAGAAGGAAACGCACCGCATGGCCGACGACTTCAGAAAATTGCTCGTGGAGGAGTACCGTTCCCCGGAGGGCTGGGGCCGGAGCTTCAAGGAAATCAAGATCAAAGGCATGTTCACCTTTTCCGTGCAGGCCAGCGACAACCACGCCAGCACGCCGGAAGCGGTCCTGGACGACCCGTTCGAATACGAGGCCTTCGAGGTCACGATTTCCCAGGACGACGCGCCGTTCATCGACACGCCGGGCAAGGGCGCCTGGGAGGAGCTTTCGCAGCGCCCCTGGGCCGAAAAGTTCGGCCGCGGCTACATCGCGGGCATGCGCATCGCGGAATTCATGCCCGTGGCCGAAGTGCAGCACGTCTACGAGGAGCTGCTGGAGTTCGCGGAAAAAAAGAAAGGCTAGCCTTCCGGCCAGCCTGGAAATATCCGCAAGGCCCGGTTCGCCGGGCCTTTCTTGTGCTCCCGGCTACGCGCCGAAGACGAAGCCCTTGGCCAGGGTCAGCAGCACGATGAAGACCAGGGCGGGCAGGAGGTTGGCCAGCTTGATGGCTTTGAGGTCGAGCAGGTTGATGCCGATGCCGATGATCAGCACGCCGCCCGTGCCCGTGAGCTGCGCGATCATGGTCGGGGAGAACCAGTGTTGCAGGTAGCCCGCGAAGATGGTGAACATGCCCTGGTAGAGCAGCACGGCGATGAAGGAGAAGAGCACGCCCAGGCCGTAGGAGGCCGAGAGGGCGATGGACGCGAAGGCGTCGAGCACGGACTTGGTGTAGAGCAGGGTGCGGTCGCCGCGGATGGCTTCGTCAAAGGAACCCACGATGGCCATGGCCCCGATGCAGAAAATCAGCGAGGCCGTGACCAGGCCTTCGGTGAAGCGCTCGTTCTTGGAGCGCACCACGGCCTTGAGGCGGTCACCGAGGGAGTCGAGGTGGCGGTCGATGCGCAGCAGCTCCCCGGCTATGCCGCCGAGCAGGACCGAGAAGATGACCACGAGCATGTCCTCGGCCTTGAAGGCCATCTGGAAGCCGATGACCAGCACGCAGAGTCCCAGCCCCTGGAAAACGATGATGCGGATGCGGTCCGGAAAGCGGTTGTGCAGCAGCAGGCCGCAGATGGAACCGACAATGATGGCCAGGGCGTTGACCAGGGAGCCGACGGGCAGAATCATCGAAATCTCCGGGCTGAAAGGTTGAAGTGCGGGTGAAATATCTCTTTGTCGAAGCGCACGCAAGGGCGATGAGGTGTGATTTCATCGGAACCCGTTGATATTTGTGCAGGAATAATTTGCAGATTCGGACAGGAAATACTTGACTCCGTTTGGGCAAGGTATATATGTGGCCTGTCTTGGGAGAGAACGGCGCGGCACTCCCTGCACGGAGCAGGGGCCTGTTCGTCGCGTGCGGCTCTCCTTCCTTTCTTTTTTCGAGGTTACTAACTTGTCCAAGAACATTTATGTTGGCAACTTGCCCTGGAGCTCCACCGAGAACGATGTTCGCGCCGCCTTCGAGCAGTACGGTGAAGTCATTTCCGTCAAGCTCGTCGAGGATCGCGAGACCGGCCGTCCCCGTGGCTTCGGCTTCGTGGAGATGGACGACAACGGTGCCGCCGAGGCCATTTCCGCCCTCAATGGCAAGAACTTCCAGGGCCGCGACCTGAAGGTCAATGAGGCCAAACCCCGCGAGAGCCGTCCGCGCTACTAGGCTTCGGCCTGCGCGTCCGCGCTTTTGCGATCAAGGCCCGCTCCGGCGGGCCTTTTTTATTGCCTTGCGGCCGAGGCGATCTCGTGACCGGCCCAAGCTCCAGCGCCCGGCCCAAGCTCCAGCGCCCGGCACGGTTCCGCGCCCGACCACCGTGCCTGGCTTCCGGCTTCAGATCTCGGTTTCTGGCCTCGCGGCTCCTCTTGCAGGAACGTATCGCTGTTGACACGCCGCCCCCATTCTCCTAAATAGAACCTCTTCCACGCCGGGATGGCGGAATTGGTAGACGCAGCGGACTCAAAATCCCAACGGGAGAGTCCTTGAGGAAGCCAAATCAACCTCTTCAATCACAAAAAGTTCATGGATGCCGACCGGTTGGTCTGGCATCCTTTTTTGTTGCCATCGGTTATCTCCACTCTTTTGCCCGCAGTTGCTCAACATGCTGAAATGTTGCGTGAAGTGATGGGCTCCGTAAAGAAAGCAAGTCTCTTTGGACGTGTCGTGTTCACACTTTGTTCACACCCGGAAGTGGTGTCCAAGGAGCTGGTATGGCGATCAATCTCATTTGCAGGTCGTGCAAGAGCAATGCGAATGTTCGGTCGAGGGAATGCAAAAAGTGCGGGGAGTCTCTTTCCGGATGCATGTATCGAGTCATAGTGAAATCACATGACGGGAAACGGGTGACCAAGTCGGTGGACAACATCACCACTGCCCGGAAACTGGAAGCGACGTTCATGGCCGAGGCCCAGCAACGAAAGCTGTTCGGTAATCAGGACAATCCGTTGATCGACAAGGCTGGAGAGCAATTTCTGGCGTGGGCGCAGATTCACAAGAAGTCGTGGCGGGACGATGAGGAGCGTTGGCGGAATCATGTGCTTCCCCATCTGAGGGGGCGGAGGATGGATGCCGTTACACCTTATGAGGTCCAACGGCTTCCTGAAGTCATGATGGGCAAGCGGGTTTATGCCCCTGCGACGATCAAACAGGTTCTGGTCCTCGTTGAGGGTGTTCAACTGGGCAAAGCAGATGGGGCTTTATGCAGGGGAGAATCCTGTTGCCGGGATCAGGATGCCTGTCATCAACAACGAGCGCACCGAGTATCTGTGCCGGAAGAGATTCGCAAGTTGCTATCGTTCCTCGATCAATGGAAGAATCGGGCAGCACCATCACCATCAAGTTCGCGTTCTTCACAGGGTTTCGGCGGGTGGAGGTGTTCGGGCTCAGGTGGGACAACGTGTCCATGGAACGTGGATGCGTACGCCTCGTGGACACCAAGGGGGGCAAGGACAGCGTGTTGCCTCTTAATTCGGGAGCGATGGATGCCTTGCGTGAATCGTTGAAGCTGTTTGGCCCCAGCTTTTCGCCATACGCTTTTCCCGGAAAAAGCGGAAAGGAGCGGAAGGACATTCGCACCGCATGGGACAGGGCGAAAATGTCTGCTGGTATAGCACCAGATTTTCGCTTCCACGGGCTGCGGCACAATTTCGCGTCACATCTTGCTTCATCTGGGCAAGTGTCCATGCTTGCCCTGCAGCGGCTCCTGACGCACAAGTCTCCACAGATGACGCAGCGTTATGCCCACTTGCTGGACGAAGAGCTACGGCGGTCCGTGGAGTTGATGGAGCTGGTGTGAATCTTCCGTTCACGTGGGAAACAAGCGCAAACGACTCGCCTGTTTCATGGGAAAAACCCACTGTATGAGTTGGATGAGGGCAAGTCCGAGAAAAAAAATATGGAGCCCAAAAAGACGGTCAAAATGCGGGGCGTTGTTGTTCCAGTCGGCGAAGCCGGTACCCATGCTGTTGTTGGTCGTGTCGGACGAAGTCCGTCAGGTCGCTACGCTCCCTTCCTCCTCCTTGTTGGGGTGTTGGGATGTATTTCTTCCATGTTGAAGACAAACGCGGAGCGAAGCGGAGCTACCCCCGAAGGGGGCTCTTGCTTCAAGGTCTCTACTGGGGTCGTCTGGTCATGTTCCATTTGTGTGGGTGGTCTGTCTCGTTTCCCTCGGCCTTCGGCCTCGGTCTCCTCATCAGACCACAAGTGCGCTTCGCGCCCTGGGTTTTCTGCTCCTCAGCACCCAATGGAAGGTTTCCAACCTCCACGGAACGGAGCGAAGCGGAGTGGAGTGTGCCCCCCGAAGGGGGGCTAACCAAACCAAGATCACCATGGGTCAGGTGAGAAGGAAAACAGTAACGCCCCAGGTCGCATGAGGTTTCTATGATGATTTTGAGTGTGTATTTGTATCTGGATTTTAGGAAACTCTTTGTTGCCAATGGTTTTATGTGCTGCTGATGTCGTTCATGCTCTGATTATTGCTGGTTTTTCATAGCGTTGTGCGATATTTTGAAAAAGTCTGTCCGACATTGTCGTTCAAGTTTGTCGCCTCACAGCTTGGCGAACGCTGCCCTGAAATCATTGCGCAAGGCTGTTCTCTTGATGAAGGGGGAAACCTTGAGTTGGCGACCCATCTATACTGCCAGCGTTCCGATGGCATACATCCGCTTCGCATTTCGTGCTGATTTGAGCGGCTTGAGCACTCCCACCTTTACCATCTTCTCGATTTCCCGCTGAACTGTCCGTGCGTCGCACCCCAGAGCGGTGCCGATGATCTTGGTGTCAGGTTGTACGACTGTATCGCCGTAGTCGTTGTTACCATAGTCATGCTTCGTGTATGGACGCCCACCTGCCTTCTCGATGGCACGCTTCACCTTGTCTTCGGTCTTGCCGGTCAAGGCATTCTTGAGGATGTACAGGAACACCTGCTCAAATTTCGGCGGAAGGTTCGCTGAATCATCGTTGAAAGGCCACATTGAGCGAGTCGATTTCCTGATTCGGCCACCATACTCCTCCTGAAACATGCTCTTCAGGGCGTCCAGTGCACTTTCAATGTGTGTGAAGTCCGTTTTGGTGAGGACGGGGTCTGGTCCGAGGTTGTCCCGTAGTCTGAGGTCTGCAGCTGCCCTAAGCGGAGCAGGGAGATCGTCAAGCAACTCCCGCTCCCATGTCTTCACCGTGTGATCGGCCATTTATTCTCCATTGTCTATTTTGCCCTGAATCTGCCGCGTTGTGCTCCTCGGCAGTCCACGGTTCAGGCGGTTATCGTTGAAAAATGCTGGGTTAACCAAGGCTTCAGCAACCGTCGGCAAGCAGATATCATGGAAGGCCGAGAGGATCAACCTTTGCCCCCAGTAACTTACTGTGATAAATTGCAAAAGTTGTCTTCTGTATGGGCTTGCTATCGAGTTGCAGATAACTCCTTGCCTCATCACTGAGGCAAGGGGTATGTAGTCTGGTATTCATTTCATACGCAACCACCTGAAAAGGAACGCCATCTCTCATGACCAACTTTTCCGCCACCGCTGCCAACATCTGGGCCGTTGCCGACCTCCTTCGTGGCGACTTCAAGCAGTCCCAGTATGGCCGCGTCATTCTCCCCTTCACACTCCTGCGTCGTCTCGAATGCGTGCTGGAGCCCACCAAAGATGCCGTGCTTGCCGCTGCCCAAAAACATGCGGATTTCGGCGATGGCGTCGATGCCCTGCTCAAGCGGGCTGCGAAACAGCAATTCTACAACGTCTCGCCCATGACCATGGCCTCCATAGGCTCGACCCAGACCCTCGACAACCTCGAAGCCTACGTGCAGGGGTTCAGCCCCAACGCCCGTGAAATATTCGAGTATTTCCACTTCTCCGACTTCCTTGAGCAGCTTGATGCCTCCGACCTGCTCTACATGATCACCAAGAAGTTTTCGACATGGGACTTGAGCCCGAAAGCCATCGACAACCACACCATGGGCCTTGTGTTCGAGGAGCTCATCCGCAAGTTCGCTGAATCTTCCAACGAGACCGCCGGTGAGCATTTCACCCCGCGAGACATCGTGCACCTTGCCACGTCCCTTGTGTTCATCGACGATGATGACGTGCTTTCCAAGCCCGGCGTGGTCCGCTCGCTCTATGATCCGACGGCTGGTACTGGGGGCTTCCTGTCCGAAGGCACGGAACTCATGCGCACCCTGAATCCTGAGGCGGTGATCCGCAATCACGGACAGGAACTCAACCCCGAGTCCTACGCCATCTGCAAGGCGGACATGCTCATCAAGGGGCAGGACGTGTCCAACATCAAGTTCGGCAACACGCTGTCCGATGACCAGCTTCCCAATGAAAAATTCGACTACATGCTGTCCAATCCGCCTTTCGGCGTGGACTGGAAAAAGATTCAGCGCGTCGTCGAGGACGAGCACAAACTCAGGGGCTTTGATGGCCGCTTCGGTCCCGGCACGCCCCGTGTGTCCGATGGTTCGCTCCTGTTCCTGCTGCATCTCATCAGCAAGATGCGCCCCGTGAACGAGGGCGGCTCGCGGATCGGCATCATCCTCAACGGCTCTCCGCTTTTCACGGGCGGTGCCGGTTCTGGCGAGTCCGAGATTCGCCGTTATATCCTCGAGAACGACCTGCTCGAAGGCATTGTGGCCCTGCCCACGGACATGTTCTACAACACCGGCATCGCCACCTACATATGGGTGCTGAGCAACCGCAAGCCCGCTTACCGCAAGGGCAAGGTGCACCTGCTCAACGCAACGGAGATGTTCCTGCCCATGCGCAAGTCGCTCGGCTCAAAGCGCAGGCACATCAGCGAGGAGCAGATCGAGGACATCGTCCGTGCCTATGGCGATTGCCTTGCGGATGAGAACTGCAAGGTGTTTGATACCAACGACTTCGGCTATCGCCGCATCACCGTTGAACGCCCGCTCCAGCTTGCCTTCCACCCCCATGACGAAGTCCGTATCGCCGCGCTCAAGGCGGATGGGCCGTGGGCCAAGTGGGATGGGGCGCTCAGGGAAGCACTCTTGGCCGCACTGCCCAAGCTCGACGAAAAGTACCTCTCCCGCTCTGCGTTCAAGAAGGCGCTCAGGAAAGCTGGGGCCGAGGTGAGCGCGGTACAGTTCAAGCTGCTCCAGAAGCATCTTGGGGAGCATGATCCTGCAGCGGAAGTCTGCATGGTCAAGGGTAAGCCCGAGCCGGACCCGAGCCTGCGGGACAATGAGAACATCCCGCTCAAGGAGGATGTGCAGGCGTATTTCGAGCGCGAGGTGCTGCCGCATGTGCCGGATGCGTGGATCGACAAGGGCAAGTGTGATGGAAGCGACTGCGAGGTCGGCATCGTGGGCTATGAGATTCCGTTCAACAGGCACTTTTATAAATACGTGCCGCCGCGCCCGCTGGAAGAGATCGACGCGGACCTCGACCAGGTGTCGGCGGAGATCATGGCCTTGTTGCAGGAGGTGCACAGTTGAGACACTGGGAACAACAGAGCATTGGAGATTTGCTCCAGCATCTCTTCATGTATGACGAGTCCGACCGGATTGAAGTCAAGACCGGTTCCGAGATTGGCAAGTCCATTCTTGAGACAGTCATTGCTTTTGCCAATGAACCGAACTTGGGGGGTGGATATCTGATCTTGGGCATTGCCGAGAATGCGGACAGTCCGAGTGGATATGAGGTCGTTGGAGTCGATGACCCCGACAAACTGAAAAATGACCTGACGAGCCAATGCCGGTCGTCGTTGAATGTCGCGGTCCAGATTCATTCATGGGCAGAGACGATAGACGGCAAGACTGTTCTGGCATTCTACGTGGCCGAGGCAGACCCTAATCAAAAGCCAGTATACCGAGCGGCAAGCGGTCTGCCCAAAGGGGCATATCGTCGTGGGCCGAGCGGTGACATCCGCTGTGTGGATCAAGATCTTCAGGAGTTGTATCGTCAGAAGAGTGCAACCGAGTTCGACACGACTATTCCGGTTGATGCGGAGATGGAGGACATCGATCCTGATGCCGTCGCCATCTATCGTGCCGAGCGAGCCAATGCAAACCCCAATGCCGAGGAACTCGGATGGGATGACGATGAGCTGTTGCGGTCTTTAAGCTGCGCCAGAAAGGTTCAGGGAATCCTGAAGCCGACGATAGCTGGCATACTGTTGTTCGGAAAGCAAAGTGCTCTGCGTCGTTTGATGCCCGCCGTTCGCGTTGACTACATCCGAATCTCTGGGAGGGAGTGGGTCGAAGACCCGAATCATCGTTTTGACACTGTGGACCTGCGTGACTCGCTGTTTCGGTTGATTCGCCGCAGCGTCGCTGCCGTCATGGACGATTTGCCAAAGTCGTTCAATCTGCCGACCGGCGAGCTTGCGAGAAAGGATCGGCCTGTATTGCCCGTGGATGTCGTTCGCGAATCTGTGGTCAACGCCCTGATGCACAGGAACTACCAGAAGCATCAGCCTGTGCAGATCATCCGGTATGCCAACAGGCTTGAAATTCGAAATCCGGGACACTCTCTCAAACCCACAGAACAACTCGGAGAGCCCGGTTCGGTGGTCCGAAATCCGGCACTGGCCGCCGTGCTCCATGAGACCCATCTTGCCGAGACCAAGGGGAGCGGCATACGGGTCATGCGCACCCTCATGGAGCAGGCCGGTCTGGAGCTGCCACAGTTCGAGTCTGATCGGCATGGCGATGAATTCCGGGCAACCTATCTTTTTCATCATTTTCTGAGCGAGCAGGACGTGGAGTGGCTTGGGCGGTTCAGGCATCTGAACCCCACCAACGAGCAGAGCAAGGCCTTGGTCTACGCGCGTGAGACCGGAAGCGTCAGCAACAGCGCATACCGCGACTTGAACAAGGTCCACTTCGTCGAGGCCAGCCACGATCTGTGCCAGTTGCGCGATCTCGGTGTTCTTGAATCCAAAGGAGCTGGCAGAGGAACCTACTATGTTCTCTCTGATAAGTTTACCTCTCGTCCGAGGCTGCCGAGCCTCTTCGACACGCTGGAAACGACAAGCCCGAGGAGTGCGGACTCCCATGGCGATATGACGTCGCAACCTACCAAGTCGGGAGCAGAACCTCTTAAGCTCGACACGAAACCTCTTAAGCTCGACGGAACCTCTGATGCCATGGAAAGCATACGGAGCAACTGTGAAGAGGCTTTAGGTATTTCTGCGGACAAGTCGCCTCGCGGTGATGACGTGAAAAGGATCATCCTCTACCTGTGCGGGCAGCAGCCCTTCTCCGCCAAGCAGTTGGCCGGTATCCTTAAAAAAAATCCCCAGTATCTTGCCAAGGAGTATCTCTCTGCAATGGTCCGGGTAGGAGAACTGGAACTCATGTTCCCAGATGCCCCAAAACATCCGAAACAGGCCTATCGGGCCAAGAGGGTTTATGGGGGGATGGACTGATGCCTTGTTGTATGTCGCAAGCGAAATCAAATGGCCTTGGGGCAGCTGTTGCAAAAACAACAACAACTGAATCCGCCCGAAATTTCGAGGAAAGGGACACCGTGATCCGGCTCATTCTCAACCAGATGGCGCAGGGGGGGGAGTGATGGGCAAGTATCGGGCGTATGCGGAATACAAGGATTCCGGGGTTGAATGGGTGGGAGCAATTCCCGAAGGGTGGAATGTATTCCCGACCTTTCGCGTGTTCAATGAGCAGAAAGTGTGTAATGACCTTGGCCAGATCACTAATGTTCTGTCATTGAGCTACGGGCGAATCATTCGGCGTGATGTCGAAAAGAATTTCGGTCTTCTGCCAGAGTCTTTCAACACATACCAGATCGTCAAGCCAAACAATCTCATATTACGGCTGACTGACCTCCAGAATGACAAGAGAAGTCTTCGCGTTGGGCAGGTAGAGGAGGAAGGGATCATCACTTCTGAGAAGTGGGTTCACTTCTTCGGACCAGTCAGCGGCAAAACTAAGGTGGACAGATTCATGGGCTATGCCGCCTTTTTCGGGCAAGCCAGAGGAGGTACCCCCTCTGGCTTGAATTGCTGATATATCTCCATCGGCTTTCTGCCGTCAAAGGTCTTGTGCGGACGCCGGTTGTTGTAGAAATCAATCCACCAGGCCAGGGTGCGGCGAAGCTCGCTGCCCGTCTCGATCTCCCGCAGATACACGCATTCATACTTCAAGGAGCGCCAGAGACGCTCGATCATAACGTTGTCCATCCAGCGGCCTCGGCCATCCATGGAGATGCGTGCTCCGGCCTCCCGGAGCTTC